>DATDAQ010000019.1:0-26476 GCA_036525295.1 Solirubrobacterales bacterium | reverse complement strand
CCCCCCCCCCCCCCGACTCGGTCGAGGAGCCCGGACTTTCACCGCCCACCCGAGCAATCGGCGTCCCGATCGCCACCGTCTCGCCCTCCTGCACGAGGATCTCCGTCAGCGTCCCCGCGACATCGGCTTCGTACGCCATGTTCGCCTTGTCCGTCTCGATCTCCACCAGCTCATCGCCCACGGCGACCTCGTCCCCGACCTGCTTCAGCCACTGCAGGATCGTCCCCTCCTCCATCGAGTCGGAGAGCCTCGGCATCACGACGTCAGCCATCAGATCGATCCCTCCAGCGTGGCCAGCGCCGCCTTCACCACGTGCTCCTCGTGGGGAATCGCGGCCTGCTCCAACCGCCTCGAGTAAGGCATATGTACGTCCGCGCCGGTGACCCGCTGAACCGGCGCGTCGAGGTCGTCGAAGGCCTGCTCGGTGATCAGGCTCGCCAGGTTGGCACCGACTCCGCCGTGCGGCCAGCCCTCCTCGACGATCACGGCGCGGTTGGTCTTGCGCACCGATGCCAGGATCGTGTCGAGGTCGAGTGGGCGCAGCGTGCGCGGGTCGATCACCTCGGCCTCGACCCTGTGCTCGTGCGCGAGCACCCGCGCCGCGTCCTCGGCGACGTGGGCCATCTTGAGGATGCCGACGATCGTCACGTCGGAGCCCTCGCGCCGCACCGCCGCCTGGCCGAAGCGCAGGATCTCCTCCTCGTCCTCGCTGACCTCCCCTCGCCGCCCGTAGAGGCTCTCGTGCTCGATGAAGACGACCGGGTTGTCGTCGCGGATCGCCGCCTTCAGCAGCGCCTTGCCGTCGCCCGGCGTCGAGGGGCAGGCGACCAGCAGCCCCGGCACCTGGAGGAAGAGCGCCTCGAAGCTGTGCGAGTGGGTGGGGCCGAGCTGATGGCCGCCGCCGCCCGGCATCCGCACCACCATCGGCACCCGCGCCTGGCCGTTGAACATGTAGGGGATCGCGGCGGCGTGGTTGACGATCTGGTCGAGCGCCAGCAGCGCGAAGTTGACCGTCATCAGCTCGACCACCGGCCGCAGTCCCGCCATCGCCGCGCCGACCCCGGTGCCGACGATCGTGTTCTCGGAGATCGGCGTGTCGCGCACGCGCCGCTCGCCGAACTCGTCCAGGAGCCCTTCGGTCACCTTGAAGGCTCCCTGGAAGACCCCGACGTCCTCGCCCATCACGAAGACCGCCTCGTCGCGCCGCATCTCCTCCGCCATCGCGTCGCGCAGGGCCTCGCGCATCCGCAGCTCCGCCATCAGTGCTCAGCCTCCTCGACCTCGTCGGCCACGGGCTCGACGCCCTCCTGGGCGTCCCCCTGCTCGGCTGGATTTGGCCTCGGCCCGTCCGGCTGCCCCGCGTAGGCGGCTCCGGCCTCGGCCAGCTCGCGGGCCGCGTCGGGCATCCGGTCCTCGTGCTCGCCGCGGTGCGGCTCGGGGCTGCGCTCGTCGACCGCGTACCAGCCGGCGTCGCTGTCGAGCACGTAGAGGCTCTCGTAGAGCGTGTCGAGCGCCGGCTCGGGCGAGGAGTCGGCGAACTTGACGGCAGCGAGGACCGTCTCCTCCGCCTTGTCGCGCACCTCCTGCACCTCGCGCTCGCCCAGCACTTCCGCCTCGACGCAGCGCCGCGCGAAGAGCTCGATCGGGTCCTTCGCCTGCCAGGCCTCGACCTCCTCGCGCTCGCGGTAGACCTCGGGATCGGCGGCGGAGTGGCCGCGGAAGCGATAGGTGAAGGCCTCGAGCATCGTCGGCCGGCGCTCCTCGCGGGCAAGCCGAACCCCCTCGGCGACCGCCTCGCGCACCGCCAGCACGTCCATCCCGTCGATCCGCTGCCCGGGGACCCCGTAGCCCTCCGCCTTCTTGGAGAGGTCGGTCTGGGCCGAGTGCCGCTCGACTGAGGTGCCCATCCCGTAGAGGTTGTTCTCGACCAGGAAGAGGACGGGCAGGCTCCAGAGCGCCGCCAGGTTCATCGTCTCGCCGAAGTTGCCGGCGTTGGAGGCGCCGTCGCCGAACATGCAGACCGTGACCGCATCCTCGCCCTTGTACTCGGAGGCGAGCGCGAGGCCGGCCGCGATCGGCAGGTTGCCGCCGACGACCCCGTAGCCGCCCATGAAGCGGTGCTCGGCGTCGAAGATGTGCATCGAGCCGCCGCGCCCGCCGCTGGTCCCGTCGACCCGGCCGAAGAGCTCGGCCATCACGTGCTTGGGGTCGGTGCCGCGGGCGATCGCGTGGCCGTGCGTGCGGTAGGTGCCGATCAGGTAGTCCTCCTTGCGCATCGCCGCGGAGACGCCGACGATGGTCGCCTCCTCGCCGATCGCCAGGTGCAGGAAGCCGCCGGCCTTGGCCCGCTGGTACTGGCGCCCCGCCTCCTCCTCGAAGCGCCGGATCAGCGCCATGCGCGCGAGCAGCTCGTAACAGGCGGAGGCGTCAGGGAGATCGGCCATCAGGGCCACATTAGCTCGCGGCGCTGACCGCCTCCTCGAGTCTGTCGTCGCCCCAGAAGACCTCGCCATCGACGAGGATCGATGGGACGCCGGTGACGCCCAGCTCGGCCGCCCGGTCGGTCGCCTCGCGCAGGGTGCCCTTGACCCCCTCGGTCTCCACCGCCTTCAGCAGCGCCCGCGGGTGCAGCTCGCAGGCTGCGGCCGCGATCAGCACGTTGTCGGGCAGCGAGAGGTCGCGCCCGGCGGCGAAGGCCTGGCGGAAGGCGGCGAGGGCGAAGGAGACGGTGCGGCCGGTCTGCTTGGCGAAGGTGGCGGCGCGCATCGCGAAGAGCGTGTTGCCGGGCCAGGGCTCGGGCCACATCAGCGGCGGCAGCCCGTACTCCGCGGCACGCCGCTCGACCTCGGCCATGCCCTCCTCCCGCCCGGGCCCGTTGCCCCACGAGTCCCGCCCGAGGCGCTGGAACAGCCCGCCGAGCAGGATCGGCTGCCACTCCGGCTGCTCGAGCCCGGCCTCGGTGAAGAGCCCACTGACCCGCTCGGCGGTCAGGTACGCGTACGGCGAGCCAAGGTCGAAGTAGAAGGTCGCCGCCGGGGGGGAGAGATCGGCCACGTTCTGACCTTATGCGTCCATGAACGAGCCGAGGAGTGAGATATCTCATGGTAAATTTCATGAACATGAAGAAACGCATGAAAATCAGCAAAGGCGGGCAGGTCTCGATCCCGGCGCCGATTCGCAAGCGCTGGGGGACGACCACGGTGACGCTCGAGGACCGGGGCGGGGAGATCGTCCTCAAGCCCGCGCCCGACGACCCGATCGAGGCCGCCGCTGGGGCGTTCGCGGGCGAAGGCCGGGGCCTGGGCCTGGAGACGATTCGCCGGGAAGAGCGCCAAGCGGAACTCGAAGCCGAAGAACGCAAGTTCGGCCTGTGAGGACACTGCTGGACGCCAACGCGCTAGTCGCGGTGATCCTTGGCGAGCTCGCGATGGGGCCGGTGCGAAGCCTGCTCCGCGAGGGCGATGCCGCGATGACGGCACCGAACATCGTCGAGGTCTACGACATCGCGGCCAGGCGCGAAGGGCTTCCCGTCGACCGAGTAGCCGAAGTGGTGGAGCCGCTATTCGGGGGCACGATCGAGCAGGTAGTTGTCGATGCGAGTCTCGCTCGCCGCGCCGCCGAGATCCGAATCGAGCACTATCACCGCAAGACTCGACGACTGTCACTTGCCGACGTGATCCTGCTGGCCGCGGCCCGGCCGGTGGACAAGATCGCGAGCTCCGACTCCGACGTGCTCGCCATCGCCGCGAAGCTCGGCATCGAGACGATCGAGCTTCCAGCCAGCGCAGGCTGAGCGGGCCCCAGTTCAGGCGTGGATCGCCCAGCCGTCGACGGCTCTCGCCGCGTCGAGGATCGCCTCTGAGATCGTCGGATGGGGGTGGGCGATCCGAGCCAGCTCCTGGTAGCCGCCCTCCAGCGCCATCGTCGCGACCAGCTCGGCGATCATGTCGCAGGCGCGGTTGCCGACGACGTGGGCGCCGAGGATCTCGCCGTACTTGGAGTCGACGACGAGCTTGACCAGGCCGTCTTTGTCGTCGTAGACGGTGGCGCCGCCGACGCCGCCGAGCTTCTGCTTGCCGACCTTGACGTCATGGCCGGCCTCCTTGGCGGCCGCCTCCGTGAGGCCGACGCTCGCCACCTGCGGGTGGCAGAAGGTCGCCCCAGCGACGAGGTTCTGGTCGACCGGGTGGGCCGGCTCCCCGGCCGCGTGCTCGACCGCGACCACGCCCTCCTCGGAGGCCTTGTGGGCGAGCGCCTTGGCGCCCGTGAGGTCGCCGATCGCGTAGATCTTCGGGCTGGAGGTGCGGTTGTACTCGTCGACCTTGACCTTGCCGTTCTCCTCCAGCTCGACGCCGGCCTCGGCCAGGCCGAGCCCCTCGACGTCGGGCGCCCGGCCGCCGGCGATGCAGAGGTAGTCGACCTCGATCGACTCGCCGCCGTAGCTGAGCTTGACCGAGCCCTCGCCGGCCTCGACGTCGGTCACCGGAGTGCCGGTGGAGATCGTCACGTTCTGCTTCTTGAAGGCGCGCTCGACGACGCGGGCCATGTCCTTGTCCTCGGCGGGCAGGATCTGGTCGAGCATCTCGATCAGCACCACCTCGGTGCCGAAGCGGCCGTAGGCGGAGGCGATCTCGCAGCCCGAGGCGCCGGCGCCGGCGACCGCGATCCTCTTCGGCTGCTCGGGCAGCGACCAGGCGCCCCAGGTGTCGAGCACGCGATCGCCGAACTCGACGCCGGGGATCGGCAGAGCCTCCGAGCCCGTTGCCAGCACGACAGTGCCCGCCTCGTAGACCTCGTCGCCCACCTTGACGTTGCCCTCCGGCGTCAGCGAGCCCTCACCCTCGACCGCCACGATCTTGTTCTTGTCCCAGAGCATCTTCACGCCGCTGGAGAGGGACTCAGAGACATCGGCACGCCGCTTGCCCAGCGCCTCCCAGTCGATCGAGACGTCCTTGGCGACCACGCCGAGCTCGGCGCTCTCGCGCGCCTGCTCGTAGATCTCGGCTGTGCGCAGCACGGTCTTGGCCGGGATGCAGGCGTAGTTGAGGCAGCGCCCGCCCGCCTTGTCTCGCTCGACCACAGCGGTCTTCTTGCCCAGCTGGGCGGCGCGGATCGCGGCGACGTAGCCGCCCGGGCCCCCGCCGATGACGATCATGTCGAACGATTCAGCCAAGGCACCTCAGCCTATAGAAGCCGCCTTCCGGTGCGCCTTATCCAGCTATATCGGGGAAAAGGCGCACCGGAGCGGGCTCAGTGACGGGTGGGCATCTGGATCCGGGCCATCGCCTTGACCATGAAGAAGAAGAACGTGCCGGCGACCGCGAGCAGAGCGAGGGTGCCGGCGATCTGGGCGAGCGACGAGGCCGCCACCAGGAGGCCGAAGAAGGCACTGAAGAGGATGAAGACCAGGATCAGCTGGAAGCCGAGCACCGCCCAGTAGCGAGCTCGCCACATGCCCCAGGCCATCATCCCGGTCAGCAGAGCGGGCGCGAGCGCTTGAACGAGCAGCGGTTTCTCCCCGTCGACCTCGGTGCCGGAGAGGTAGCCGATCACGACCGAGGCGGAGATCAGGGCGGAGACGACGGCGCCGATCGTCACGACCAGCGGGCGCTCGCCCTCGGCCAGCGGGTCGAGCGCTTCCCGCGCGGCCTGGTTGCGCTCCTCCGCCTTCGCGTAGCCACGCTCCATCCGCTCGCGCGGGGTGGGGGAGGCGCCGCGCTGCTTGCGCTTTCGCGGCTGCTCGGCCGCCGGGTCAGGCACCGGGTGCCGCCTCCCCGAGTGGAGCGAAGGCGGCACGCAGCTCCTCCGCCGCCGCGGCCGGGTCCTCGGCGTCGCGGATCGCCCGCACGACGCAGATCCGCCGCGCGCCTGCGTCGATGACCTCGGGTGCGTTGGACGCGTCGATGCCGCCGATCGCGAAGAAGGGGTGGCGGGCGCCGGCGGCCGCGTGGCGGATCAGGTCGAGCCCAACCGCGGGGCGGCCCTCCTTCGTCGGCGTCTCCCAGATCGGGCCGACACTCACGTAGTCCACGGGTTGTCCGGCCGCCACCGCGATCTGCTCTTCGGAGTGGGTCGAGAGCCCGACGATCGCGTCGGGCCCCAATGCCGCACGGGCCTCGGCTGCCGGCGTGTCGCCCTGCCCGACGTGGACTCCGTCGGCATTGCAGGAGCGGGCGAGGTCGGGATCGTCGTTGACGACGAAGAGGGCGCTGTAGGTGTCGCAGAGGCGTCGGAAGGTCTGGGCGGAGAGCTCGATCTCGCGCCGCGGCAGCGACTTCTCGCGCAGCTGGACGATGTCCACGCCGCCGTTCAGCGCCGCCCGCAGCAGCGGCTCGGGGTCCTCGCCGTGCGGCCGCGCATCGCAGCAGAGGTAGAGGCGCGCCGTGCGCAGCCGCTCGCGGCGCAACGGGCCCTTGGCGTCGGGTGTGGCGAGGCTCACCCCCCGATTATCCCGTCCGCGAAGGGGGCGTGTCTGAGCTAACCCACCCTATGTGGCGGGAAAACTCAGACACGCCCCCCGGTTGGCCGGGTGGGAGGGGTAGCATCGGTGGGGAAACGGGAGCCCACGGCATCGGCGATGCCATGGCTGAGAGGGTGGCAACGAGGCCACCGACCGTCTGGACCTGATCCGGGTAATGCCGGCGGAGGCAAGATTGAGCGACAGAGGCAGCTATGACGCGGTGGTGGTCGGCGGCGGCGCGATCGGGCTCTGCTGCGCCTGGCGCCTCTCGCGTCGCGACGCGCGCGTCGTCGTCCTCGACCGCGCCGCGCCGCCCGCCGGCGCGACGCGCGTGGCCGCCGGGATGCTGGCGCCGGTCGGTGAGCTGGCCTTCGGCGAGCCGGAGCTGCTGCGGATGACGCTGGCGGCGGCCGAGGCCTATCCGGGCTTCGTCGCCGAGTTGGAGGCGGCGAGCGGGATGAGCAGCGGCTACGAGCGCTGCGGCGCTCTGCACCTCGCGCTCGACCGCGACGAGGCGGCGGAGCTGCGCCGCGTCCACGAGCTGCAGCGCTCCCTCGACCTCGGGGCGGAGTGGCTGCCACCGCGTCGCTGCCGCGATCTGGAGCCCGGCCTGACGCCCTCCTTCAACGGAGGTGTGCACGCGCCCGAGGAGGCAGCGGTTGACCCGCGCCGGTTGACCCAGGCGCTGCTCGCCGCCCTCGCCGCCGAAGGGGTCGAGGTCCGGGCCGGGGTCGAGGTCGCCGACGCACTTCTCGACGGCGAGCGGATCGAGGGCGTGCGCACGGCGGCTGGCGAGGAGCTGTGCGCGGACGCCGTGATCCTCGCCACCGGCGCCTGGGCCGGCACGGCCGCCTGGCTTCCCGAGCACGCCCGGCCTCCCGTCCGTCCGGTCAAGGGGCAGATCCTCGAGCTGCGCGCGCCGGACGGGGAGCAGCCCTGCGAGCGGATCGTCGCCTCGGAGCGGATCTATCTGGTCCCGCGCCCCGACGGCCGCCTGATCGCCGGCGCGACCACCGAGGAGCGCGGCTTCGACTCCACCGTCACCGCGGGTGGCGTCCACGAGCTGCTCCGCGAGGCCTACCGCCTGCTCCCCGACGTCGCCGAGATGGAGCTGGTCGAGGCGATGGCCGGACTGCGCCCGGGAACCCCAGACAATCTGCCGCTGATCGGCCCCGGTGAGCTCGACGGCCTCATCCTCGCCTGCGGCCACTACCGCAACGGCATCCTGCTCGCCCCGCTGACCGGCGAAAAGGTCGCCGCCGAACTTGCCGGCGTGGAGGTGGCCGGATGAGGATCGAGTTGAACGGGCAGCCACACGAGCTCGCTGAGGGGGCGAGTCTCGCCGACGCGGCGCGGGCAGCCGGAGCGGAGGATTCCCGAGGCTTCGCTGTCGCGCTCGACGGAGAGGTTGCGCCTCGCGCCGAGTGGGCCTCGACCCCGCTGGTCGAGGGCAGCAAGGTGGAGGTGCTGGCCGCGATCCAGGGCGGTGCGGAGGGCTGGGAGCTGGGCGACCGGGCCTGGACCTCTCGCCTGATCGCCGGCACCGGCGGCTTCCGCTCGCTGGAGCAGATGGAGCGGGCGCTGGAGGCCTCGGGCGCGGAGATCGTCACCGTCGCCCTGCGCCGCATCGACCCCCACGCGAGGGGTTCGGTCCTCGACGTGCTCGACCGGCTCGGCCTCTTCGCCCTCCCCAACACCGCCGGTTGCTACACGGCCCGCGACGCCGTCCGCACCGCACGACTCGCCCGTGAGGCCTTCGAGACCGAGTGGATCAAGCTCGAGGTGATCGGCGACGACCGCACCCTCTTCCCCGACGCGGTCGAGCTGATCGACGCCGCCGAGACCCTCGTCGGCGAGGGCTTCACCGTCCTCCCCTACACCAACGACGACCCGATTCTCGCCCGCCGCCTCGAGGAGGCCGGCTGCGCCGCGGTGATGCCGCTCGGCTCCCCGATCGGCTCCGGCGCCGGCATCCGCAACCCGTACAACATCGCGATCATCGCCGAGCGCGCCTCGGTTCCCGTCGTCCTCGACGCCGGCATCGGCACCGCCTCCGACGCCGCTTTGGCGATGGAGTTGGGCTGCGCCGCGGTGATGGCCGCCAGCTCGATCTTCGGCGCCGCCGACCCCGTGGCGATGGCCACCGCCCTGCGCCTCGGCGTAGAGGCCGGTCACGCAGCCCACGGCGCCGGCCGCATCCCCCGCCGCACCCACGCCGAGGCCTCGACCCCCGAGCAAGGCCTCCCCGAGCTCTCCTGACCGCCGATGTCGCACTTCCTTCCGCTATCCGGCGGAAAGTGCGATCGCACCGAACGGCCCGCCGCCCTTTACCATGGCCATCGCGCCCCCGTAGCTCAGTTGGTTAGAGCGGCGGCCTTTTAAGCCGCGCGGCGCGGGTTCGAATCCCGCCGGGGGTACTCAGCCGGTCTCCGGCTTGGCGATCAGCTCCGGGTCTTGGTGTGATTCGAGACTCTCCAACTGCATTCGGATCTTCCGCAACTCAGAGAGGATCTGATCCTCTTTGACCTCGGCTTCCCGCTGGCCCTGAACGAAACGGTCGGCGATGAAGGCGGTGAGCAGTGCCACGAAGCCGATGCCGACGAGCATGATCGCCATAGCGATGATCCGTCCGCCGTCCGTCATGACCTCAATGTCGCCATAGCCAACCGTGGTGACGGTCGTCGCAGCCCACCAGATGCCGTCCCAGGTCGTCAGGTGCTGATTCTTCTCCAGGCTTGCAAACACAGCACCGCCCACCACAACTGTCCCCGCGGCGGTCAGCGCCGTGTACTTGATTCCCTCGAGCGACAGGAGTCGGCGAAGGCTGAAGACACGGACTAGCCGCAGGAGTCGCACGAGCCGGAAAACTCGCCCCGCCTGCCACGCGGCGGGTGCAAAGGGTGGCGTGAGGACCGTGACCGCAAGATCAAGGATGTGTGTGCGAATCCAAGCTCGCTTCCGCGGAACCACCCAGAGCATCACCACAACCTCGGTGGCGAAGGTGAGCCAGGTTCCCCAGTTCAGCACCGTCCCCATGACTCGCCATGGCTGGGTGAGATGCGACTCTTGAATGACGAGAATCGGGATCGTCAGTAGGGCAGCAACGACTACCGGCCATTCGAACCGCTGCTGGATACGTTCGCTCCGCTGGTCCACGCTGCCCGATTCGACGGTACACGCCGGTTTCCCGCCGGGAACGCAATCGGCCCGCCGAAGCGGGCCGATTGCGAGGACTGCCATCCGAACTAACTGGACCTCGCCCTCACGTTCTTGCATCGTAACGCCCCGAGCGGGAGTCGAACCCGCCAGCCCCGTTTCGTGAGGACGAGGTCCGCGTCCGGCGGCCGGGGCGCACCGCTTTCGCGGTGGGGCGACGTTAGCCGGGCGCGACGCACGGACAGCGCGCAAATCAAACGATTTGCGCGCGTCGTTCGCAGGCAGACCTAGTGCCGAAAATGCCGGTGCTTGGTGAAGACCATCGTCACGCCGGCGGCTTCGCAGGCCTCGATCACCTCGGCGTCGCGTTTGGAGCCGCCGGGCTGGATCACGGCGCTGGAGCCGGCTTCGATCGCCAGCTGGGGGCCGTCGGCGAAGGGGAAGAAGGCGTCGGAGGCGACGGCTGAGCCGGCTAGGAGTGCGTCGGAGTCCTCGCGGGCGTCGCGGCACTTCTCGACCGCGAGGCGGACCGAGTCGATGCGGCTCATCTGGCCGGCGCCGATGCCGAGGGTGGCGCCGTCCTTGGCGATCACGATCGCGTTGGAGCGGACATGGCGGACGACGGTCCAGGCGAAGAGCATGTCGCGCCACTGCTCCTCGCTCACTCCGGCCTTCGTGACCACCTCCATCAGCTCGCGTGGCTCGGGGTCGCCGTCCCGGTCCTGGATCAGCAGCCCACCCAAGACCCGTTTGACGTCGCGTTCGCCCGGGTCGCGCTCGCGGCGCTCCTCCTCGCTGAGGATGCGGATTGCCTCCTTTTGCTGGAGGACGGCAAGCGCCCCGTGCTCGTAGTCGGGTGCGATCAGCACCTCGACGAAGTTCTTGTGGAGCTCCTCGGCGAGCGCCTCTGAGACCGGCCGGTTGAAGGCGATCACGCCGCCGAAGGCCGACATCGGGTCGCAGGCCAGCGCCTTCTCGTAGGCCTCCAGCGAGTCGGCGCCGGTCGCCACCCCGCAGGGGTTGTTGTGCTTGACGATCGTGCAGGCCGGCTGCTCGAAGTCCTCGACCAGCCGCCGCGCCGAGTCGAGGTCGAGCACGTTGTTGAAGGAGAGGGCGCGGCCGTGCAGCTTGGCGACGCGTGAGAGGACGTGGCTGCGAACACCGGCTTCGGAGTACAGCGCGGCGCGCTGGTGGGGGTTCTCGCCGTAGGCGAGGTCGAGCACCTTCTCGTAGGCGACCGCCAGATGTTCGGGGTAGTCCTCGTACTCGGTCGAGAACCAGCGGCCGATCGCGGCGTCGTAGCGGGCCGTCTGGGCGAAGGCCTCGTTGGCGAGCCAGTGCCGGGTCGAGGCGGAAACCTCGCCGCCGGCCTCCTCCAGCTCCGCCAGCACCGCGTCGTAGGACTCGGGCTTGACCACGACCGCGACCCCGTCGTGGTTCTTGGCGGCGGCCCGGATCATCGTCGGCCCGCCGATGTCGATGTTCTCGACCGCGACCTCGGGTGCGACGTCGTGCGCGGCCACCGTCTCCTCGAAGGGGTAGAGGTTGACGCAGACCAGGTCGATCGGCTCGATCCCCTCGCGCTCCAGCGTCGCCATGTGCTCGGGGTCGCCGCGCCGCGCCAGCAGCGCCGCGTGCAGCCGCGGGTGCAGGGTCTTGACCCGCCCGCCGAGGATCTCCTCCTGGCCGGTGAACTCGGAGACGTCGGTCACCTCGAGCCCCGCCTCGCGCAGCGCCGTCGCCGTGCCCCCTGTGGAGAGGATCTCCACGCCGAGCCCGGCGAGCCCGCGGGCGAAGTCGGCGACCCCGGTCTTGTCGGAGACGGAGACGAGCGCCCGGCGCACCTTCACCGTGCCGTCGCTCACGGCTTCCGATCGGGTGTCTGTGCGGGCTTCACTCATCGAGGATGACGACGCTCGGGTCGTCGGCGCCGATCCTAACCCTGCCCGCCGCGATCATGCGGATCGCCTCCGGGTAGAGCTCGTGCTCGGTGGCGTGGATCGCTTCCTCGAGCGCCGCCCGGTCGCGATCGGGCGGCACCGGCACCTCGCGTTGAAGCAGCACCGGCCCGGTGTCGACACCCTCGTCGACGAAGTGGACGGTGACGCCGGTCACCTCGACCCCCGCCTCCAGCGCCTGCCCGATTGCGTCGAGGCCGGGAAAGGCCGGCAGCAGGGCGGGGTGGACGTTGACGATCCGGTGGCGGAAGCGGGCGACGAACCCCTCGCTCAGCAGCTGCATGTATCCGGCGAGGGCGACGAGGTCGGCGCCGCGCGCCTCGATCCAGTCGCCCATCGCGGTGTCTCGCGCGTCGCGGCTGTCGTACTCGTCGCGCGGGAAGACCCCGGTCTCGACTCCGGCCGTCCGGGCCCGCTCCAGCGCCCTCGCGTCCGGCTTGTCCGAGCCGACTGCGGCGACCTCGATCCCCCCGTGGCCGTGCAGCGTGTCGAGGATCGCCTGCAGGTTGGTCCCGCTGCCGGAGGCCAGGACGACGATCCGAAAGTCGCTCACGTCCGCATCTTCGCGCAGCCCGCCATCCGGGGCGTGTCTGAGTTTTCCCGCCATATACGGTGGGAAAACTCAGACACCCTAGGATCGCGGCATGAACGTCCTCGAGCGGCTTGGTGTTGCCGCACCCGTCGTTCAGGCGGGCATGGGTGGAGGTCTGAGCCGCCACGAGCTTGCCGCGGCGGTCTCGGAAGCCGGAGGACTCGGGACGATTGCGGTCAACGGCGCGCAGGCGATCGAGCGCGAGCTGGGGCGGGCGCGGGCCTTGACGGGCCGGCCGATCGCGATCAACGTCCTGCTCCCCTTCGCGCGCCGCGACTGGTTTGCGGCCGCGGAGAAGGCCGACGTCGTCGTCACCTTCTGGGGCACTCCGAAGCGCCGCACCGCCGGCGTTTGGTTTCACCAGTGCGGATCCGTCGCCGAGTCCCTGGCGGCCCATGCCGCGGGCGCCGACGCGGTGATCGTCCAGGGCGTCGAGGCGGGCGGCCACGTGAGAGGCCGGACACCTGCCCTCGATCTGCTCGCCAAGGTCCAAGCCGCGTTGCCGCGTGACTACCCGCTGCTTCTCGCGGGTGGCATCGCCGGCCGGGACGACGTGCGCGGGGCGCTCGAAGCTGGGGCGACCGGTGCTGTTGCCGGTACCCGCTTCCTGCTCAGCGAGGAGAGCCGAGCGCATCCCGAGTACCGGCAACGCCTGCTGGCCGCCGGAGACACGATCCTCACCGAGCTCTTCGGCTTCGGCTGGCCCGCGCCGCACCGGGTGGTCGCCAACGCGGCTACCGATCGCGGGCTGAAGGGAGACCTCCGCGGCCCCGCGCTCAACAGAGCCCTGAACCGTCTCACCGCGCCGATCGCCCGGTACACGCCCGTCCAGGTTCAGACCCGCCTCGTCAGTGCTCAGCGGCCCGGCAGCCGCCTGCTCTCACCGCAGGGTCCCACCGATGACGGCCCGACTAGCCTCCTCGATGCCGGCCCCCTCTACGCGGGCGAGACCGTTGCCCGTATCGCTGACGTCCGGCCCGCGGCCAAGATCGTCAGCGACCTGACTCCGCCCTAGCGGCTGGAGGCGAGCAGCGAGGCAAAAGACGCCCTGCCGCTTTTCGTGCGATGTTTTGCGGTGTTCAGGACGTTCAAGTACCTAAATAGTCTTTGACAAATATGTGTAGGGGGGGCCACAAGTTGAGACATTGGAGTGGGATGAGGGGCAGGCGCCTTGCCCCGACGCTGTCGATTTTCGGGTTCGCCTTTCTGGCGCTGGCCGCGAGCGCCCAGGCGGCGCCCGCCAACGACGACTTCCTCAACGCGACGCCCCTCTCCGGCCCTCCGCTGAGCGCCGAGTTCGACGACAACGAAGGCGCCACCAAGCAGACAGGCGAGCCCAACCACGCGGGCAACGCCGGGGGGCATTCGGTCTGGTACTCGTGGACGCCGTCGATCGACACCCACGTCGTCGTCTCCACCTGCACCATCGGCGGCGACCTGGATTCCCTGCTTGCCGTCTACACCGGCTCCGCGGTCAACAGCCTTTCCCTGGTGGCGAGCAATGACGAGCGCGCGGAAGAACGCTGTAACTCGACCGACAGCGAAGTCGAATTCACCGCCACCGCAGGCGTCACCTACAGGATCGCGGTCGACGGCAAGGGCGGCAGCGAAGGCCCTTTCGGGCTGGTCTTGAAAGGCCCAGCCCCGAACGATGAATTCGCTAACGCCGAGACGCTCGAGTCGGGGGCTTTCGTCCCCGGCACGACGGAACTTGCCACTAAGCAAGACGGTGAGCCCAACCACGCCGGCAACGCCGGAGGTCATTCCGTCTGGTACTCGTGGACGCCGTCAAGCAGTGGTGAGGCCTTCGTCTCTACCTGCGAATTCTTCGGCAGTTTCAACACCCTGCTCGCCGTCTACACCGGTTCCGCTGTGAGCAGCCTCACCCCGGTGGCGAGCAACGGCGCAGCCGCGAACGGCTGTGGCCCGTGGACCGACAGTGAAGTCGCCTTTGACGCCACAGCCGGCGTCACCTACAGGATCGCGGTCGACGGCGAGGGTGGTGGCGAAGGGAGTTTCGAATTGAGGGTGAAGGCGAAACCCGATAACGACGAATTCGCCAATGCCCGGGTGCTGGGAAGCGGCCTGCCCGCCCCCGCCGTCGGCGCGACGACCCTTGCTAGCAAGCAGTCGGGTGAGCCCAACCACGCGGGAAACGCCGGTGGCCATTCGGTCTGGTACTCGTGGACGCCGTCGTCTGGCGGGCCGGTCAGCATCTCGACTTGCTCACACGCCGTCGACAACGATTTCAACACCCTGCTCGCCGTCTACACGGGTTCCACGGTGGCTGGTCTCACGACGGTTGCGAGTAACGATAACGGTGGTGGTTGTAAGCCGAACGACAGCAAAGTCGCTTTCACCGCCACCGCAGGCGTCACCTACAGGATCGCGGTCGACGGCAAAGGCGGCAGCGAAGGAAACTTCAAACTCATGTTCGAGGGCTCGCTCGACGGCGGCGGAGGTGGAGGCGCGACGAACGGCGATTCCTCGACTCCGGCGCTCCCCGCGGCGCTCCCGGTCTCCCAGGGCGCGCTCGAGCCGAAACCGAAGCCTCTGAAGTGCAAGCCCCGCTTCAGGAAGACGAAGGTGCATGGCAAGGTCAAGTGCGTAAAGAAGAAGGGCAAGCACCGAAAAAGCAAGCACCGGAAGTAGGCGGCGAGGAGGCTCAGCCGCGCGCCGGCACGACGGCGACGTCTTCCAGCGCGAACTTGCCGTTGGCATCTTCAGGGTCGCCGAGCGGGTAGCGGCCGCTGAAGCAGGCGTCGCAGTGATCCTCGGGCGGGGTGCCGATCGCCTCGTAGACGCCGTCGAGGGAGAGGTAGGCGAGCGAGTCGCAGCCGAGCTCGTCGGCGATCTCCTGCACGGTGCGCTTGTGGGCGATCATCTCCTCGCGGGTCGACATGTCTACCCCGTAGTGGCAGGGGTTGCGGATCGGCGGCGCCGAGATCCGCAGGTGGATCTCCTTGGCGCCGGCGTCGCGCAGCATGCCGACGATCTGCCGCGTCGTGTTGCCGCGCACGATCGAGTCGTCGACTACGACGATGCGCTGCCCGGAGACGATCTCCGGCAGGGGGTTGAACTTGAGCCGCAGTCCGTGCTTGCGCAGCTCCTGCCCGGGCTGGATGAAGGTCCGCGCCACGTAGCGGTTCTTGATCAGGCCGTCGTCGCGCGGCAGCCCGGAGGCGCGCGCGAACCCGGCCGCGGCGGGGTTGCCGGAGTCGGGAACCGAGATCACCAAGTCGGCCTCGACCGGCGCCTCGCGCCAGAGGATCTCGCCCATCCGCCCCCGCACCTGCTGCAGGACCTTGCCCTCGAGCCGGCTGTCGGGCCGGGAGAAGTAGATGTGCTCGAAGACGCACATCGCCGGCCGCTCGGCCTTGACCACCTGACGCGTCTCCAGCCCGCGCTCGGTCAGCGAGACCATCTCGCCCGGGTGAACTTCGCGCATCAGCTCGGCGCCGATGATGTCGAAGGCGCAGCTCTCCGAGGCGACGACGAAACGGTCGTCGAGCCGGCCCAGCGAGAGCGGCCGCACCCCGTGCGGGTCGCGGAAGGCGACGATCGCCCGCTTGGTCATCACCACGGTCGAGTAGGCGCCCTCCAGCCGCGGCATCACGTCCGTCACCGCGTCCTCGATCAGCTTGCCGTCGTGCGAGGAGAGCAGCGCCGCGATGATCTCCGAGTCCGAGGTGCCCCGGAAGGCGATGCCGCGCTCCTTCAGCTCGGCCCAGAGCTCGACCGCGTTGGTCAGGTTGCCGTTGTGGGCGAGCGCCAGCTCGCGACCGTCGTCGCGCCAGACCGGCTGCGCGTTCTCCCAGGAGCCGCCGCCGGTGGTTGAGTAGCGCACGTGGCCGATCGCCATGTCGCCCTCCAGCGCCCGCAGCTTCTCCTCGTCGAAGACCTGGGAAACGAGCCCTGAGTCGCGCAGCGTCGTGATGTGGCCGCCCTCGCAGGTGGCGATCCCGGCCGACTCCTGGCCGCGATGCTGCAGCGCGTAGAGGCTGAAGTAGGCGAGGCGGGCGACGTCGTGCCCGGGTGCGTATACGCCGAACACCCCGCATTCCTCGCGCGGGCCATCGCGGTCTATGAGCTGCCCCTGAAGCGGAGTCAAGCGCGTGCTTTCCTCGCGGTTGAAAGGACGTGACGCGCAGGCGGACTGCCTACCCGCGGAGGTTACCAGCGACGGACGATCGTTCGACGGTCGTTTTAAGGGGCCGCCGGCCAGGGTACGAAAGTGCCGATGTCGCGATCGAGATGGCAGATGCCTGCTGCCCTGTTGGCCCTGGCCGCCTTCGGACTGGCGCTGGCCTACGCCCCCGCGGGGGACTCGGCACCGGGTGACACGGCGGACCTGGGAATCGTCAAGTCCGACAGCCCCGACCCTGTATTTGTCGACGCGGTGCTCACGTACACCATTCAGGTCACGAACCTCGGTCCTCAGGACGCGACTGGCGTGACCGTGACCGATGTGCTTCCAAACCACGTCACCTCCCTCTCCGTCTCTGCCAGCAGCGGCAGCTGCGAGCGGAAAGGCAAGCGCGTCACCTGCGACCTCGGCAACCTGGCGACAGACCCGACCAAAGCGAATGCCGTGACGGTGACGATCCAGGCGCGACCGACGAAAGCGGAGACGATCGAGAACACAGCGTCCGTCGACTCGATCGAGAACGACCCGATCGGCCTCAACGACAAAGCGACGGCCTCGACTCAGGTAGTCGCGCCCCCGCAGATTCCCAGCTGCCGTGGCGTGGCCGCGACGGTGCCGGGAACGGCCGGCCCCGACCGCTTGGTCGGCACGGCCGGCCCCGACGTGATCGTGGGCCTGCGAGGCGCCGACGCGATCTTCGGCCTCTCGGGCCGTGACCTGGTCTGTGCCGGCGGTGGCAACGACCGCGTCAGCGCCGGGTCGGCCGCCGACCGCGTCTTCGGCGGCTCTGGAGGCGATCGCCTCCGCGGCCGTGGAGGCCCCGACCTTCTCGCCGGCAACGCGGGCGGCGACGTCCTCACCGGCAACGCGGGGAGCGACCGTCTCCGCGGCGGGCAGGGCTTCGACTTCTGCTTCGGCGGCGCGGGGCTCGACCGCGAGCGCGGCTGCGAGCGCTGAGGAGCAGCCTGGGTCTCAGGCCGGCTGCTCGATGGTCTCGCCGAGCGAGCGCCAGGCGCTCTCGGCGGTTCCGAGGCCGACGGTGAAGCTGCGGTCGCCGGCGGCGACCTCGATCATGCTGCCGCCCGTCTCGCCGATCACGGTCGCGCCGAGCGCGGCGAGAGTGTCGCCCTCGCCACTGAGAAGGAACCCGCCGGCTCCCTCGCCGAAGAGCGCCTCCTCCGGCGAGCAGCCGCGTTCGCGCAGCGGCTGCAGGTCAACCTGGCAGCCGACACCGCCCCCGATCGCGCACTCGGCCAGCGCGCAGGCGAGGCCGCCGTCGCTGACGTCGTGGGCGGAGGAGAGCCTGCCGGCGCGGACGGCGTCGCGGACCGCGGCGCAGGCGTCAGCGACGGCGGTGATATCGGACCGGGGAAGTCCCATCTCCAGCTCGCCGTGCAGCTTGGCCAGCTCCGAGCCGGCGAGCGAGGGGGAGAAGGGGCCGAGCAGAGCGATCGCGTCTCCCTCCCTGGCGAAGGCGCTGCCGCAGGCCCTGGCCGGGTCCGGCAGCTCGCCGACCATGCCGACGACCGGGGTCGGGTAGATCGGGCCTTCCGGTCCCTCGTTGTAGAGGGAGACGTTGCCGCCGACGACCGGGACGCCGAGCGCGTCGCAGGCGTCGGCGAGTCCGCTGACCGCCCGGTCGAGCTGCCAGGCAGGGGTCGGCTTCTCCGGGTTGCCGAAGTTGAGGCAGTTGGTCAGGCCAAGCGGCTCGGCGCCGACGCAGGCGAGGTTCTGGGCGCACTCGAGCACCGCCTCGACCGTGCCGGCGTAGGGGTCGCAGGCGACCCGCCGCCCGTTGCCGTCGATCGAGACGGCGATCGCGTTGCCGGCCTCAGGGACCTGCAGGACGGCGGCGTCGGCCGACTCGGGCCGCCGAACCGTGCGCGAGCCGACGACCGAGTCGTACTGCTCGAAGGCCCAGCGCTTCGAGGCGACGCTGGGGGCGCAGAGCAGCGCCAGCAGGGTGTCCTCGGCCGAGGCGCCGGGGTCGAGGGTCGTCCGGTTGCCGTAGATCCACCCGTCCGGCTCGGCGGGGCTGAGGTCATAGAGGGGGCAGCCGTCGACCAGGGCGTCGACCGGCATGTCGCCGACGACCTCGCCGCCGCGCAGCACCCGCACCCGCCCGCTGTCGGTGACGACGCCGATCTCCGCTGCGCCGGTCTGCCATTTCTCGCAGACCGCCAGCACCTCGGCCACCTTCTCCGGCTCGACCACTCCCAGCATCCGCTCCTGGGACTCGGAGACCATGATCTCGAAGGGCTCCATGTCGGCCTCGCGCAGCGGCACCCGGGCCACGTCGAGGTCGATGCCGACGCCGCCGGCCGAGGCCATCTCCGCGGCCGAGGAGGTCAGGCCCGCGGCGCCCAGATCCTGCAGCGAGACCAGCAGCCCCTTCTCGAGCAGCTCCAGGCAGCACTCCAGCACCTTGGACTCCTCGAAGGGGTCGCCGATCTGCACCGTCGGCCGCTTCGCCTCGTCGCCCTCGCCGAGCTCGGCCGAGGCCAGCACCGAGGCGCCGCCGATCCCGTCGCGGCCGGTCGAGGCGCCCATCAGCACGACGGCGTTGCCGACGCCCGCTGCGGCGGCACGGACCATGTCCGCCTGCTTGGCGATTCCGACGCACATCGCGTTGACCAGGCAGTTGTGCTCGTAGGGGGCCTCGAAGTAGATCTCGCCGCCGACGTTCGCCACCCCGATCGAGTTGCCGTAGTGCCCGATGCCGCGCACGGCGCCGTCGAGCAGGTGGCGCGAGCGCACCGAGTCCAGCTCGCCGAAGCGCAGCGAGTCGAGGATCGCGATCGGGCGGGCGCCGAGAGCGAAGACGTCGCGCAGGATCCCGCCGACCCCGGTTGCCGCGCCCTGGAAGGGCTCGACCGCGCTCGGGTGGTTGTGGGACTCGACCTTGAAGGCGATCGCGTAGCCGTTGCCGACGTCGACGGCGCCGGCGTTCTCTCCCGGCCCCATCACCACCCGCTCGCCCTCGGTCGGCAGCCTCCGCAGCAGCTTGCGCGAGTGCTTGTAGGCGCAGTGCTCGGACCAGAGCAGGCTGAACATCGCCAGCTCGACGTCGTTGGGCTCGCGCTCGAGCTTCTCGACGATCAGCTCGAACTCCGAGTCGGTGAGCCCCAGCTCGCGGTGCTTGGCGGTCTCGACCGTCATGCCGGAACCCCGGTCGCCGCGACGGCTTCGAAGACGCGCAGCCCGTCGGTCGATCCCGTCAGCGGATCGACCGCGTGCTCGGGGTGCGGCATCAAGCCGACCACGTTGCCGGCCTCGTTGCGCACCCCGGCGATGCCCCGCGCCGACCCGTTCGGGTTCTGCCCCGGCGCGTAGCGGTAGGCGACCTGCCCGTTCTCCTCCAGCTCGTCCAGCACCTCATCCGGCGCCCAGTACCGCCCTTCCCCATGCTTAGCCGGAATCGACAACCTGGGCCCATGGGCCGAAATCTCCGCCATAGAGGACGATTTCGTCCCGTCGGCGGGGATCAGGTCGAGCTGGCGGCAGTGGAAGCGCATGCTCTCGTTGAGGAGGAGGGCGCCGGGGAGGAGGCCCGCCTCGCACAGCACCTGGAAGCCGTTGCAGATCCCCAGCACCGGGCCGCCCGTCGCGGCGAACCCGGCCACCGCCTCCATCGCCGGCGAGAAGCGGGCGATCGCGCCGGCGCGAAGGTAGTCGCCGTAGGAGAAGCCGCCGGGGACGACGACCGCGTCGATCCCCTCCAGGTCGCGCTCCTCGTGCCAGACCAGCCGCGCCTCGCCGAGCAGCGAGCAGGCGTGCAGGGCGTCCCGCTCGTCGCAGGAGCCGGGGAACTGGAGCACTCCCCAGCGCATCAGGCGGCGCCGTCGAGGCGCTCGATCTCGTAGTCCTCGATCAGCGGGTTGGCGAGCAGCTTCTCGCAGAGCTCGCCGAGCCGCTCCGGGTCCTCGGCCTCCAGCTCCACCATTCGGCCGACCCGCACGTGTTCGATCCCCTCGAAGCCGAGCGCGGGCAGCGCCCGCTCCACCGCCTTGCCCTGCGGGTCGAGGATCCCCTCCTTGGGCCGGATCAGCACCCGAGCACGGGGCACTAGAAGGAGCGCTCCGTGATCCGCTCGTAGGCCTCGACGTACTTGGCCCGTGTCTGCTCGACCACGTCGGGCGGCAGCTCCGGGGCGGGCGGGGTGTGGTCCCAGCCCTCTGCGTCGGCCCAGTCGCGCACGAACTGCTTGTCGAAGGAGGGCTGCGTCTTGCCCGGCTCGTAGCGGTCGGCCGGCCAGAAGCGCGAGGAGTCGGGAGTCAGCACCTCGTCGGCGAGGACGATCTCCGCACCGGCGTGGCGACCCAGCTCGAACTTGGTGTCGGCGAGGATGATCCCGCGCTCGGCCGCGTGCTCGGCGCCGCGCACGTAGACCTCGATGGAAATGCGCCGCAGCTCCTCCATCAGCGCCCGATCGCCGACGATCTCGGCGGCGCGATCGAAATCGACGTTCTCGTCGTGATCGCCGATCTCGGCCTTCGTCGCGGGGGTGAAGATCGGCTCCGGCAGCTTGTCGGACTCGAGCAACCCGGCCGGCAGCTCGATCCCGCAGACCGAGCCGTCGCGCTTGTATTCCTTCCAGCCCGAGCCGGAGAGGTAGCCGCGCACGACGCACTCGACCGGGTACATCTCGAGCCGCCGCACCCGCATCGCCCGTTCGGCGACCTCTTCGGGCACGTCGGCCGAGACGAAGTGGTTGGGGACGATGTCTCCGGTCAGCTCGAACCAGAATTCCGAGATCCGGTTCAGGACCTTCCCCTTGTCGGGGATCGGCGTCGGCATCACCACGTCGTAGATCGAGATCCGGTCGGAGGCGACCATCAGCAGGTCGTCCTCCCACTCGTAGATCTCCCGGACCTTTCCCGACGAATGAAGCTTCAAGTCAGCCACGGGCGTCATTAAGCCGATGCTAACCACCTGAGAAGCGGAGCATCGGTACGGCACGGTCTGCGATCCTGTTCGGCGATGCTGCCGTCGGAACCGAAGAGCCCGCCGCTGGTCCAGACGCTGCGTTGGGCCTTCCGCCCACTCCCCTTCATGCAGGAGTGCCGGGAGAGGATCGGCGACAACTTCAGCGTCAAGTTCCTCGGCTTCGAGCGGCCGATGGTGATGATCTCCGACCCGGCCGCGATCAAGGCCCTCTACACGGAGCGCTCCCACGGACTGCCCCCCGGCCGCGAGGTGTTCCTCGAGCCGGTGCTGGGCTCGCGCTCGCTGCTGCTGCTCGAAGGCGCCGACCACCTCGCTCATCGCAAGCTGATGCTGCCCGCCTTCCACGGCGAGCGGATGCGCTCCTACGAGCCGATCATGGAAGAGATCGTCGACGCCAACATCGACTCCTGGCCGCTGGGGGAGGAGTTCCGCATCCACCCCCAGATGCAGGCGATCACCCTGGACATCATCCTGCGCGTCGTCTTCGGCGTCGCCGAGGGGCCCCGGCTGGAGAATCTCCGCCGTCTGCTCACCGACGTGCTGGAGGAGACCGCCTCCCCGTTCACCCAGCTGATGGCCCTGGCAACGAGGCGCTTCACCGGTCGCGGGCCGTGGGCTCAGTTTGAGGGAACGCTGCGCGAAGTCGACGAGCTGCTCTACGCCGAGATCACCGAGCGCCGCGCCGAGGAAAGCTTCGAGGAGCGCGACGACATCCTCTCGATCCTGATGGCGGCCCGCTTCGAGGACGGCGACGGTTTGGCCGACGTCGATCTGCGCGACCAGCTGCTCACGCTGCTGCTCGCCGGCCACGAGACGACGGCGACCGCGCTGGCCTGGACCTTCGACCTGCTGCTTCGCCATCCCGAGCCGCTGCGGCGCCTGCGCGACTCGATCGAGGCGGGCGAGGACGAGTACATGCGGGCGACGATCACCGAGGCCCTGCGCCTGCGCCCCGTGGTGCCGCTGGCCGGCCGCCGCCTCAACGCCGAGCTCAGCGTCGACGGGCTCACGCTCCCCGCCGGCACCGACGTGACGCCCGCGATCTGGCTCACCCACACCCGCGCCGACGTCTACCCCGAGCCCTTCGCCTTCCGCCCCGAGCGCTTCCTCGAGGAGGGGCCGGACACCTACGCCTGGGTCCCCTTCGGCGGCGGCGTCCGCCGCTGCATCGGGGCCGCCTTCTCGGAGTTCGAGATGCGGATCGTCCTGCGCGAGGTGCTGACCCGCTGCGAGCTGCACAAGGCCAACCCGGCGCCGGAGAAGATCGGCCGCCGCAGCATCACCCTCTCGCCCAAAGGCGGCACCCCGGTCGTCGTCACTGCCCGCCACCCGGCGCGCGAGCGCGATCTCGCGGCGGCTTAGTCCTTCTGCGTAGCAGCCCGTGCCGCCGGGTGCTCTTGGGCCCAGCGCGCGATGGTGCCTGAGCCGGAGATGACCTCGCCGTCGTCGAGCACGAGGATCGGCACCTCGTTTGTGCCGCTCAGCTCCTTCACCTCGGTCCGGTCGTCCTCGCGGCTGCCCCAGGTCCAGAAGGCCATCCGGTACCCGCCGACGACCTTGATCTCGTACTCGTACCCCGCCGCGTCGAGGGCCTTGCCCGCCTTGGCGCACGGGTGCGCGAAGGCGGGTCCGGTTTTCTTCTGTCCACAGGTGTAGAGAACCATTGCCGCCACCTTATCCGTTCAGCGCAGCGCTTCCAGCCGCTCGAAGATCTCGGGGATGTGGGCCAGGTAGGCGCCGTAGTCGAAGACTGCGTCTAGGTCCAGGCCGGGAGCCGCCTCGGCGAGCAGGTCACGGAACTCGGTCCCGGTGTCCCACGCCTTCTGGGCGTTCTCCTGGACGACGCGGTAGGCGTCGTCGCGGGTCATCCCGGACTCGACCAGGGCCGTCAGGGCGCGCTGGCTGAAGAGGGCGCCGTGGGTCAGCTCGAGGTTCTCGAGCATGCGGTCGGTGCGGACCGTCATCCCGGTGGCGACCTTGGTCGCCAGATCCTGCATGTAGTCGAGACAGATCGTGGCGTCGGGGAGGATCACGCGCTCGGCGCCGGAGTGGGAGATGTCGCGCTCGTGCCAAAGGGCGACGTTCTCCAGGCCGGCCTGGGCGTAGCCGCGCAGGACGCGGGCAAGGCCGGTGATCCGCTCGGTGCGGATCGGGTTGCGCTTGTGCGGCATCGCCGAGGAGCCCTTCTGCTGGCCGGAGGCAAACGGCTCCTCGACCTCGCGCACCTCTGTGCGCTGCAGGTTGCGGATCTCGGTCGCGAAGCGCTCCAGACCGGCGCCGGCGATCGCGCAGCGCGAGGTGAGGACGGCGTGGCGGTCGCGCGGGATCACCTGCGTCGCCACGTCCTCGCGCCCGAGCCCGAGCCGCTCCATCACACGCGCCTCGACCGCGGGCGGCACCGAGGCGTAGGTGCCGACGGCGCCCGAGAGCTTGCCGAAGGCGAGCTGCTCGAAGGCGTCGGTGAGCCGCGCCAGGTTGCGGTCGGCCTCGAAGGCGAAGCCGGCGAGGCGCAGGCCGAAGGTCGTCGGCTCGGCGTGGACGCCATGGGTGCGACCGACGCAGAGGGTGTCGCGGTGCTCGAGCGCCCGTTCGACCAGCGCGTCGCGGTAGGCGCGGGTGCCTGCCAGCAGCACCTCGCCGGCCTCGCGTAGTTGCAGGGCGAGCGCCGTGTCGAGCACGTCGGAGGAGGTCAGCCCGTAGTGGATCCAGCGCCCGTGCTCGCCGACGGAGGCGGCGACGACGTCGACGAAGGCCGCCATGTCATGGTCGGTGACCTTCTCGCGCTCTTCGACCGCCTCGACCGTGAAGGACGCGTTGGCGCGCGCCGCCTCGGCGGCCTCGCGCGGCACGGCGCCCTCCTCGGCCCAGGCCTCCGTCGCCGCCAGCTCCACCTCGAGCCAGCACTCCAGCTTCCGCTGAGCCGACCAGACCTCGCCGATCTCGGGTCGCGTGTACCTCGGGATCACGCGTTGATTATCCGCGCCGCGAGGATGCCGGCGTTCTTGGCGCCGTCGATGGCGACGCAGGCGACGGGAATTCCCGGCGGCATCTGCACAGCCGAGAGCAGGGCGTCGAGGCCGCCGAGGCTCTTGCCGAGGATTGGCACCCCGATCACCGGCAGGTCGCTGTGGGCGGCGGCGACGCCGGGCAGGGCGGCCGACATTCCGGCCCCGGCGATGATCACCTTCAGGCCCCTCATCCTGGCGTTGGTGCAGTACTCGCGGACCATCTCGGGATCGCGGTGGGCGCTCATCACCCGCATCTCGTGGCTGATCCCGGCCTCGTCGAGGGCGGCGCCGGCGGCTTCCATCTTCGGCATGTCGTTCTTCGAGCCCATGATGATCCCGACCAGCGGCTCGTCGACATCGATCTCCTCGAAGGCCTCCTCGACCTCGGGCGACGGGGTCGGCTCGGTGGGCTGGGGCTCCTCTGAGATCTCGCTCATCTCATCCTCTCTGGCTGGGCTGGCTAACTGGCGACGCGGTCGACTGCTCGGGCGGCAATGTCGGATCGCATTTGCATACCGTCGAACTCGATCCGCTTGGCCGCATCGTATGCCTGATCGCGCGCCTCGGCAGGCGTCGGTCCCAGCGCCGTCACGTTGAGCACGCGACCGCCCGCGGTGACGATCTCCCCGTCGCGCTCGGTGGTGCCGGCGTGGGTGACCTCGGCCGCGCCGGCGGCGCTCTCGAGACCGCGAATCACGTCGCCCTTCGAAGATGACTCCGGGTAGCCCGCCGATGCGAGCACCAGCGTCACCGCCCAGTCCTCGCTGAACTCCGCTTCGAGACCTTCCAGCCCGCCCGGCTCGCGCGCCGCCAGGCAGAGGTCGACGAGGTCCGAGCGCAACCGCGGCAGCACCGCCTGTGTCTCGGGGTCGCCGAAGCGGGTGTTGAACTCGAGCACCTTTGGGCCGTCGGGGCCGATCATCAGCCCCGCGTAGAGGACGCCGTGGAAGGGACGGCCGCGGCGCGCCATCGCCGCGACGACCGGACGGTGCACGGCGTCGACGATCTCCTCGACCTCGGCCGGGCCGAAGCCGGGAACGGGCGAGTAGCTCCCCATGCCGCCGGTGTTCGGTCCCTCGTCGCCGTCGAAGATCCGCTTGTAGTCCTGGGCGGGTGCCAGCGGCACCACGTTCTCGCCGTCGCACAGCGCCAGCAACGAGAGCTCCTCGCCCTCGAGGAACTCCTCCAGGATGACGGTCGTCTGGCCGAAGCGCCGCTCGGTGAAGAAGACGTCGACCGCCTCGCGCGCCTCGGCCTCGCTCTGGCAGACGATCACCCCCTTGCCCGCGGCCAGGCCGTCGGCCTTCAGCACCATCGGGTAGGAGGCGCGGGCGAGCTGGGCGACTGCCTCCTCGCGGCTGCGCAGCAGCGCGTGCGAGGCGGTCGGCACTCCCGCCTCGGCCATCAGCTCCTTGGCGAAGGCCTTCGAGCCCTCCAGCTCGGCTGCCGCCGCGCTCGGCCCGAAGGCCGGCACCCCGGCGTCCTCGAGCGCGTCGACGACGCCCGCCACCAGGGCAGCCTCCGGCCCGACCACGACCAGGTCGACGCCGCGCTCCCTCGATGCCGCGACGATCGCCTCGACGTCGTCGGCGGCAACCTCCGGCAGGCACTCGGCATCGGCCGCAATCCCCGCATTGCCCGGTGCGCAAAGCAGCTCGGGAGCATGCGCGGACCGAGCCAGCGCCCGAACGATCGCGTGCTCCCGCCCACCGCCTCCTACGACGAGAACCTTCAAGCTGACGGCCCCAGATCACCGCCATACGGCGTCCTCGGTCGACCGAATAGCGCTGCTATTCGGTCTCCCTGCGTCCTTGTCTGGCGGCGCCTGGGTCTCGTCATTTCTAGAGAGAGGAGGCCAGGTCGTCGGCCGGCATCGCCGTGAGCGTCTGACTGGTCATCGTCCCGCGCGACCCAAGCTCCACCGAGACCTTCGCCATCGTCTTCTCATCCGGCGCCTCGACCACCGTCACGAAGTCGTACTGCCCCAGCGTCGCGTACTGAGCCACCACCTTGGCCCCGATCTGCTCGACCTCCTTGTTCACCTCGGCCACCCTGCCAGGGTTGTTCTTCAACGTCCTCACTCCCTCAGCAGTCAAATTCGTAAGCATCACGTAAGTCGGCATCGACGGTCTCCTCTCGGCGCTCGGCAGAACTCGACCCTACGTTACGCGACGCGGACAAGGTGGGGAAGGGGTGGGGGGGGGGGGG
>DATDAQ010000018.1:0-10256 GCA_036525295.1 Solirubrobacterales bacterium | reverse complement strand
CGGACAAATGGCGGCCTAATTAGGCCGCCATTTGTCCGTCGGAGAGGGTCCCCACCCTCCCCCGCTCAAGCCCGCGCCGCCAACTCCTCCCGAATCTCCTTGGGCAACATGAACCGCACGTCCTCATGCACCGTGCGCAGCTCGGAGACCTCCTCGGCACCCCGCTCGCGAAAGAGCTCGACCAGGCGCTCGACCAGCTCCTCGGGGGCGCTGGCGCCCGAGGTGATGCCGACCGTCTCCACCCCGCTGAGCCAGCGCTCCTCGACCTGGGTGTGGTTGTCGATCAGGTAGGAGGCGGCACCGTGCTCGCGCGCCACCTCGACCAAGCGGTTGGAGTTGGAGGAGTTGGTCGAGCCGATGACGAGGACCAGGTCGCACTCGCGGGCGAGCTGCTTGACGGCGATCTGGCGGTTGGTCGTCGCGTAACAGATGTCGTCGGACTTGGAGCTGACGATCGCCGGGAACTTGGCCCGCAGCGCGGCAATCACCTCGGCGGTCTCGTCGACCGAGAGGGTCGTCTGGGTGATGAAGGCGACCTTCTCGGGGTCGGGAACCTCTAGCGCCTCGACCTCGGCGGCGGTTTCGATCAGGACGATCGCGTCGGGCGCCTCGCCGGTCGTGCCTTCGACCTCCTCGTGGCCCTCGTGGCCGATCATCACGATCGTGTAGCCCTCGGCGGCGAAACGGCGGGCCGAGACGTGGACCTTGGTCACCAGAGGGCAGGTGGCATCGATCGTGCGCAGGTTGCGCGCGGCGGCGTTGTCGTGGACCGCCGGGGCGACGCCGTGGGCCGAGAAGACGACCATCTCGCCCTCAGGCACCTCGGTCTCCTCCTCGACGAAGATCGCCCCCCGCTCGGCCAGCTCCTCCACCACGTGCTTGTTGTGGACGATCTCCTTGCGGACGTAGACGGGGGCGCCGTAGAGCTCGAGGGCGCGCTCGACGGCCTGCACCGCTCGGTCGACGCCTGCGCAGTAGCCGCGCGGCGCGGCGAGCAGGACCCGTTTCGGGGCCGCCGTGGCAGGGGAGGACATGTCTGCAGAGTAGCCGGGCGCCGTCTCCTCCGCTCCCGCGAGAACGCACCAAATATCACCGGCGATCTTGCGTTCTCGCTCCCGCGTCCGGGGACGGCTAGCCTTGATCAATGGCAACCCAAGGACGACACCTCGACCGCCTCACGGCTGTGGACGCCTCGTTCCTCACCAACGAGAGCTCGGCGAGCCACATGCACGTCGGCGCGATCCTCGTCTTCGAGGGCCCACCGCCGAAGTACGTCGACCTGGTCGAGCACATTCGCGGGCGCCTCAACCAGGTGCCGCGCTTCCGCCAGCGCCTCGTCGTGCCGCCTCTGGAGGCTGGGCGCCCGCTCTGGGCCGACGACGTCAACTTCAACCTGACCTACCACATCCGCCACAGCGCCCTGCCCGAGCCGGGTGGCGAACAGCAGCTGAAGCGCCTCGCGGCCCGCGTCTTCTCGCAACAGCTCGACCGCTCCAAGCCGCTCTGGGAGCTGTGGCTGGTGCAGGGGCTGGAGCGCGACCGCTTCGCCCTGCTGACCAAGACCCATCACGCGATGGTCGACGGCATCTCCGGCGTCGACATCGGGACAGTGCTCTTCGACCTCGAGCCGGTGCCCGAGCCAGTCGCGAGCGAGGACGGCTGGGTACCCCAGCCGGAGCCGACCACGGCCGAGCTGGTTGCTCGCGGCGCCGTCGACGCGGCCGCGGCGCCCGTGAAGCTGATCGAGGGCGCGATCGAGGCTGTGCGCCACCCGGAGTCGGCGGCGCGGCGCCTGGGAGAGGCGGTCGAGGGCCTGGGAGAGGTGGTGGGGGCCTTCGCCGACCCCGCACCCGACGTGCCGCTGAACCAGCCGATCGGCCCGCACCGGCGCTTCACCTGGGCGCGCTCGGAGCTGGCCACCTTCAAGCGAATCAAGGACGCGCTGGGCGGGACCGTCAACGACGTCGTGCTCGCCGTGGTCACCGGGGCCCTGCGCGACTGGCTGCACGGGCGCGGGATCCGCACCGAGGGCCTGGAGTTGCGCGCGCTGGTGCCGGTTTCGATTCGAACCCAGGACGAGCGAGGTGACCTCGGCAATCGGATCGCGGCGATGCGCGGGCCGCTCCCCGTCTACGTCGAGGACCCAGTG
Source organism: Solirubrobacterales bacterium (assembly GCA_036525295.1). Taxonomy (GTDB): domain Bacteria; phylum Actinomycetota; class Thermoleophilia; order Solirubrobacterales; family 70-9; genus VRUE01. The sequence continues at coordinate 8,107 of DATDAQ010000018.1, read as the reverse complement.
CGGCGGCTGCGGGTCGTGAGCGAGCAGATGGAGGGGCTGAAGCGCTCCAAGCAGGCGCTCGGGGCCGAAGTGATCGCCCGTTTCAACGACTTCGCGCCGCCGACCCTGCTGGCGCAGGCCTCGCGGGTCAACTTCTCGACCCGGCTCTTCAACCTGATCGTCACCAACGTGCCCGGCCCCCAACTCCCTCTCTACGTGCTCGGCCGCGAGCTGGAGGAGGTCTTCCCGGTCGCCTTCCTGCCGCAGAACCACGCGGTGGCGGTGGCGATCATGAGCTACAACGGCCGCGTCGGCTTCGGCCTGCTCGCCGACTATGACTCGATGGAGGACGTCGAAGACTTCGCCGCCGGCCTCAACCGGTCGCTAGCCGAGCTGGAGGAGGCGGCCAGCGCCGTCGCCCCCGCCTGACCGTGGCCCTGCTCGTCGCCCTTTTCATCGTCGTCCCGATTGTCGAGCTGTACGTGATCATCCAGATCGGCTCGCTGATCGGAGTCTGGCCGACGGTGGCGCTGCTGCTCGCCGACGCCCTGCTCGGCTCGCTGCTGCTGCGCCACCAGGGCCGCGGCGCCTGGCGCCGCTTCAACCTGGCGCTGGCCGAGCGCCGCTTCCCCGGCCGCGAGGTCGCCGACGGCCTGCTGATCGCGATCGGCGGCACCCTGTTGCTGACGCCTGGCTTCATCACCGACATAGTCGGCCTGATCTTCCTCGTCCCGCCGACGCGAGCGATCGTCCGGCGGCTGATGCGCGGCTACGTAGGGCGGCGCTTCGTGGTCGTCGGCGCGCCCGGGCGAGCCCAGCAAGCCCCTCCGAGGCGCGACTACGACTTCGAGGCGACTGCCGAGGAGATCGACACCGACGATCCGCGACTGCCCGAGCCGGCGGATCGGTGATGAAATGATCCTTGAGCCAGACAGCAAGGACGAGCGGGGTCGTCGCGCCACCGATAACCCGGATATGCGCCGTGAGCGCATCGAAGCGCTTCGCGGCGTCTGGGCCGGCATCCCTGGCCTCGGCGCCGATGACCTGCTCGCTCTCCGGAGCGAGGAACGCAAGACTCGGAGCCTCCTTGACGATCGTTCTTGATACCTGGGCGCTTTTGGCCCACCACCGAAATGAGGCAGCAGCCGAGCCGGTCCAGAGTGAGCGGATAGAGCAGGGCGCGGCGATGTGCTCGATCAACCTGGGAGAGGCCCTGTATCTCGAAATGCGGGTGCGAGGATCCGAGAATGCCGACGGCACCATCGAGAGGGTCCGCAAAGAGCTGGACGTCGTTCATCCCGATTGGGGCCTGGTAACAGCGGCAGCAAAGACCGAGGCCAGCGGCGGCCTCTCCTTCGCGGACGCGTTCTGCATCGCAACCACCGAGCGCTTGGAAGCACCTCTACTGACCGGCGACCCCGAGATCATCGACAGGGCTACGGAACTCCAGTGCGAGGTCAGGGATCTTCGTCGGTCGTAACCGTCGTTCAGACCGGACGCCAGAGACACCTCAACCAAGTGCTAACGACCGACCGATTTGCGAAGGTGCCGGTGTCGTGAATGAAGACAAAGACTTTCCCTATCGAATCGCCTACGACGAGGCAGTTCACGCACTTTCCCAGCAGCAGAGCACGATCGACAGCCTCAGACACGTGCGGACCTGCTGCTCTCCGCTGCGGCGATCACGACATCGTTCTTGGGAGCGCAAGCGCTCAACGACGGTGGTCGAAAGCTACATAGAGACCGAGGAACCGCTATCGGTAGCGGATCCATCGGGACCTGTCCCTCCACATGCACGGCAGCTACGCCGACAACCTTGCCGGCCAGAAACAACTGGCCTCACGCTTCCGGCTCGGCGGCGTCCTCCTGACCGTCGAGGTGATCTTCTGGATCATCGACCTCGCATCCAAGGCGTAGAATTCTTTTATGACGCAGAACGCGCTACACGGACCACTTGAAACGAAACGTCCGAGCCCAATGCAGCCAGCAGAGGCTCGCGGCGAAGTCCGGCCCAACCCCGCTAGTTCTGCGTAAAGCCCAGACCCGCTCGCTACTCGCGACCTAAAGCGGAATCCCTGCCAACAGCTCCTTAGAACCCAAAGTGCGAACTTGGCGTCCTCGGTCCTCATCGCAGCGGACTTCCACCTGAAATACCTGCATATCGACGATTTCATTAACCGGTGGGGATTGGCATGGGGATGGAAAATAGACGAGCTGGCTGTGGCTCAACTCCTAGGCAAATCGAGCCGGTGAGTTCTACCAATGCGCGCAATATCGCCCTCATCGACCCCAGCCACTGCCGCATGTTCGGGCCAACTGGCCACCGCCTCGCGAACCTCGCCGAGGATGGTCCTAGCCCTCCCCCGCTTCATCGAGACGCTCTCCGCACAACGCTCGAAGTCGTCGAGGCTGAATCCGTCGCGCTTGCCGTTGATGGTCATCTGGTGCTGAGCGGTCCAGTCCCCATCGCTCCGATAGGCGAAGGTCATGTCATACGCGGGTGAGAGCGACCAGTTACCGCCCTGGTCCATAAGGAAGGCGATGTTCTTGACGTGGTCGTCCTGGTTGCGGGCCAGGACGTTGAAAGCCATGCGGCGGAACTGTTCCTCGACATCCTCGATCGAGAGGCCCAGCCGTCGAATCATCATCATCGCCTGCTCGTAGGCGTGGGCGCCAGCTTGGTTGAAATCGTAGTGAGCGAGCGCCCCCAGCGATTGCAGGTGAAGCTTGAAGTTGTCCGCCGAGCGGTCAAAGCGCCTGGTCATGAAGTGGCGCCTTCCGTTCTCGGGAAAGAGGCGACACTCGGTCATCGTGATCCCCGCCGTACGGGCCATCAGCGAGTAGGCATACTCGACCGCGCCGTGGCCTTCGGGATCGTCTAGGGACTCCTTGTCCTTGTTGCCGCTGACCCCGTCGAACTTGAGTAGCCAGTGCTGAAAGCCCGGAGGCGCCGCGACCTGCCCGGAGCGAATCTCGTTCGTTTCGGGGTTCCAGGCGATTACCGCCTTGGCCCTGGCGCCGCCCGCCGACATCCCTACGCTGAGAAGCTCCAGCAGGCCCTCTTCCTCATGTCCTTCTTTGAGCGAAGCGACGAATTTCTCGCGCTCGGAGAGGACCTCAGAGGCAAGTTTCACCAAGGCCTCGATTCGGATGACCTCAAGCGGCGACCTCTGCGGCCCTTTGGCCGGCTCAAACTCGAGCGCCCCCATCCCCCGGGTTCCGATGTAACAGAGGCGCTCGACCGAGTCGGCGCTCTGCGGCGGGCGGCCCTGGGAGGCAAGCCAGGTATTGATCAGCGCGTTGCCGAATTTGTCGGGCAACGAGTCGGCGAGCAGGCCTGGTAGGCCTTTGAACGATTCAACGGAGAGCGCCGGGAAGGAATAGGGCTCCGTTCTCAGTGGCATCATCAATGGCGCCAATTGGATTGCGCTACGAGCGAATTCGGGCTCATACTGAAACACCGCCGCCGGCTGCTCCTCGACGAGCGAAACCGCACCTATTTTCCGTCCCCAGAGATTGACCCCCGCGTCGCTCACTAGGAGTCCCCGACCCCTTGCTCGTCGACTACCTGCCAGGGCGAGGGAGTTCCCTCTTGATCCTGGGCGAGACTGACGGTCCTACCCTCCGCTCCTGGCTCGATCTCCTGCCAGTGCCAAGTGTCGCCCTTAATCTGGTCTTGGCTTCGGGGCTGGCGGGCCCTTTGGCGCCGCCGACCCTGCAGCCGCATCCGCTCGATTGGGCTCGGAAGCGGCTCGGGAATCAGGAGATTTAGTGCATCAAGCTGCCCCAGGGCCCGGAGGATCCGGACGAGACTGGTCAGCCTGACCTCCCGGCCGCCCTCGACCCGCTCGACCGTGGCCTTGGCGACCCCGGCCTCGCGGGCGAGTTGCTGCTGGCTCACGTTGCGCTCGAGGCGTGTCCGTGCCAGGCGGGAGCCCAGCTCTCGCAATACGGTTTCATCGCTATTTTGAGCTTCTATTCGCATAACTCTTTCTAGCTGAGGAGTTAGAGCCAGATAAAGTTCTAATTCAGCATATAAGCGGAATTAAAGAATAGCACAAATCAAGGTGAAGTTATTTTATCTCAGCTTATAGCAAGAGTTATCGCTGACAACGCGGTTAAATCTGCATATCAGCAGAGTTAGCTGGAAAGCAAATGACGCGCTATGCCTGCCCAAGAGCATTTCGTCATTGTCGTCGTCGCCGGAATCCGAACCAAAAACTGGGTGGGACTGGCTCCACGCGGCCGCTCTCCCAACACCGTATTCGTGACTTCTCATGGTCGCTGCGTCGAACGTAGGGTTCGACATAGGATTTCGAGGGCGTGCGGGTTGACCTCGACGAAGGTGACCGGTCCCAGGCGATCGTCCAGCTGGCGGTGGAGCTGAGAGGCGAGACCGCGGGCGAGCGTCGTCTTGCCGGTTCCCGGCGGACCGGTCAGGACCATCAGGCCGTGGACCGGGAGCGAGGTGTGGGCCTGCTCCCCCGTCCTCAAGGTCAGGGCGAGCAACGAGTGGTTGAGGAGCCGAGCCTTGTCCTCCGTCGGCGTGATGATCTGGTCCCAGGCTCCGGTCAGGGATGGGTCCGATCCGGGGATTGGCTCGGCGAGTGCGGGGTGAGGGCGAGGCATCGATCTCCTTTCAAGTGGTGGTGTGCACTAGAAAGGTGGACGCGACTCGGCCTCGGGATTTCCAAAGCCCCGTGGGACGGCCGCGACCTCGGAAGGGGAGCAGGCCGATCAGGCCGCCGCAGGGTCCGTGGGGATGCTCTTGGGGATGAAATGGGGTCGAAACTGACCCTCTATGAACCCCTATGACCCCCGAATCCGTGCCTAGAAGCCCAATGCAAACTTGGCATCATCACTCATCATCTCTGGTGACCAAGGGGGGTCGAAGATCATCTTCGGGTGCACGGCGGAGACTCCTGGGAGATCGCCGACGAACTCCTTCATCTGCTCGGAGACCTGGGGGCCGATCGGGCAGGCGGGGGTCGTCAGGGTGAAGGTGACGAAGACCTCCTCGCCCTCGATCTCGACGTCGTAGACGAGGCCGAGCGAGACGAAGTCGAGCCCCAGCTCGGGGTCGATCACCTCCTCCAGCGCCTCGATGACGTCGTCTTCGGTGAGGACAGCGGTTTCATCGGCCATGACGGCATCGTAGCCGGACCCCGTGCCGGGCCGGTCACTGGATGGTTGATTCCATCTAGGCTTCCGGCCCGATGAGCGACGAGGGACAGATCGTGCGGCGGTCGATCGGGATCGTCTTCTCCGACGGGGGGCTGCTGGCGCTGAGCGCGGTCCGGCCCGAGCGGGCGGGCGGGCACGGCGAGGAGGAGGTCGCCGGGGTGCTCTGCGGCGCCGACGGCGCACCTGTCGAGGTCTCCGAGACGCTGCTCTCGACCGAGTACGGGCCCGACGGAGTGCAGCGGCGAGCGACACTAGAGCTCTGGCTGGACGACGAGGAGGGACAGCCACTGCGGGGCGCAGGCACGCTGATCAACTCAAGCGCCGTGAGCCATCCGGGTCTGAAGGGGCAGATCGCCTTCTTCCGCTGGTCGCTCGAGGGGCGCGAGGGCCTCGGCCACTACGAGGTGGTCCACCGGGATGACTGAGGGCAACGGGATCGACACGGTCGTCTCCGACTTCGGCGGCGTGCTGACCTCGCCCCTGCTCCAGTCGTTCATGGCCTTCCAGGACCAGACCGGGATCACAACCGAGATCCTCGGCAAGGGAATGCAGGCAGCCACCGAGGCGAACGGCGAAAACCCGCTCTTCGAGATGGAGCGGGGCGAGATCACCGAGGTCGCCTTCCTCGAACAGCTCACCGACAGCCTCGAGCCGTTGCTCGGCCACCGGCCGGAGATGCATCGCTTCAAAGAGATCTACTTCGAGGCGCTCGAACCGAACCCGGAGATGATCGAGCTGATGCGGGAGCTGAAGGCGGAGGGCTATCGGATGGCGATGCTGACGAACAACGTTCGCGAGTGGGAGCCGCTGTGGCGCTCGATGCTGCCGGTCGACGAGATCTTCGAGACGGTCGTCGACTCGGCCTTCGTCGGCTGCCGCAAGCCCGAGTCGCGGATCTACGAGCTGACCCTGGAGCGGATCGCCAAACCAGCCGAGTCCTGCCTCTTCGTCGACGACGTCCTCGTCAACGTCGAAGGCGCCCGCAAGGCGGGCCTGCACGCGGTCCATTTCCAGGACAACGAGCAGGCGATTCCAGAGATCCGCGCGGCGCTCGCCTAGGACCTCCTAGTCGAGGTGCCGATGCAGGAACTCGATCTGGTCGGCGAGGAGAGCCTCGTGCTCGGGGCCGTCGTAGACGTCGAAGTGGTCGACGCCGGGATAGGTGCGTAGCTCGCCCTTCGGTGCCCGACGGGCGGCGGCAATCGCCGGGCCGGGCTTTGCGACGCGATCGGCCTCGCCGACGCAGACGAGCCAGGGGCAGTGCAGCGTGGATGCGTGCCGGACAGGCCGGAAAGGCCGGCCGAACAGCCAGCGCGAGGAGACGCGGTTGCGCCAGCGCGAGTCCTCGCCGATCGAGACGACCCGGCGCCAGCCCTCCTCCCCACCGGGCGCGTTGATGAAGGCGGGCTCGTCGGGCCGGCCGACGGCCGGGACGTGCCGTCCCCGCGCCGCCGCCACGAGCATCCGGGCGGTCACCGACGGCGAGGAGCGGTGGGCCTGACGGACGATGTCGAGGAAGGGGACCTGGCTGATCGCGGCAACGACGGCAGGGTCGTCCGCAGCGGCCGCGAGGGCATTGCCGCCCCCCATCGAGGAGCCGAAGGTGACCACCCGCACCGGATCGACTCCAGGCAGGGAGCGGGCGAAGGCGATCGCCGCCCGCCAGTCCTCGAGCTGGCGCGCCGGGTCGAAGAGGTCCTCCTCTCCACCGCTGTCGCCGAAACCCCGATGGTCGAAGACGAGAGCACCGAACCCGGCGCTCGCAAAGCGCTCCGCAAACGGGCCGAGCCGGTCCCGGCGGGTTCCCGAGAGGCCATGTGCCATGACGACGATCGGCACCTCGGCCGGGGCGCCGGCAGCCGGGTAGAGCCAGGCCGCGCACTCTTCCTCGCCAGATTTGAAGTTCAGATCCCGCCGCTCCATCGTCAACTCAACGGGCGCAGGTGGCGAAACGTGAGGTCAAGCCGGCCGGATTCGCGGCTGGCTAGTTGTCCGAGCCGGCGCGGTCCCAGATGTAGAGCTCGACGGCCTCGACGGCCAGCTCCATCTGGCGCGGCGGCGAGAGGAGGCTGAGGACCAGCTCCAGGGCGTCCTCCTCGGTGACCCCCGCGTCGACGGCCTCCTCGCCGCGGAAGCCGGCGGCCAGCTTCATCGCCTCGCGGCGGTTCTCGCCGAGAGAGCCGAAGGCGCCCATGAGGAAGTCGCGGTTGGGAACCGGGTGGCCGACCTCCAGGGAGCCGTGCCAGGCGGCGAGCATCGAGAGATCGTGCTCGTCGAGCTCGGAGAGGGCCTTGGCGTAGTGGGTCTCGAGCTCGTCGTCGGGGATCTCGTCGACCCAGGCCCGCACGGCCTCGCCGAGCAGCTGCCGGCGGGCCTCACGCCCGATCGAGTCCGCGATCGCGCGGATCGCGTCGGCTGGGTCTACGAAGCAGAGCGCCATCTGCGGTGCAATTTAGAGAGGGCGGTAGACGCCAAATCGACGCTGGGAAGCCGCAGTTTGCGGCGGCCGGGCGCCGGGGGCGGACATAGTCTGGAGGAGTGCCGCTGAAGCTGATCCACGGGCCGCTCAACTCAGGCCGCAGGGGGTTGATCCTGCGCGGCTTCGCCGCCGCGCTCGAGCACGATCCCGTGCTCGTCGTCCCCAACGTCGACGACGTCTTCGAGTTCGAGCGCGAGGTCTGCGCGGCGGGCGCGGCGCTCGGCGGGACGGTGACCACGTTCGGCGGCCTCTTCCGGGAGATCCTCACGACTGCCGGCAGCCCCCCCGGCGCAGAGCTGACCCCGGCGCAGCGATTGCGGGCGGTCGCGGTCGCGGTCGCGGATCGACGCGCCGAGCTGGGGCCACTGCGGCGCGCCTCCCTCCGGCCGGGCTTCGCGGTCGCCTTCGAGCGGCTGCTCGACGAGCTCCAGGCAGCGGGGCTCGACCCGGCGGGGGGGGGGGGGG
>DATDAQ010000017.1:0-40613 GCA_036525295.1 Solirubrobacterales bacterium | reverse complement strand
CCCCCCCCCCCCGCCCCTACATACGATGGGCGCGATGACGGCAGCCAACGACCCGATCGCCGAGCTGCGCTCAGCGGTGGACCGTGCCGCCCTCGCCCTGCGTGACGGCGAGCCGACCGGTCCCGCGCCAACGCTGGAGCGGCCGCCCAAGGCCGAGCTGGGCGACTACAGCTCCAACGCGGCGATGTTGCTCGCCGCGCCCATGGGCGAAAACCCGCGCGACGTCGCGACCAGGCTCGCCGCCGAGCTCGGCGCGCAGCTCGGCGAGGGAATGGTGGAGCGGATCGAGGTCGCCGGCCCGGGGTTCGTCAACCTCTTCCTCGCCGACGCGTGGTACCGGCGCGCGATGGCCAGCCTCGCCGCCGCTGGCGAGCGAGGTCTCGGCCCGGAGCCGACCGCCATGCCGGAGCGCGTCCTGGTCGAGTTCGTCTCCGCCAACCCGACCGGCCCCCTGCACATCGGCGGCGGTCGCCACGCGGCCTACGGCGACTCGCTCGTCCGCCTGCTGGAGACGGTCGGGCACGAGGTCGAGCGCGAGTTCTACGTCAACGACGCCGGCGGGCAGATCGACCGGTTCGCGGCCTCGATCGCCGCCCGGATGCGCGGCGAGGAGCCGCCCGAGGACGGCTACGAAGGCGCCTACGTCGGCGACCTGGGAAAGCAGATCGCCGCCGAGGGGATCGACTCCGGCGACCTCGAGGCGGTCGGCCGTCGCGGCGTGGAGCTGGTCCTGGAGATCGTGCGGGGGACCCTCGACCGCTTCGGCGTCCACTTCGACAACTGGGTTTCCGAGCGCGATCTCTACAGCCGCGGCGAGGTCGACGCCGCCCTCGCTCAGCTGGAGCGGGAAGGCCACACCTACCGCAGCGAAGGCGCGCTCTGGCTGCGCACGACGAGCTTCGACGATGACAAGGACCGGGTGCTGATCCGCGCCAACGGCGAACCGACCTATCTGGCCGCTGACGTCGCCTATCACTGGGACAAGCTCGAGCGCGGCTTCGACCGGCTGATCGACGTGTTCGGCGCCGACCATCACGGCTACGTCGCTCGCCTGCGTACTTCGATCGCCGGCCTCGGTGCCGACACCGACCGTTTCGAGGCGCTGATCATGCGCCTCGTCCACATCGTCGAAAGCGGCGAACGGGCGCAGATGTCCAAGCGCAGCGGCGAGTTCGTCTCGCTGGACGAGTTGCTCGACGACATCGGCGCCGACGCGACGCGCTGGTTCATGCTCTGGCGCAGCCACGACACCACCGTCGACCTCGACCTCGAGCTGGCCCGGCGCCAGTCCAACGACAACCCCGTCTATTACGTCCAGTACGCGCACGCGAGGATCGCCAGCATCCTGCGCAAGGCGGAGCTCGAGCCAGAGCAGGTCGTGTCGGGCGCCGGCATCGAGACCCCGGACAGCACGCTGGAGCCCACCGAGCGCGAGCTGGTCAAGCGCCTGCTCGAGTTCCCCGGCGAGGTGCGAGAGGCCGCCATCCGTCGGGCGCCACACCGCATCTGCGCCTACTCGACCGCGGTCGCCGCCGACTTCCACGGCTTCTACCGCGACTGCAAGGTGATCGGCGCCGAGGGCGAGGGCGTCGAGCGCTCGCGCCTGGCCCTCGCCCTGCTGGTCAAACGCACGATCGCCGGCTCGCTTGGGCTGCTCGGGGTCTCGGCCCCGGAGCGGATGTGATGATCGGACGGCGGCCAAAGCGCCCGCTGCTGGCGGAGATCCCGGCGCGGCAGGAGAGCCCCTCGCGCCCGGCGGCACTCGGCCGGGCCGAGCTGCAGGCGTTCTCGGGGCTGGCACGGGAGCTGACCGGCTCGGGCTCTGTCCTGACCACGGGCCCGGCCAGATCGGCCGTAGCGCTCGGGCTTGCGGCGGCCGCTGTCGCGCAGGGCCGGCGCGTCGCTCTGCTCGAGTGCGACCTGGCCACTCCCGCGCTCGCCCTGACACTCGGCCTCGACGCCACCCCCGGCCTGCACGAGTACCTGCTTGGCGAGACGGGGGCGGCCCAGCTCCTGCAGCCGCTGACGCTGGCCGGCCCTGCCTCCGGCGGGGCTTCCGAGCCCCTGGTCTGCATCGTGGCTGGGGCACCCGAGCCGGCGCCGGTGGCCCTGCTCGATTCCGACCGCTGCGACCAGGCGATTCAGAAGCTGCGCCGTGCCTACGACCTGCTCGCGATCGTCGGCCCCCCGCTGGGGAAGGACGCCGATACGTTGCTGGCCCTGGCCGAACACGCCGATGCGACGATCGCCTGCGGTGGGCAGGCCGACGTCCGCAAGCGCCTGCCGGCACCCGTCACCGGCCGCGTCGTCGTCGGCTGAGGTCGGAGGTCAGAGGTCGTAGCGCCGCAGGTCGGCCTCGAGCCGCTCGGCCTCCTCGCCCTGCGGAGCGGTTGCGCCTCCGGGCGGTGGCGAGCGGTCCCCGTCGCGCCGCCAGCGGGCAACGCCGAAGGCGAGCGCGCATATCGCGACGAGCAGCGCGACGATCGGGACGAGATAGGCGGAAAGATCGAACCCTGTTGCCTCCGGAAGCGCCAGGGCGGCAGGGCCGTACTGGCCGACCAGCGCATCCTTGATCTCAGCCTTGGTCCTTCCTTCGGCGACAAGCCTCGCGACGTAGACCTTCTCGCGGCGGGCCTGCGGCGAGTCCGAGAGCTCGAGCAGGGTGCCGCAGATCGGGCACATCACCTCGTCTTCGACGTCGCTGACGGTTGTCTTCGGGACCGGCTCGGCGCCGTCGGCGGCGACCGGCGCCGCCAGCGAGATCACGACCGCGGCGACGAGCGCCAGGCGCCTCACTGCCGGCCTTCGATCAGGGGCACGACGTTTTCGCGCAGGAACCGGTCGTCTACCGGAGCCCTCCAAATCAGCGCCAGGCGGCCCTGCGGGTCGACGAGGAAGTTCTCGGGCACCCCGGTCGAGCCGAAGGCGACGCTGCGCTCGTCGCCGACCGAGCGCAGTTGCGGATACGTGGTCGGGTAGCTGCGCAGAAAGGCGAGCGCATCGTCGCCGTTGTCCTGGACGTTTATGCCGACCACTGTCGTGTCGCGATCGCGGTAGCGCCGCTGGAAGCGCTCCAGCGCCGGCACCTCCTCGCGGCAGGGGATGCACCAGGAGGCCCAGAGGTTGACCAGGACCCACCGGCCGCGGTGCTCGCCGATCGAGCCCTGACCTGGCCCCGGCAGTGCCGGCAGCTCCCGGTCAGGCACCGCCTCGCCGACCGCGATCTTCGGGTTTCCCTTGCTGAGCAAGCCAAAGCCGAGCAGGCCGATCACGGCCAGCACGGCGAGGAAGGCGAGGAACGAGCGCGCGCTCACGGACGGCGAAGACTAGTCAGCGCTCAGCCCCGGCAACCTCGCTGCCGCCGTAGAATCCCGTCGGCGCGGACGTAGCTCAGTTGGTAGAGCGCGAGCTTCCCAAGCTCGAGGTCGCGGGTTCGACCCCCGTCGTCCGCTTCTTTCGCCCTTCTGTAGAGCCAAACCCGGCAGTGGTTCTAAAGCCGTGCCGAACCTGGCCATACAACTCGATCGCCTAGACGCGATGACGGCGTGCCGCTCGACAGCGCCGTGATCCGCCGCACGATTCCGCTGCCGGCGTGAGCCTCGCGCCAGCGAGTCGTCTCCGGCGAGCGCTTGATCAGGGCGCTTCGCAAGGAAGGCTAGAAAGTCGTCCGCCAATGCGACGGCCATGTCCGCTTAAGAAAGGGGGTCGCAGGGACGCGCTCGTTGAAAATCCTTGCAATTCCCTGGTAGCCGCCCTTCCGCGTGCGCATAGGCGCGCAAGTGAATAACACGTCTTTCTTGACTTTAGTCAAAAAGTATGTATAGGCTGAGCAATCTCTTAACCCTACGAACAGAAACAGTTTCAACTATCACTATCCGATTCTTCTGATCCTTACGGCAGCTTCACTCTGCATAGGTGAATGTTGGTGATAGTTGAAATCTAGTGGATGGTCATTTACGGGCGTTGCTACGAGCCGGGCCGAGGGAGGCCGATCATGCCAAAGGAAGTCCGCTGTGCTGCCTTAGTGTTGGCGACTGTCGCGCTGCTTACGCTACTGACCGTCATCTCGGTTCCTCATGCCAAAGCCGCCGAGGAGAGGGGCCGCTACATCATTGTCCTTGCGGATTCGGTTGAGCATCCCGTCGCGGTAGCCAAACGCCATGCCAAAAGCCGCGATGCTGATCTCGGGTATGTCTATAGACACGCGATCAAGGGCTACTCAGCGGAGCTACCCAACGCGGCGGTAGAGGGGTTGAGAAACGATCCGCGGGTGAAGTCCGTTACCCGCGATCACGTCCTACAGCTCTTCTCGCAATCCATTCCTACCGGCATCGACCGGGTCTTTGCCACCACCAACGAAACGCTTGCAATCAACGAAGAAGACGATCTACGTGTCGATGCCGACGTCGCTGTGATCGACACGGGGGTCGATGAACACGAGGATCTGAACGTCGTCGGGCGTACCGACTGTGCAATCTCCGACGAAGAAGAAGAAGGCATCTTCGAATGCGTCGATGAAACCGGCTCCGACTACGCCGATCACGGAACCCACGTCGCTGGGACGGTCGGTGCGCTTGACAATGGCAAAGGCGTCGTCGGGGTCGCTCCGGGAGCGCGGATCTGGTCCGTGCGTGTATATCTCTTCTCCATACCCCCTGGATTCTTTGAGTCCTCCGCGGTCGCCGGGGTTGACTGGGTGGCTGCGACCAGGCAAGACGAAGACCCCGAAAACGACATCGAGGTCGCGAATATGAGCTTCGGCTGCACCGAAGGAGTCCATTTTGGCTGCTCTCCGCTGACCGCCCTCGACAGCGCGATCAGCAACGCCGTCGAAGAGGGCGTTGTAATGGTCGCAGCGGCAGGAAATGAGTCGACTGACGCCAGCAAAACCTACCCGGCCTCACATCCCGACGTGATCACCGTCTCTGCCCTCGAAGACCTCGATGGATCCCCGGGGGAAGGAAACGATCCGCTGGCGGAATTCAGCAACTTTGGCAGCGTGATAGATGTGGCGGCGCCGGGTGTCGAAATTCTCTCGACGGTTCCCGGAGGCTATGAAGAAGGTTGGAGCGGAACCTCGATGGCTTCCCCGCACGTCGCCGGCGCGGCGGCGATTCTCGCCGCCCAAAGCCAGCCGGAATCCAAAGAAGATGTCGAAGCGATCCGCGAAACGATCGTCGAAGAGGGCAACTTCGAATGGGAAGACACCTCCGGCGACGAAATCCAAGAGCCTCTGCTGGACGTGAGCAACGAAACGGTCTTCAATCTTGGTGGATCCCCCACCATCGAAATCCAATCAGCCTCCAGCGTTGCGCCCACCAAAGCCACACTGAACGGCGATGTCAACCCCAACGGCTCTGAAACCACCTACCAGTTCGAATACGGCACGACGAAAGAATACGGCTCGAAAGCCCCCGCATCGCCGAAATCGATCGGCTCGGGCACCAGCCCGGTCGAAGTCAGCGAGAAAATCGAAGGCCTGAAACCGGAAACCACCTATCACTTCAGGTTGGTGGCGACCAACGGCAAAGGAACCACCGAAGGCACTGACCAGACCTTCACGACGCCTGCGTGGGAAATCCTCTCAACGCCGAATCCTAAAGAAGCAAGTGACAGCAACCTCTACGACGTCAGCTGCGAACCGAGCACGAACGTCTGCACGGCGGTCGGGAAGAGCACTACCTCGGGGGTGGACAGCCCGGTGGCCCAGCGCTGGAACGGCACCTCCTGGTCTGAACAGACCGCTGCGAAAAAGTCCGGCTCCACCCACAACCGCCTGTTCGGCGTCGACTGCCCATCGGAAACCCGGTGCCTCGCGGTCGGCAATTATCAAAATTCTGAAGGCGGCCCGGCGACCCTGGCGGAGATCTGGAACGAAAGTAAATGGTCGGTCCAGTCGACGCCCGTTCCTTCTGAAGCGACCTCCAGCGAATTGGTGGCGGTCGGCTGCAACTCGACCGCACAGTGCAGGGCCGCGGGCTCAGCCGTGATAGGCGGCGTCAAAACGGCGATCGTGGAGGCATGGCTCAGTCCCACGTGGACTTTGCAGACCATCCCGATCCCCGAAGGAGCTACCTCGAGCCAGCTCGACGGCGTCGACTGCCTCTGGTCGAACTTCTGCGTTGCCGTTGGCCGCTACACCACCAGCGGTGGCTCGATCAAAAGCCTCGCCATGCTCTGGAACGGCACCAGCTGGTCGCTTCAGACCCTGACGGATCCCGAAGGAGCGGTCATGAGCACCCTCCTCGACGTCTCCTGCACGCCCTCGCCGAGCCGCTGCACGGCGGTGGGGGGCTGGAAGAACAGCGCAAACGAACAGTTCACGCTGGCCTACCGCTACAACGGATCGACTTGGACGCTGCAGAGCACGCCCAATCCCTCCGGGAGCATTGCGAGCGTCTTCCAGGAGGTCTCCTGCGCGACGGAAACGTCCTGCACGGCGGCTGGGAGCTGGGTCGAAAGCGCGTCAAACCAAACCTTGGCCGAGCAGTGGAACGGGAGCAGTTGGTCGATTCAAGGCACCCCGAACCCCTCGGGCGCGACCTTCAGCGCTTTCTTCGGCGTCTCGTGCCGCAGCACCACCTGCATGGGGGTGGGGTGGAGCACGGATGGCTCGGGGGCTGACACCACTTTGGCGGAGATCCGAGAATAAGCGCCCCTCCGCCTTGATGGCTTCTCTGAGAATTGGGGGCTGAGCGCTGGGGCCATCCGCTTCCCGTGCCGGGCCGCCCTAGATGCCCAGCGGCCCGACAAAGCGCACCTCGCCCCGGCGGCCTCGCTAGGACGCTTGGGCGAGGGGTTGGGGGAACTCGATGCGAGTCGCCTCGCGGTAGAAGTGCTCTGTGGCGCCGCGGACCGGGCGTTCTCCGGCGAGTTCCAGCAGGCCGGAATGGAAGAGCTGGGTGACGTGGTAGTTGACGTTGCTGAGCGGCGTTCGCAGCTCATAGCTGAGTTCGTTGGGGGAGAGGGTCCGGCCTCCGTCCATGGCCATGACCTCGAGGATTGAGATCCGCAGGGGGTGGGTATTCGCACGAGCCAAGAGCTGCCAGTTCATGAGCCGTCCTCCGTTAGTTCGAGTGGTCGATACCAACTTCTGAGGATATTGATACCAAAAAGTAGTAGTGTAGATCAACAAAATTGGGTAAGATCAACATACGGATGATCTTTGGAAGGAGACTTCGATGCTCGTAGGTGCAGGGGTTTTCAGGGCCATAGCGCTTTTCAGGGCCATAGCGCTTGCCGCCACAATGCTCGCACTTGGTGGCTCCGCGGCGCAGGCCAGCACCGACGACATCATCGCTCCCTCCGACCCCGACGATCCCCAGGCCGACAGCGGCTGGCAGGCGGGGACGTGCACGGTGGACACGCCGACCTGCAGCGTCGACACGCCGGCCCAGTTCTTCGAACAGGCTGCCGGTCATCCCCCGGTGGGCTTCACCCAGTTCATCGTCAAGCACGAACCGCCAGGGGAAACGCCGGTCGACGAACTGAAGACCGTTCGCGTCGACCTCCCGGTTGGACTCAGCGTCAACCCCGGCGCGACCCCGCAGTGCCCGCTGGCGACCTTCGAAGCCAACCCGGCGACGTGCCCGCTCGGCTCGGACGTCGGCTACAGCGTCGTAACCGCGTCGGTTCTTGGCATTCCGATTCAGGTGCCCGAACAGCCGACCGTCTACAACATCGTGCCGCCGGAAGGAGAACCGGCGCGGTTCGGCCTTCACCTGCTCGGCAACGACATCTTCTTGCGCGCCGACGTTGCCTGGGACGGCGACTACCACGAGGGCTTCACGATCGACGTTCCCCCAACGCCCTTCGAGTCGCTGCCGCTCGTCAAAGGCGGCGTCGTGCTGAAAAACCGGCTCGTCTTCGACGGGCGCTCTGGCGACGGCACCTTCATCAGCACGCCGAGCACCTGCCTGGGGCCTGCAACCTCGCCCTTCGAGCACGTCTACTCGACCTGGCTGCTCGCCAGCGGGGTCACCGAAGAGGAAGATCCCGGATACGAGTTCCCCGCGGACGCCAACCCGCCCTTCGAGTCCAAGATTCCGCCCGGGACCTCGCCGAAAGAATGCGACACCGTTCCCTTCGTCCCCTCGATCGAGGCCCACCCCAACACCGCGGTGACCGATTCGCCGTCCGGGGCGACGGTCGAGGTGACCCTTCCCCACCAGACCGAAAGCGGGGGCACTGACCAGGAAACCTCGCACCTGCGGACTGCGAAGGTGACGCTGCCGGCCGGAATGGGCCTCAACCCCTCTGCTGCCAATGGCCTGCAGGCGTGCACCGACGAGCAGTTCGGCAAGGGCACGCGAAATCCGACCAACTCCTGCCCGGCCGCGTCCAAGATCGGGACGGTCTCCGTCGAGACGTCGCCGCTGCCCGAGGGGCCCTTGACCGGGGACGTCTACGTTGGCCAGCAGCTCAGTCGCGATCCGGCTTCGGGTGACGCGTACCGGATCTTCGTCGAAGCGAAGTCCGACCGCTACGGGGTCGTCGCGCGCCTGATCGGCAACGTCAGCGCGAATCCGCAGACGGGCCAGCTGACGACGACCTTCGCCGAGAACCCGCAGGTGCCGTTCGACACGTTCAGCATCAGCTTCAACGAGGGACCGCATGCTCCGTTGACCAGCCCGCCCACCTGCGGGCCCCACGAGACGGTGACCGAGATGACCCCGTGGACGACGGCGCTCGGCTCCGTTCCGGCCGGCGAGGAAGGCGGTCCCTCATCCGATCCACCCGCTGTGGATACGGACGACTTCGATCTCGCCGACCAGCCGGGTGGCGGTTCGTGCGCCAAAACGCTGGCGGAGCGTCCGTTTGCACCCGGTTTCGGCGCCCGCACCGCCGAGCCCAAAGCGGGGGCCTACCGGCAGTTCTCGGTCGATGTCGCCCGCTCCGACGGCAACCAGGAGTTGAAGGGCGTTGACGTCGACCTTCCGCCCGGGCTGACGGCCAAGCTGGCCGGCGTCCGTTACTGCCCGGAGGCCACGGTCGCCGCTGCGGCGGCCAACAGCGGGGTGGCCGAGGCCGCGAGCCCTAGCTGTCCCGCGTCGAGCCTGGTCGGCAGCGCCTCGGTGGCCGCCGGCAGCGGTCCCGACCCGTTCCACATAACCGGTAAAGCCTTCCTCACAGGGCCCTACCACGGTGCCCCCATTTCCCTGGCAGTTGTCACCCCCGCCACGGCCGGGCCGTTCGATCTCGGCTCGGTCGTGGTGAGGGTGGCGCTGTTCGTCGACCCGAGGACCGCCCAGGTCCACGCGGTATCCGACCCGATCCCGCACGTCTTCGGCGGCGCCCTGCTCGACATCCGCTCGGTCGACGTCACTCTCGACCGGCCCAAGTTCTCGCTGAACGGGACGAACTGCTCGCCCCTGACGGTGGGAGGCACGCTGCGCGGTGGCGGCGGCAACCCGCTCGACCGGGGGGCGTTCAGCGCGCTTCCCGTCTCGGTCCCCTTCAAGCTCAACGACTGCGAGGGTCTCGACTTCAAGCCGAAGCTCTTCATGCGAGTGTTCGGCGGCACGCAGCGCGGCAAGAGCCCGAAGCTGCGAGCCATCCTCATCGCCCGCGAGGGAGACGCCAACATCGGCCGCGCCGCAGTGACGCTGCCGAAGGCTCTGATCCTCGAACAGTCAAGCCTCGCGAACGTCTGCACTCGGGTTCAGTTCGCCGCCCACGACTGCCCCAAGAGCTCGATCTACGGGTACGCGACTGCGGAGACACCGCTGCTCGACGGGCCGCTGAAAGGTCCGGTCTACCTGCGTTCCTCCGACAACGAACTGCCTGACATGGTCGCCGCCTTGCACGGCCAGGTCGACATCGAGCTCTCCGGCCGCATCGACAGCGCCAAAGGTCGGCTGCGCACCACCTACGACGTCGTCCCAGACGTCCCGGTGTCGAAGTTCATGCTCGTCGTGCGCGGTGGCAAGAAACAACGCGGGCTGCTGGTCAACACGACCAACATCTGCAAGAAGAAATCCAAAGTCATTGCCAGGTTCACCGGGCAGAACGGCAAGAAGGCCAATCAGCGGCCGAAGCTGCGGGCGCCCTGTAAGAAGAAGGGGCGAAAAGGAAAAGGGGGCAAACGCGGCGGCGGCCGTTAGGTCCCGTCGCGGTGGCAGCGCTCAGCTCGGCTGGCTTGTCGGCCGGATCAGAATCTCGTTGACGTCGACCCCGGGACGCTGTTCGAGGGCGAAGATCACCGCCTTGGCGATGTCGTCGTCGCGCAGCGCCCACTCGCCGGGGCGGTTGTCGAAGAACGGGGTGTCAGTCATCCCCGGCTCGATCAGGGTGACGCGGATGTCGTGGTTCTCATGCATCTGGCGCAGCTCGGCGCGCAGCGCCTCTCCGATCGCGGTCGCCGCCCACTTTGTCGCCGAGTAGAGCGAGCCCGGCAGCGCCCGCCGCCCGGCGACCGAGCTGGTGACGAGGAAGTGGCCGTCGCCGCGCTCGAGCAGGCGGGGGAGGGTGGCCCGGATCGTCAGCGCGACGCCGTAGACGTTGGTGAGGACCATCGAGCGCCAGTGCTCGACCGACTCCTCGAGGAAGCCGCGCGTGGCCCCAAAGCCGGCATTGGCGAAGACGACGTCGATCCGCCCGAAGCGCTTGATCGCAGCCGCGGCCATCGCCTGCACCTGGTCCCACTCGGTGACGTCGCAGCGCACCGCCAACGCCCGCGCCTCACCGCCGAGCTCCGCAACCAGCTCCTCCAGCGGCTCCAGCCGCCGCGCCGCCAGCACCAGCCGGTAGCTCCCGGCCGCAGCCCGAGCTGTGGCAGCCCCGATGCCGCTGCTCGCCCCGGTGATCAGCAACACAGGATCGTCACGCCCAGCCATGCCCCCATTCTTCCAGGTGATGTCGCAGTTGCCGCCGCATAGCGGAGAGAAATGCGACCGCAACGGCATTTTCGAAAGGCCTGACGGTTGTGGTCGCGCTAACTGCCGCTATGCGGCGGCAACTGCGACATCGTGGAGGGGGGCGGGCATTGCGATAATCCCCGGACCTTGGACCCCCAGCGCAAGCGGAAGATCCGGCTCGTAGTTGCCCTCGGCGTCGCCGTGATGCTCGCGGCTGCACTCGTCTACACGTCGTTCAGCGCATCGACGGAGGCGAAGGAGCCCTCGGAATTGCTCAGCGCCGCTCCTGGCGCCACTTATGACATGACCGGGAAGGTGGTCAAGGGTTCGATCCGGCGCGGCGACGAAGGGCTGCGCTTCCGGGTTGTAGACCGCGACGGGGGCGGCGAGAGCATCCCGGTCACCTACAGCGGCACCGTCCCCGACCCGTTCCGCGGCGGGCGCGAGATCGTCCTCACGGGGGCGGTCGAGAGCGGCGTCTTCGTCGGCCAGCCCGACACGCTGGTGACCAAGTGCCCGTCGAAGTTCACGACCTCGAATGACGCCTAGCCTCGGCAGCGCCGCCCTGGCGCTGGCCTTTCTCGCGATGGTCCTTGCAGCTGCCTTCGCGCTCGTGGGGCGAAACGGAGAGGAGCGCTGGGTCCTGATCTCGCGCCGGGCCGTCTACGCGGCCTGCGGCCTGCTCACCGTCTGCGTCGTCCTGATCGAGCTCGCCTTCGCCAACGACGACTTCTCGCTCAGCATCGTCCAGCAGCACTCCTCGATCGAGACGCCGACCTTCTACAAGCTCTCCGCCATGTGGTCGAGCCAGGAGGGCTCGCTGCTGCTCTGGGCCTGGGTGCTCTCGATCGCCTCCTCGCTCGCTCTCTACGCGACTCGGGGCAAGCTGCGCGAGATCGTCCCCTACGCGACCGCGGTGATGGCGGGCGTGGGGACCTTCTTCACCGGCCTGATGCTCTTCGCCGGCGGCGTTAACCCCTTCGCCGGCCTCAGCCCGGCGCCCGCCGACGGCGTGGGCCTCAACCCGCTGCTCCAGCACCCGAGCATGATGATCCACCCGCCGATGCTCTACTCGGGGTACGTCGCCTTCACGATCCCGTTCGCCTTCGCGATCGGTGCGCTCGCGGCTCGCCGCCTCGACGCCTCCTGGATCCGTGCCACGCGTCGCTTCGCCCTGATCGCCTGGGCGCTGCTCGGCTTCGGCCTGCTGCTTGGCGCCCGCTGGTCCTACACCGAGCTCGGCTGGGGCGGCTACTGGGCCTGGGACCCGGTCGAGAACGCGGCGCTGATGCCGTGGCTGATCGGCACCGCCTTCCTACACTCGATCATGGTCCAGGAGAAGCGGGGGATGCTGAAGGTCTGGAACGCATGCCTGATCGTCGCCGCCTTCTCGCTGGCGCTGCTCGGCACCTTCCTCGTCCGCTCCGGCGTGCTGCAGTCGATCCACGCCTTCGGCGACAGCACCGTCGGCCCCTACATCCTCGGCCTGATCGCGGTGGTGCTGATCGGCTCCACGGCGCTGATCGTCTCCCGCCTCGACGACCTGCGCTCGCCGAGGCGGATCGACTCGCTCGCCTCGCGCGAGGCGGTCTTCGTCGTCAACAACCTGCTCCTCGTCGCCCTCTGCGCGACGATCTTCTGGGGCACCTTCTTCCCGCTGATCTCGGAGCTGTTCACCGGCGAGAAGTCCTCGCTGGCGGCGCCCTGGTTCGACCGCTACACGACGCCGCTGGCGATCGGGCTCGTCCTCTTCACGGGGGTCGGCCCGCTGCTCGCCTGGCGCCGGGTCAGCTGGGCGACCGCGAAGCGGGTCTTCGTCGTGCCCTTGCTGGCCGCCGCCGCGGTCGGGGTCGGGCTCGTCGCCTTCGCCGGCGCCGCCGCGGAGCCCTGGGCCCTCGCCCTCTTCGTCTTCGCGACCTTTGCCCTGGTCGGCCTGGGCCAGGAGTTCTGGCGCGGAGCGACGGCGCGGCGCTCGCTGCGCGGCGGCTCGCTGCCGGCGGCCCTGGTCGGGGTCGTCTCCACCAACCGGCGGCGCTACGGCGGCTACATCGTCCACATCGGCATCGCCGTGCTGCTGATCGGGATCGCCGCCTCCTCCAGCTTCCAGACCAACCGCGACCTGCGGCTGGCGCCGGGGGAGAGCGCCGAGGTCGACGACCGCACGGTCACATACGAGCGCCCCACGGTCGCCGTCGACGCGCAGAAGTTCAGCTTCGGCGGCGTCGTCACGGTGCAGCAGGGCGACCGCTCCTTCGTCCTGCGCCCGGCCCGGCGCTACTACCGGCCGACCGGCCAGCAGAGCGGCACGATCGCCAGCTTCTTCGAGGGCGAGGCGACCAGCGAGGTCGGGCTGAAGGCCGGCCTCGGCAGCGACTTCTGGACGTCGATGGCGCCGGACATCGCCGCGGTCCAGCGCCGCGTGCGGGCGGCCGACCAGGGCTTCCGCGCCTGCGTAGGCGGCGAGCCGGGCACGCCACCCCAGTGCCGTGCCGTCGCCCAGCTGATGCGGGCCGCGGTCGCCAACCCGCAGTTGCGTCCGGTCGCGCTCGCCCAGATCGAGCGGCTGCAGACGGCGACCGCGGAGCGGATTGCCCGTAGCTACCTCTCCGAGGGCTCCGTCGCTACATTCCGTGTGATCGTCGACCCGCTGGTGACGTGGATGTGGATCGGCGGCCTGATCGCCCTCTCGGGCGCCCTGATCGGGATCTGGCCCGCCCGCCGGCCGCGGCGCCGGCTGGTCGCCGACACCGAGCTGGAGGCCCTCAAGGAAGCCAAGTACCGCGAGATCCGCGACGCCGAGCTCGACCATGCCGCCGGCAAGCTCTCCGACGAGGACTTCGCCCTGCTCGACGCTGAGCTGCGACGGGAGGCGATCGAGATCCTTGGCAACGGCAACGGCGCCAACGGCGCGGGCGAGCAGGCAGGGCAGCCGGCGAAGCAGCCGGCCGAGCCCGTCTAGATCTTCAGCAGCACCAGCGTGTTGACGACGAAGATGATCGCGAAGAAGATCGTCGCCCGGTCGAGGTTGCGCTCGACCATCGAACCGCCGCCGAAGGAGCTGCCCCCGCCGCCGATGCCGAAGGCGCCGGAAAGGCCGGTGTCTTTGCCCGAGTGCAGCAGGATCAGGAAGATCAGCACCACCGAGATGACCACTTGGAGGAGGCTTAGCAGCGTGTACACGGGCAGGGAGTCTAGATGAACGACTCCGATTGCCGCACCCACGGATGACACGCCTGGCGCGGCGCTGGGCGGCGCCCACGGCCTTGCGCGTAGCGCTGCTACGCGCAGCGACCGCGTGCGCCGTCCAGCTTGGCCATTCGCGCCCCCGCGGGCGCGTCAATGCGCAGTCGGTCATCCAGCCTCCCTGTGTTGCTTCAATTGACAAATATTGATAGTTTGTCAACAGCGAAGACGTCAATTAGGAATTTGACAAGGAGGAGCGATGGAGGCAGCAACCCATAGTCATCACGACCACGGGCCCGCGATCGAGCTCAACCCCGCCACCTGGCGCGACGGCAAGCGCTACGCGTGGCTGCTCGGCCTGGTCATTCCCTTCGCGCCCTTCATCGCCTGGGCCAGCGTCGAGCTGACCGGGTTCGACATCTTCTGGTTCTTCGGGCCGCTGCTCGTCTTCGTCGCCTTCCCGATTCTCGACATCGTCATCGGCATGGACGCGACCAACCCGCCCGACAGCGTGCTCAAGTGGCTCGAGCAGGACCGCTACTACCGCTGGTGCACCTACCTCTTCATCCCCGTTCAGTACGCGGGACTCGTCTTCGCCTGCTGGCTCTGGTCCAGCGGCGACCTCTCGACCCTGGAGAGCATCGGCCTGGCGCTGACGATGGGCGTCGTCGGCGGGATCGCGATCAACACCGCCCACGAGCTCGGCCACAAGCGCGACGGGACGGAGCGCTGGCTGAGCCGGGTGGCGTTGGCCCAGACCGGCTACGGCCACTTCTTCATCGAGCACAACCGCGGCCATCATGTTCGCGTCGCCACCCCTGAGGACCCTGCCAGCTCACGGCTGGGGGAGAGTTTCTGGGCCTTCCTGCCGCGTACCGTCAAGGGCAGCATCACCTCGGCTTGGGGAATCGAGGCCGCCCGTCTCGACCGGATGGGCAAGTCGCCCTGGACGCTGCGCAACGACATCCTCGGCGCCTGGGCGATGACGGTCGTCCTCTTCGGTGCGCTGGTAGCCGTCTTCGGGCTCGTCGTCCTGCCCTACCTGCTGATCCAGGCCCTCGGCTTCATCCTGCTGGAGGTCGTCAACTACCTCGAGCACTACGGCCTGCTGCGGCAGAAGCGCGAGGACGGGCGCTACGAGCGCTGCCTTCCCGAGCACAGCTGGAACAGCAACAACGTCGCCTCCAACGTCCTGCTCTACCACCTGCAGCGCCACAGCGACCACCACGCAAACCCGACCCGGCGCTACCAGGCTCTGCGCCACGTCGACGAGGCGCCGCAGCTTCCCACCGGCTACGCCGGGATGATCGTGCTGGCTTGGTTTCCCCCGTTGTGGCGCCGGGTGATGGACCCGCGGCTACTGGAGCACTACGGTGGCGACGTCACCCGCGCCAATGTCCAGCCGCGCAAGCGCAGGCGCGTTCTCGCCCGCTACGGAGCGAGCCTGTGATCGCGGAGCGAGCAAGCGTGCATATCTGGTTCCTCGCGCCGCGAGCGAAGCGGAGGTTGAGATGAGCAGCTGGCGCTGCCCGGGTTGCGGGTACGTCTACGACGAGAATCAGGGCCACCCGCGCGAGGGCTTCCCGGCGGGGACGCCGTGGAGCGAGGTGCCCGACGACTGGGCCTGTCCCGACTGCGGGGTACGGGACAAGGTCGACTTCGAGCTGGACGGGGAGGCAGCGGGCGAGTGACCGCGGCGGCTGGCACGATTCCGGCCGTGGCGACCGCACGCACGCCCTACCCGCAGGCTGCCAAGGAGCTGCTGCGCGACACCCTGTTCGGCGCCGCGCGCGACGAGCTGCAGAACCGCGCCTGGTCGGAGATCACGATGTCCGACATCGCCGGCGCCGCCGGCGTCAGCCGCCAGACCCTCTACAAGGAGTTCGGCAGCCGCGACGAGTTCGGCCAGGCCTTCGTCATCCACGAGGGCGAACGCTTCCTCGACGGCGTCGACGCCGCCGTGCGCGAGCACCTCGACGACCCCCGAGCGGCGGTCGGCGCGGCCCTCTCGACCTTCCTGCGCACGGCCGGCGAGGACCCGCTGGTCCGCATCCTGCTCAGCGACGACGGCACCGGTGGCCTGCTCCCGTTTGTCACCACCCAGGGGATGCCAGTGGTCCAGTGGGCCACGGCACGCCTCACCGCGACGATCGAAGGGGGATGGCCCCAGGCACCCGACGCGGACGTGAAGCTGCTCGCCGAGTCGCTTGTCCGCCTCGCGATCAGCTACATCACCGCGCCCACCGACTCCCCAGAGAAGGTCGCCGCCCAGGCCGGCGACCTGCTCGGCCCGTTTATAGACAGGGCGCTGGGCAGCTAGGGCTCACGGGACCGCGCGCAGCACGATAGCCGTTGGACGCTGCTCCAACGTGCGTCAGATTTCTCGCTTTCGTCACGTTTGCGGGCCACGCGTGACACGGGGTCAGCCAGGCTTAGGCTCCCAGCCATGAGGAAGGAATCTGGATGACTGAATCACAAGGCGCAGGTATCGTTGTCCATATGCCCGAGTTCGACCTGACGATCCTCTACGACCTAGGTGAGGACGGATGGATCGTTGCCTCTATCCCCGCTGTGCCAGGAGTACTGAGCCAGGGGCGTACGCGCGATGAAGCCCGAGAGAACGTTCTCGACGCCTTGGCGCTGATGCTCTCTCCCGAGCCAGTCGAGGCCGATGACGAGCGCGAGCGCGAGCTGTTGCATCTGATCACTGCGTGAAGCGCCGCAAGCTCGAGCAGCATCTGCGTCGACACGACTGTCGCCAGCTAGACCAAGGCAGCAACCACGCTCGTTGGATCAGTGCCGGTGGTGCGCGATCCACGGTGCCTCGCCACCGGGAGATCGACCACCGCCTCGCACGCGATATACCGGGAGATCGACCACCGCCTCGCACGCGATATATGTCGACAGCTCGGAATCGCGGACCCTGAAGGCTCGCGTTAACCCTGTGGCCGTGTCGCGAGGCGGCGTTCGAGGTTCTCGCGGACCTCGGGCCACTCGGACTCGATCACGCTGTAGTAGGCCGAGTCGCGCTGGCCGACGTCGGGGACGATCATGTGGTTGCGCAGGATGCCCTCGAACTGGGCGGGCAGGGGGGCAAGGGCGGCGCGGGAGCGCTCGTTGCGGGCGTCGGTCTTGAACTCGACCCGGACGCAGCCGAGCGTCTCGAAGGCGTGGCGCATCATCAGCAGCTTGGCCTCGACGTTGGCGCCGCTGCGCCAGGCGCTCGGGTGCAGCCAGGTCCAGCCGATCTCGACGACGCGGTCGCCGGGGCGGACGTTGAGATAGCGGCTGCTGCCGATTGCCCTGCCGGCGCGGGTGTCGCGGGTCGTGAACGGGCCCTCGGTGCCGGCCCGCGCGGCCTCCAGCGTCAGCCGCATCCAGAGGTCGAAGCGGTCGCGCTCGTTCAGGTTCGCCAGCCAGGCCCAGATCTCCGCCGGCTGCGCAGCCTCCCAGAGCTCCTCGGCGTGCTCCTCCCGCAGGGGCTCGAGCGTGACGATCGATCCCTCCAGGCGCGCGGTGAGGTTCTCCACGGCCACCATTCTGCCAACGCTGACTTCGCCTTTATGGGGCATATGGCACCCAAAAAGGCGAAGTCAGCGTTGAAAGGGCGACTGTCGATCAAAGTGAGAGCCGGAAGACGAGACGGCCGAAGCCGGTCTCATCGACGCTGTCGCGCTCGGACGCCCGTTCGTAGCCGAGCGATTCGTAAAGCCGGTGGCCAGCGGTCTGGTACGGGCGGCTCCACAGTGCGATCCCCTCCCAGCCCTCGTCGCGCGCCAGCGCCGTGCAGCGTTCGGCCAGTGCGCGGCCGATCCCCTGCCGCCGGGAGCTCGCGGCGACGACGAGCCGGGCGAGTTCCGCCTCTTCTTTGCGGGCGACCGCGCGGCTCGGCTCCCCGGGGGCGAGCAGGGCGACGACGCCGACGACCGCGCCGCCGGCCTCCGCGACGAGGAGGTGCGCCGCGGCCGCGGCTGTCGCGTCGAAGTCAGAGCGGTCATAGGGAGCGCCCCGCCCGCCCTCGCCTTCGGTGAAGTAGGCCTCGGTCCAGAGCGCGAGCACCGCCTCCGCGTCCCGCTCCGTCGCCTCCCGGATCACGACTCCAACATCTGGGTGACCGGGCCGTCGTTGACCAGGGCCACGCCCATGCAAGCGCCGAAGACGCCCTTGGCGGCGTCGAGCCGCTTCGCAGAAGCGGTCGTAGAGGGGCTCGGCCTCGGCACCGGGGGCCGCGTCCACGTAGCTGGGGCGGTTGCCCTTGCGGGCGTCGCCGTAGAGGGTGAATTGGCTGACGCAGAGCACCTCGCGCTCGCCGAGCGGCTCGTTCATCCGGCCCTCGGCGTCGTCGAAGATCCGCAGCGCCCGCACCTTGTCCGCCAGGCGGTCGGCGTCGTTCTCGGTGTCGCCGCGCTTCACCCCGAGCAGGATCAGCATGCCGGGGCCGATCTGCGCCACCCGCTCGCCCTCGACGTCGACGGCGGCCTGGCTGACCCGCTGGACCAGCGCTCTCAAATACGTCTCCCGATCACAGCGCGCAAGCTACACCGCCGCCTCCTCTTCATGAATGGCCCGGAGGCGACTACCCGTGCTGCACCGAGTACCCCGTGCGTGTGGCCGTCGACCCTTTCAGCTCCAGGTACAGCGACCCCGCTGGGAGCTCGTCGGTTCGCTCCAGCTTTCCCAGCTTGCTCAGGGCGGCCATCAGGGTTACCCGCGGCACGGCTGTCGCCTCGCTTTTCCCGGGGTGCACGCCGGGAAGCGTCGAGGCCACCGACGTCAGTTTCTCTTTCCGCTCTTCCCACATTTTCACCAGCGACCGGGGGGTGGCGTTACGGCTTCCATGGTGCCCAACCTTGTAGAGGTCCACCTCGGGCAGCTCGGCGCCCAGCTTGCCGGCCTGTTTCGACTTCAACACGTAGGACCAGTTCTCGATCTGGGCGTCGCCGGGAAAGAGCAGGCGCCTGCTGCCGACCTCGAAGAGCAGGATCACACTGGTGTTGTTCATCGCGTCCTCCAGCGTCTCCACGATTCGCATCAGCGAGTGAGCCTGCTGGCTGCGCATCCGCTCGACCAGCCAGCGAGCCGGGCCGGGTGGGATCTTTTCGCCGCGGCCTGCAATGCCGCGACCTTCCACCGGATCGCCCTTCGCCGTTTCGGACAGCATGTGCTTCAGCAGGCCGCGGCGGTGAATCCAGAATTCGGGGTCGTCGTCTCGCTCGCCGGTCACTTCGGGCCATTGCTCCGGAGTCGGCGGGCCCAGCACTTTCACGCCGATGCCGGGGATTGCCTCCTCGATGCCGGATTTCTGACCTGCGTAGAGGTAGCGCGCGCCAAGGCTTGCTTTCTCGGCCATCGCGTCGAGCGCGTCGATCGCACGCTGGTTGGGAACCTGGTGGGCCGCAAATGCTGCAAGTGAACCTCGGATGCCCCGCTCGCCTTTCAGCGCCCTGTGGACGTCCGTGGCGAAAATCTGTCCCTCGCGGAGGCTGGCGGCGAAGCGCCGCGAGGCGGAACCGACGTTGCGGGGCCCCTTCGCGTCGGCAGCAAGCCTCGGGTCCTCGGTCCAGGACCTGATCACCAAGCGCGGTTTGAGCCCGGCGATCGTTGCGGCGGCCCGTTTGTCTCCGTAGCCTCCGATGTGGTCCTTGTGCCGATGGGTGACGACGATGGCGTCGAGCTGTCCTTCGGTCTGCGTGGCGACGTCGTCGGCGATCGCCCGGTAGGTGGGTGGGTTGGGCTTTGGCCAGCGGGTGGAGCCGAAGTCGATGAACACGTGCCTCTGGTCCCGACCGTCGTCGAGGGCTTTGTCGTACTCGAAGCTGAGCAGGAACGAATCGCCGAAGCCGACGTCGTAAGCGCGCAGCCGCACGCTTTTCGGCACCGGACTGCTTTTGTTGCTCGTAGGGCTCACCAGTCCTCCGCCGCTCGTGTGTTGTCGACGTGCAATGCCGCAAAGCGCTGGCCGCGCGGGGTCGAGAGCGTGAAGCCGAGGCGACCCCTTGTGTCGCTCAGGCTGTGACGCGCCAGGTACGCGAGCCGGCGCGACTGTCGCTTCCAATCCGAGAGAGGCTTGCGCTGGTGAAGCTTGGCCCGACCGAACTGGTCGAAGACCACCACACCGCCACCCCAGAGCTCCAGTGCCGTCGTCGGCTTGACCCCTTTGGGGACGGCCACTCCCATTTTCTTGGCCTCGCGGGCTTCGAGTTGAACCCTCTGGACGTAGTCGGTGACCACCTCCGAGACGAACAGGCCGTCAGGGCCGAACCGTACGGACGGTCGCACGAACTGGACTCGAGTCTGCCAGGTGCGGTCAATCTTCAGCACCTCCGCGTTCTCCCAGAGAAAGCGCTCGACCTCGTCTCGGTCGGAGCGCAGGATGGCGAAGTTCATCCGCCCGTAGTCGGGCTCGGGCCCGCGGGTGATGTCGACGATTCTGTCCTCGGGGCGTGTGATTCCGAAGGCCTTGAACCGGTCTGCCAGTGCGGTGCGGTAACCGTGCCTGTCGTCGGGCGCGACCACCTCGTCGGCGGTCAGCACAGCGTCGAGCACGTCCTCGAACTCGAGTTCGACGGGAGGCATGTAGTCGATGCCACGGAAGAGCATTTGCAGCAGGTGGGCGGCTGCGGTGGAGCCCTCTTCGACGACGCGACTGCGATCTGCGCCGCTGGGCGCGGTGATCGCGACCAGACGCTCAGCCCACATCTTCAGCATCGTCTGCATCACCGCCGCGACGAATACCTCGCCCCTGCGGTGGGGCTCTTCGAACTCGCGCATCCGACGCCAGGCGCGCGACGGTTTCAGCTCGATCGAGCGACGCAGGCCGCTGCCGCGCGTACTCTCAACTCCGAGCTGCTCAGCGAGGGTGAAAAGCGCCGTCTCTCCAAGCGCCTTTTCCGTGAGCTGCGCCGGTGGCAGTTTGCCGTCCTTGTCCTCGCCCAGCAGGTTTGCCACCACTGCTTCCAGCGAGAAGACCGAAAGCAGTGCCACGCAATCGGCGAGGGCCTCGTGGAACGCCGGCTGGTCGGGAAGACCGGGAACCGCAAAGCGCGGGCGCAGCCCGTCGAGGATCGCGTGAGTGGTCTCGTGGGCGATCACGTCGTGCGAGAGCGCGGTTTGAATCTGCTTCTTCCCGTCCGGGACGTAGCCGAAGTAGATCGCTCCGTCCTCGGGGGCGTAGAAGGCATTTGCCTCGGGAATGGCGTGTGGGACCAAGTAGAGCTGGTGTCCCTCGAACCCCCAGGCGAGGCGACGCCCCAGGGCGGCCTCGGCGGTGGCCAGTGTGGAGGCTGCGATCGCGTAGACGTTCTGAGCGCGGAAGGCAGGGCTGCGGAGGAGGTTGTTCGCCGGCGTGCGGGCAAACCGATCTTTGCCGTTGGGGGCGATGGTCGCCGGCGGTTGCAGCCTGCCGGTTGCGGAGTCATAGTCGAGCACGTAAAAGCGTGCGCCTCGGGGGCCGGGGTCGAGGTGCTCGGTGGGCACCCGGATCTTCTCGGTGAGAACTTCCCCCTTTGCCTGTACGGATGGATCCTGGGCTACGACCCGGAGTTCGGTCAGCTGCTTGACCGGTTCGGGGGGTGGGGGAGTGTCAGCGGGACTCATTCTTGAGAACCCTGACTTAAATCTAAGTTTCCTACTAGTAACAAGTGTACTGACCGTAACTGACCCTCGACACCGGTGTCAAGGCAGCGCGATAGGAGGAAGCGGCGGGGAAGAAAATAAAAATGGATCTCATTTTGATTTAATCCACGGCCCGTGCTCGAGCCGTTTCAGCTGCCCTTCGTCCAGCGTGGCCTGCTCGAGGTGGCGATCCTCGCGGTGCCCGCGGGGCTGCTCGGCACCTGGATCGTCCTGCGCGGGCTCGCCTTCTTCTCCCATGCGGTCGGGACCGCCGCCTTCCCCGGGCTGGTGCTCGCCGACGGGCTCGGGTTCGCCGCGCCGCTGGGGGCCTTCGGCGCGGCGGCTCTCTTCAGCGCCGGCACGGCTCTGCTGTCCCGCCGCGAGGAGGAGGGGCGCGACGCGGCGGTGGCGATCGTCCTCGTCGGCTGCCTTGCGGCCGGCACGATCCTCGCAAGCGACGTCTTCGGCTCCGGCGCCAACGTCGAGACCCTGCTCTTCGGCAGCCTGCTCCTGGTCGACGACGGCGATGTCGCCCTCGCCGCGGTCGCGGCAGGCGCCACGGTGCTCGCCTCGCTGCTGCTCGGCCACCGCTGGCTGGCGACCGGCTTCGATCCCGGCTCGGCCGAGGCTCTGGGGACCGGCGCCCGCGGTCTCGAGATCGTGCTACTCGGCCTGATCGCCTTCGCGATCGTCGCCGCGCTCTCGACGATCGGGGCGCTGCTGGTCGCGGCGCTCTTCGTCGTGCCCGCCCTCACCGTCCGCCTCTTCGTCGAGCGGATGCGGACCTGGCAGCTTGCCAGCATCGCGCTCGTCGCCGCCGAGGGGGCCGTCGGGCTCTGGCTCTCGGTCAAGACCGACGCCCCGCCGGGAGCGACGATCGCGGTCGTCTCCGGCGCGGCCTTCGCCCTCGCCGCCGTTGTTCGATCGCTGCCGCGCGCATCCCGCAGGCCGGCTCTCGCGACCGCCGTCCTTGCCGCCACGGCCCTGCTCCTCGCCGGGTGCTCCGGCGGCTCCGGGGGCGACGACGGCCAGCTCGACGTGGTCGCGACGACCACCCAGGTCGGCGACTTCGTCCGCACGGTCGGCGGCGGCGCGGTCTCGGTCGACCAGATCCTTCAGCCCAACACCGACCCCCACGAGTACGAGCCGCGTCCCAGCGACGTGGTCGCGACCGCCGGGGCCGAGCTCGTCTTCACCAGCGGCGACGAGCTCGACGAGTGGATCGGCGAGGTGGTCTCCGACAGCGGCGGCAAGGCCCGGGTCGTCGATCTGGGCGCCGCGGTGCCCGAGCGGCTGCCCGGTGAGCGGAGCGGGGAGGAGGCATCCACCTACGACCCCCACTGGTGGCACGACCCGCGCAACGCGGAGGCGGCGGTGCGCGAGATCGAGCGCAGCCTGGTGGCCGCCGATCCGGCACACAGGCGTGTGTTCGAGCACCGGGCCGCGGCCTACCTCGCCAGGCTGCGGACGCTCGACACCGGCATCGCCCGCTGCATGGAGTCGGTTCCCACCGCCCGCCGCAAGCTGGTCACCGACCACGACGCCTTCGGTTACTTCGCCGGGCGCTACGGCATCGACGTGGTCGGCGCCGTCATCCCCTCGCAGGCGACCCAGGCCCAGCCCTCGGCCAAGGACCTCAGCGCCCTGGCCGAGCTGATCGAACGCGAAGGCGTCGAGGCGGTCTTCCCCGAGAGCTCGCTCAGCCCGAAGGTCGCGGAGGCGATCGCCGGCCAAACTGGCGCCACGGCGGAGTACACGCTCTACGGAGACACGCTCGGCCCGGAGGGATCGGACGGCGCCACCTACCTGCAGATGGAGGCCGCAAACGCGGACTCGATGTTGCGCGGGTTCACGGGAGGGAGGCGCGGGTGCAGGATCGGTTCCTGATCGAGGCCTCCGACCTGGCGGCCGGATACGACGGCGCGCCGGCGATCTCCGGCGTCACCTTCTCGCTGCGCTCCGGCCAGAGACTCGCCCTGCTCGGCTCCAACGGCGGCGGCAAGACGACGCTGCTGCGCGCGGTGTTGGGCGAACTGCGCGTCTTCGGCGGCACGCTGCGCGTCTCCGCGGCCTGCGGCACGGTGCCGCAGACCGAGCGCTCCCGCCTCGACTACCCCGTCTCCGCCCTCGACGTGGCGACGATGGGGACGCTCGCGGCCCTGCCCTGGTGGCGCCGGCCCGGCCGGCGCGAGCGCGCGGCGGCCGGACGGGCGCTGGAGCGGGTCGGCCTGGCATCGCTTGCCGGGGAGACCTTCGGCCGCCTCTCCGGCGGACAGCGCCAGCGGGTCCTGATCGCCCGCGCCCTCGTCCAGGATGCCGGCGTGCTGTTGCTCGACGAGCCGTTCTCGGGCCTCGACCGTCCCAGCGGCGAGCGGCTGGAAGCGCTGATCGGCGAGTTGACGGGAGAGGGCAGGGGGGTCGTGATCGCAACCCACGACCTCGAGCAGGCCCGCGCCTGCGACCTCGTCCTCTGCATCGCCGGACGCCAGATCGCCTGCGGCCCCCCCGACGAGGTGCTCGCTGACGTCGGCGTGCTGGAAGCGACCTACGGCGGGGCGATCGTCGAGCTCCCCGGTGGCGGGGGGAGGGCGATCCTGCCACCGCACCATCACCACCACTGAGATGCTCGAGCCCCTGCAAGAACCGTTCATGCAGCGCGCCCTCGCGGA
This sequence comes from Solirubrobacterales bacterium, assembly GCA_036525295.1. GTDB lineage: Bacteria > Actinomycetota > Thermoleophilia > Solirubrobacterales > 70-9 > VRUE01. The sequence goes on along the minus strand of DATDAQ010000017.1, from coordinate 16,291 downwards.
GGTGGTGTTGATCGGAGTCGCCGGAGGCGCGCTCGGCTGCTGGGTCGTCTTCTACGGCCTCTCCTACGCCGCCGAGTCGCTCGCCCACTCGCTCTTTCCCGGGCTCGTCCTCGCCGCCATCGCCGGCGCCCCGCTGCTGCTCGGCGCCACCCCGGCGGTTGTCGTCGCGGCGCTGGCGATCGCGCTCGGCGCCAGGGTCGTGGGAGTGAGCCGCGAAGCGGCCGTCGCGGTGGTGGTGACGACAATGTTCGGGCTCGGCGTGCTGCTCGCGCTTTCGCCGCAGTCTCCGCCGGGGGTCGAGGCGCTGCTCTTCGGCGACCCGTTCGGGGTCACCGATGCCGACCTGGCCGCGGCCGCGGCCCTGGCGGCGCTCCTGCTCCTCTCCCTCGGGCTCCTGCACGGCAGGCTGCTCGTGGCCGGCTTCGATCGCGGCGCGGCGCGGGCGCTCGGCGTTTCCCCGGCTCTCGCCGACGCGGCGCTGCTGGTCCTGCTGGCCGCCGCGACCGTGGTCGCGGTGCAGGGGCTCGGCAACCTGCTCGTCGTCGCCGTCTTCGTTGGCCCGGCCGCCGCCGCGCGCCAGCTCGCCGACCGGATGTTGCCGACGATGCTGATCGCCACGCTGGTCGCCGTCCTCGCGGGGGTCGCTGGGCTGTACCTCTCCTATTACGCCGGCACCGCCGGCGGGGCCTCGGTGGCGCTGGCGATCGTCGCCGTCTACCTGCTCTCCCTGCCGCTGGGTCGCTGGTTTGCGGCGCACCGGTCGGCCCCACCGTCAGCTGAGGCTACGATCGCCTGATGCCAGCCAGAGCCGACAGCGCCTGGGCGGAGCACGCCCTACGCGCCCTCCGGCAGGCGGGCTACCGGCGCGGCGGTGCCCGCACCGCCGTTGTCGAGGCACTGGCCCGCCACGACTGCGCCGTCACCGCGATCGAGCTCGACGACGAGTTGCGCCGCCGCCGACCCGCGGTCGGCCGCGCCAGCGTCTACCGGGCGCTCGAGCAGCTCGAGCAGCTCGGCCTGGTGCAGCGGATGGAGGTGACGCGGGGGACGGCCGGATACGAGCGCGTCGAGCCCGGCGGCGAGCACCACCACCACGCGATCTGCCGCAAGTGTGGGCAGATGGTCCCCTTCGAGGATCCGAAGCTCGAGCGCGCGATCGCCAGGCTCTCCGAGGAGATCAGCTTCGAGGTCACCGACCACGACGTGATCCTGCGCGGCCTCTGCGAGCGCTGCTCGGGCTGACCGACCGGTGGGGCCGGCTTCGATTCGAGTGCAAAAGATGCGAAGCTGCCGCCGATGAAGAAGTGGGGAGTCCTCGCAGTGCTGGCGGCCGCGCAGTTCCTGATGGTGCTCGACCAGGCGGTGATGAACGTCGCGATCTCCCAGCTGGTCGAGGACTTCGACACAACGGTCACGACGATTCAGGCGGTGATCGCCTTCTACGCGCTGGTGATGGCGGGCCTGATGCTGACCGGCGGCAAGCTCGGCGACATCTGGGGACGCCGCCGCGCCTTCACGATCGGGCTCGTCATCTACGGCGTCGGGTCGGGACTTACGGCCGCCTCCTGGAGCGTGCCCTCGCTGATGCTCGGCTGGTCGGTCCTCGAGGGGATCGGCGCGGCGCTCGTCATACCGGCCCTGATCGCCCTGGTCGCCGGCAACTACAAGGGCGCCGACCGGGCGATTGCCTACGGAGTTCTGGGCGGTGTCGCCGGCGCCGGCATCGCCGTCGGCCCGATCCTCGGCGGCTGGGCGACGACCGAGCTCAGCTGGCGGGTGGTCTTCATCGGCGAGGTGGTCGTCGCCATCGGCATCCTGCTGGGGACGCGGATGATCCGCGAGCCCGAGCGCGAGGGCCCGGCTCCCAGTCTCGACTGGGTTGGCGGCGTGCTCTCCGCCGCCGGCCTGGCCCTGATCGTCTTCGGCGTGCTGCAGGCGAGCAACTGGGGCTGGCTGGTGCCGCGCAGCTCGCCGATCGAGCCCTTTGGCTTCTCGCTGACCCCGTTCGTGATCGGGGCGGGGGCGCTCATGCTCGCCACCTTCGCGGCGTGGGAGCGCCGTCGCGAACGCCTCGGCCAGGACCCCCTCGTCCACCTGCCGATGCTGAAAATCCCCCAGCTGCGCGGTGGTGTCGCGATGTTCCTCGCCCAGAACCTGATCCTGATGGGCGTCTTCTTCACAATTCCGCTCTTCCTTCAGATCGTTCAGGGCCTCGATGCGCTCGAAACGGGGGTGCGGATGCTGCCCGCCTCCGCTGGGCTCTTCTTCGCCTCGATCGTCGGCTCGGCGCTGGCGAAGCGGTTTGCGCCGAAGCCGCTGGTCCGCACCGGCCTGCTAACGGTCCTCGTCTCGACCCTGATGCTGCTCGGCACGATCGAGCCCGAGCTCGACAACTCATCCTTCCTGGTCGCGATGGGAGTGCTCGGCATCGGCATGGGCCTGATCGTCTCCCAGCTCGGCAACGTCGTCCAGTCAGCCGTATCCGACGACGACCGCAGCGAGGCCGGCGGCCTGCAGAGCACCTCCCAGCAGCTCGGCTCCTCGCTGGGCACGGCACTGCTCGGCGCAATCGTGATCACCGGCCTGATTACTGCCTTCACCTCGAACGTCGCCGAGGACGCGCGGATCTCCGGCGACGTCAGCGACCAGCTCGAGGTGCAGCTGAGCGCGGGGGGGAGCTTCGTCTCCTCCGAAGAGGTCCGTGCCGGCGCGACCGAGGCCGGGCTCGACGCCGCGACCACCGACGCCCTGGTCGAGAACTACGAAGACGCCCAGATCGAGGCGCTGAAGACCGCCTTCCTCTTCGCCGCCTTCCTCACCGTCTGCTCCTTCTGGTCTACGCGGCGCCTGCCGGACCGCCGCTTCGACCAGCTGCAGGCCGGGCCCGATCCGCCGCCGCTCGACCCCGAGCCCACGGCCGCCTGATGTCCGACCCGCTGCAGAGCCCTAGGTCCCCGGCCGAGCGCGCCGCCACCGGCAAGGCCGCCCGCGCCGGGGCCCCGCGCTCGAGTCACGGCGAGTGGGCGCCGGCGAGCGACCGGTCCGACCCGGTCGAGCTGCTCGAGGGCCAGGCGACTTCGCGGGTCGGCCAGCTGGTGCCGCTTCGCTACGCGCGGATGCTCGCCTCGCCGTTCGCCTTTTACCGCGGTGCTGCGGCAGTGATGGCCGCCGATCTGGCGGGCACGGCGCGCAGCGGCTTCGACGTGCAGCTCTGCGGCGACGCCCACCTCTCCAACTTCGGCGCCTACGCCTCGCCCGACCGCGAGCTCGTCTTCGACGTCAACGACTTCGACGAGACCCTGCCGGGGCCGTGGGAGTGGGACGCGATGCGGCTCGCCGCCAGCTTCGCCGTCGCCGGGCGCGAAAGCGGGTTCAAGCGGGGCGAGCGGACCGCGATCGTCGCCGCGGGGATGGCCGAGTACCGCGAGGCGATGCGGCGGCTGGCCGAGCTAGGCAACCTCGAGGTCTGGTACACGAAGATGGACGTGCCGACGGTTGCCGAGCGCTGGAGCGCCGCGGCTGGCGAGAAGGAGCGCGAGGCCTTCAGGCGCAACCTGGCCAAGACCCAGGCCAAGGACAGGATGCGCGCCCTCTCCAAGCTCACCCGCGAAGTCGACGGCAGGCTGCGGATCGTCAGCGAACCGCCCTTGATCGTGCCGATCGATGAGCTGGCGGCCGAGACCGGGGCGAACGTCGAAGCACGAGTGCTGGAGGCCCTCGCCGACTACCGCGCCACGCTTTCCGAGGACCGCCGCGCGCTCCTCGACAGCTACCGCTTCGCCGATGCCGCGCTCAAGGTCGTCGGGGTCGGCAGCGTCGGCACTCGCGCCTGGGTCGTGCTGATGCTGGGACGCGACGACGGAGATCCCCTCTTCCTCCAGGTCAAGGAAGCCCAGCGCTCGGTGCTCGAGCCTTACGCCGCCCCGAGTGCCTTCGAGAACCAGGGCGAGCGCGTCGTCCAGGGCCAGCGCCTGGTCCAGGCCGCCAGCGACATCATGCTCGGTTGGGTCAAGACGACCGGCATCGACGGCAAGCGGCGCGACTTCTACGTCCGCCAGCTCTGGGACATGAAGGGCTCGGTGAAGGTCGAGCGCATGGATCCCCCCGCCCTCACCGCCTACGCCCAGATCTGCGGCACGACCCTGGCCCACGCCCACGCTCGCAGCGGCGACCGCATCGCGATCGCCGCCTATCTCGGCAAGAGCGACACCTTCGACAAGGCGATGGCGGCCTTCGCCGAGACCTACGCCGATCAGAACGAAGCGGACTACGCGGCCCTGCAGTCGGCCGCCGAGGACGGCCGGGTCGAGGTCATGCAACCCCCCGACTAGCTCTATCCGCTCTACCCGAGCGGCACCCAGCTACCGCAGCCGTAGGGCCAGGAGTTGGCGAGCAGCGGGGCGCCGTTGGCGTCCGTGGCCAGCGAGGTGGCGGCCAGGGCCGCCGCGTCGACGCCCCTGATACCCGCCCGGACCGCCCTGGCCTGAGGGGTGGGCGCGGAGGCCCTGGCCCGCCCGGAGCCGGTAAAGGGACGATCCGCGGCCTGGGCCAGCCGGATCACCGAGCGCGGCCCGCCGTACGCCCTCAGGGTCCGCTCGAGCGAGTAGATCGGCACGTTGCGAGCGCCGAGTGTGGCGGCCAGGCGAACGTCGCGGAGGAGGCGCGAAAAGCGCCGGTACGGGCCGCGGCCGGAGCTGCCGAGGCTGATCTGGCCCGCGTCGCCGAACTCGCTCCGGGACGAGCGAAAGTAGGACGAGACGATGCCCGGTCCGGGGTCGTGCCCCAGGTAGTAGGAGAAGACGCTGCGGTAGGCCTGAAAGAAGAGCGCGTGCCAGCCGGCGTTCGGCACGACGAACCCGGCCGCGTCCTGGAGCGCCAGGCGGCCGTCTTCGATGTCGTCGAGCGCCAGCGGCGCCGGTGCGGCCGCGAGGCGGACGCGGTGGCTCCTGGCCCAGCGCGCGATGCGGGTGTACTCCTGCCAGGCCGCGCACTGGCCGGCCGGGTCGATCGTGCGCTGCAGGAGCGACGGCAGTTCGGTGCCGTCTCCGGCTCCCAGCAGTGCCGCCGACGTCTCGAAGGGCGTGTTGAGCTGTGGCTCTGGGTCGAGGACGACGCCGCGCAGCCGGATGTGCTTCGCCCGTGCCCAGCGGACGAGCGCCTTGACGGCGTCGAGATGCTCAGTCGCCGCTCCGTCCCACGACCAGTACCCCGAGGTGAAGGGGACCAGGACCCATCCCCAGACCGGCACGTCGAACCGGTTGGCCTTGCGGACGATCGCCAGCCCGTCGCGTCGGTGGGGCATGCCCGGGGGCACGGGGCCGAAGTCGCGCCGGTAGCGGAGGTTGAAGTAGAGGGGGATGTGGTTCTCGCGCAGGACGCTCCAGAGCTGGGGGGTGTAGGCGCTCGTGTCCCGCCGGTTCCAGTAGGTGTCGGGTTCGTCCCAGTTCGTGCCCGGGACCGCCTCGCCGGCCCAGAAGCCGATCGTGGTCTTCCCCTGCGCCGCGATCGGTTGCGAGACCAGTGTCGCCAGGACAGCCAGCGCCACGAGTGCCAAGGCGGCGCGGCACCCGGGAGGGACCGCGCGGGCGTTGCGTTCTCTTCGAGGGAATCCGGTCTGGCTCACGCGGCTCGAACAGGATGACGGAAGGTGGCTAGATCAGCAAATCCGCGGTCGTCGCCCGTGCCGCGGTCGAGCATGTTTGGTGGCATTCGCCGGATCGGTATCGGCTTGAGGAGATGAAGGGGGGACAAGTCCTTGTTATGACATCAATGGCCCGAAACGCGAGGAATGTCGGAGTTGCGTGTGTATATGAACCATCGCAACGCGTAGGCCGAAATCGTTCCGTTCTTTGTTATGCTTGGGGCTCTTTGAGCAATCGCTTGTGACATCGGATCGATTCCGATCTTTCCGTGCCTGCAAGAGACCCTCGGGACTTCAACGACGTGGAGGTAGGGAATACCGGCATCCTCTCGTGAGGGTGAGGGTCGTATCTTTGCCTGACCCGCTTCTCTTCCGGCAGTTTCCTCCAGGGGAGGGGGTAAACCGTCCTAAGCAGCGAGCTGTCGTTTCATGACCCGGTCCAAGAGCAGTCCAAAAGAATCACCGCAAGCGATTCGGGCCGAGCTCGCTGCTCGATTGCGTTCCCGCAGGTTCGAGATCGAAAAGGCAGTCTTTAACCGAATTCAGAGCTTGTCCGATCCAGTCAGGAATGAGGATCCCACCTATGTCGTTGGTCTTCAACGCACCGTCACGGAGGCGTTGAGCTACGGACTGGAGGGTATCGAGCAGGGCAGGGGGTCACCCTTGCCGATTCCACCCGAAACGGCTAGACAGGCTCGCCGCGCGGCGCAGGAAGGAGTCAGGCTGGACACTGTTCTCCGGCGCTACGCCGCCGGAAACAAGACGCTGGAGGAGTTCGCCATCTCTGAGGCGGAGGGCATGCCGAGTCGGTTGCTATGTCAAATACTGAGCGACCAGGGCCCGCATTTTGACCTAATGATGGAGTCGGTTGCCGCCGAATACATGGATGAGTATGAACAGGCGGCGCGTTCATCCGCCCAGAGAGAAGGGGACCGCATAATTCAGTTGCTTGAAGGCAAAATTTCCGTGCCCCCTGTCGACCTCGACTATGACTTCGATATCTGGCACGTTGGAATGATACTCACTGGTTACGAGGGTGAAAAGACTGCCCGTGCGCTGGCACGGAGAGCTGGGTGCCGATCATTGGTCGTAGTGCGTGATAGTGACACGGTTTGGGTATGGCTCGCCAGCACTCGAAACTTCGACATTGTGGAACTAGCCCGTCTCCTGAGCGAAGGTACGCCAAGGGGGACGTCGGTAGCAATCGGCGATCCGCGAAGGGGCCTAAGGGGATGGCACCAGACCTTTCGTGAAGCGCAGGCGGCTCTTCAGGTCATGCTCTATCGACCCCAGCCGCTCACGAGGTGCTGCGACGTCATCTTGGAATCGGCGGTCCTTCGTGATCCGTACCTGGCTACATCATTGATCGAAACGTATCTGGCCCCCCTGGATGAGGGCCGCAACGACAGCGGCGACGTTCTTCGAAGAACCTTGCGAGCCTATTTCGGTGCAAATCGAAACATTGTCAGCGCGGCATCAGCGCTCAATGTAGCTCGCCAAACCGTTGAACGTCACCTTCGAAAGATCGAAGAGAGACTCGGCCAGCCCATCGACATATGCAACGCTCAACTGCAGGTTGCGCTTAGCCTGGAGGAGTTCGTGGACTCTCCCTGACCAAACGTCGTGGTCAAGGGGAAAATGTTGGAGGATTCGTGCAAACCCTTGTGTTTATGCGGCAGTCTGCCTCATTGCACCTTGGTGGGTGAGTCACATAGCAACACTATAAAATAGCTTGAATAGTGCAAAATACCTGAATGGCTGCAGGGGTCGCGGTGAGAGAGGCGGATCCCCCGGCACGGGAGCGCCCGACGAGTGCGCGACATGCTGGGGTGACTTCGCCTGTGGCCTGGATGCCCGCCAAAGACATCGATGTCCACGAGTGGATTCACGCGGGGAGACGCCTTGGTGCGATGACCCGCTGTAGCCAGTGGTGGCTTGGGGACTGGATTCGCTACGGGACGAAGCGCTGGGGGGAAAAGTACAGGGAGGTGTCCCAGATCACCGGCTACGACATACAGAGCCTGAGGAATTTCGCCTACGTAGCAGGAAGGGTCGAGGCATCCCGACGTCGGGATGGTCTGACCTGGAGTCATCACGCTGAGATCGGTTCTCTTCAACCCGCCGATCAAGAACGGTGGCTCGACCTCGCTGAATCGGAGAAGATGTCGGTATCTGACTTGCGAACCGAGCTTCGCGCTGCTCGACGAAATGACAGCAAGGGCGATCCTGACGGATCCCCGGCATTGTCCGGCACGGACGATGCCGCCACGGGGACAGTTGTGTGCCCGGAGTGCCAGCACGAATTCGAGGTAGCTGACCCTTGAGGCGCGCGGTCACGGACAGCTGAGTGAACCGGTCATTGCAATGGCTATTGCTGGGACTGCTTGTGCTGCTGCTGGGTTTGTGGCGCCATGGGCAAAAGCGAGAGGCGAAGCCCCCAGTAGGCGTTGCCGCGTATAGACCATCTGTGGCAGAGGATGAGTCTCTCTCCATTTACAAAGACCCTGGCGACGGCACGATTCGGATCTTCTGCTGATCTCAGATGAGGCTCTCGTCTCGGGCTGAGCGTGTCAGCTCGTGGACCCCCGGGAGCACCTCGGACGCCCTATCTCGGTCGATGGCGCCGGTCCCGAGGCAGAACGTCCACGCGCTCGTCACCCAGTTGATGAAGTCCTGGCGGGTCCGCGTGTGCTTGTTGCGGTTCAGCATGACCCACACGTACCGGGCGTAGGCGTTGTGGCACTTGGAGCAGTCGCTCTCCTCGCCGACCGCGCAACGCCGGACGGACTCGAGGTCCGGCATGATGGCACGGTGGTTGGGGTGGTACGGCTGGCCGTTGGAGAGCCGCTCCTTGTTTCGCCGGCGCCACTCCACGGAGCCGTGCCACTCGTCGAGCTCCGGGTTGTACCCGGAGCTGACCACGGGACACATGTCGTGGCCCCAGGTCAGATCGAGCATCTTCCGCCCGGCCGCGACCTCTGCCATGTAGGCAGTGGTCACGATCTGTGCGGGGTGCTTGTCGATCACCCGGTAGATCTCTCGAAGTGCTCGGGCGTATCCCTTCGTCTGGTCGAACTCCCCGCCCCTGTTGGCCCAGTCCTCGTAGAAGCTGAAAGCGACGAGGTTTCCGTTTTCGACGATCTCGTCGACGGCGCTCTCGATGCCGTCGGCGTTTGCGTTGCTGACGGTGAAATAGAAGATGACGCGCGGATCGTCCTTGTAGTTTCTGAGCGCCCTGGCAAAGACGTCGATCTTTCCCGCGCCGCGAAGATCCCGATCGATCTCGTGGTCGCCCCAGACCGACACGGCGATCCCCATGCCCTCGAATCCCTCTCGAGGGATCCTACGCAGACCGTTCGTCACGGTGGTGCAACGGAAGTTTTCGTGGAGGATTTTGAGGCGCTCCAGTTGAAGGCTCGGCTCGCCTCCGAGCACCGTTATGAAGTTCGTGCCCCGAGCCCGCTCGCGCCGGACGAACTCGAGAAAGACGGTCTCGTCTTTGGGTGCTTTTGAGTTGTCCAGCTGTTCGGAGAAGAAGTAGCAACCGTCGCATCTCAGCTGGCACACATGCGTCAGGTCGAGCGTGATGGGAACGAACGACCCGGCGCTCATAGCTTCTTCGTGCAGACGCGCGATAAGGGGGTCCTCTAGGTATTCGTTGATCCGCGTCCGCATCTCGCGGCGTTCGCGGCGGATCGACTCGCTGCGCTTCAGCGTCTGCGATACGTCGAACGGCAAGGAATGGGTTGTCTGGTCCGACATTCGGGCTACTCCGTGCCCCCGATCGTGGCGTTGATCGAGCGCGTTGACGTGTGTACGGTCCGGTCGATGAGCACTGTGACGAAAAATCCGGCCAATTGCGACGTCTTCGTCGCCGGTGGGGGCCTGGCGGGGCTTACCGCGGCACTCCAGCTCAAGCAGATGCGGCCAAAGACCAGCATCGCGGTGGTCGAGAAGCGGTCGTTGCCGGTGCCGGAGGTGGCATTCAAGGTGGGAGAGTCCGCCGCCGAGATCGGTTCGCACTACCTGAAGGAGTCGATCGGCTTCAAGCGACACATGGAGGAGGAGCAGATCCGCAAGTTCAGCCTGAGGATCTTCTCCTCAGCGGGGGCGAACTCGGATATCTCGCGCCGCCCCGAGATCGGCCTCAGCAGGTTCTCTCCGCTGCGCACCTATCAACTGGACCGCGGCAAGCTCGAGAACGCTCTCGCCGAGGCGGCTTCGAATCTCGGGGTCGAGGTGATCGACGAGCACACGGTCACCGCTCTGGAGCTTGGGCCCGATCGCCACCGAGTCACCGTGAAGCGCAACGGGTCCACCCGCGACTTCAGCCCACGCTGGATCGTCGATGCCAGCGGTCGAGCGGGCCTGCTTCGGCGGCGGCTCGGACTGGGTGTTGACATCGATCATGACGTCAATGCCTCCTGGTTTCGGGTGGGGAAGCGGATCGTCGTTGACCAGTGGTCCGACGATCCAGCCTGGCACGCGCGCGTCCCCAGCGGGAAACGCTGGATGAGCACCGTGCAGCTTGTGGGCGAGGGATACTGGCTGTGGGTCATCCCGCTTCCCTCGGAGGCAACCAGCATCGGCATCGTCGCCGACCCTCGCTTTGTGCCCTACGAGCGGATCCGGCGCTACGAGGCGCTGTACGAGTGGCTTCGGGAGAACGAGCCCCAGCTGGCGAGCGAACTGCCCGCATCGGAGTCCGGCCTGCTCGATTTTCGCAAGCTGAAGAAGTACGCGTACGGGACTCGACGCGGGCTGTCCCCTCAGCGCTGGGCACTGACCGGGGAGGCGGGGTTGTTTCTGGACCCGCTCTACTCGACCGGCCTCGACTTCATCGCCGTCGCGAACACCCTGACCACCCGGTTGATCGCCGGCGCACTCGACGAAGAGCCGGACTTCAGGCGCCGGCTGAAGGCGTATAACGCCTTCTACCTCGGTCAGTTCCTCGGCTGGGAGCCAGCGTTCAGGGGCCAGTACGAGATCTTTCGAGATGCTCAGGCGACGGCCGCGAAGGTGATTTGGGACAACGCCTTCTACTTCATGTTCCCGGTCCTGCTCTTTACGAAGGACTGCATCACGGATCTCGATTTCCTGGCGTCGATACGCAAACAGCTCGCGGACACTCACCCACTGAACGTGCACATGCAGCAAGGGTTCAGAGAAGTCAGCAAGCTGGACGTCCGCAGCGCGGGCTTCCCTGTCGCCAGCGACCGCGGAGTGGAAGACCTGTTCGAGATCTCATCCCAGTCGATGAGCAAGGACGAAGTGCGAGAACGCATCACGCGGGGTGTGGACAAAATGTCCTGGCTCGCACACGAGTTTTCCGAACGGCTCTTCGAGCCCGCGGGGATTGAGCTGTCGGCGCCTCCCTGCGCCCGGCCGACCGACAGTGCGAGCGGGGGCTTCGTGACGTGGGTTCCCTACTCCCAGCGCACGACTTCGCCGGCCGAGACGCAGCCTCAGCCCGCCGATTCATGGATGATCCGGTAGCGAGTCGCGAACAGGCGACGGGCCCGACTGCCGTGGAGGCCGTGCGAACGCCCGAGGAGAGGTTCGCCGATCTGCCGGCATTCGGGTTCGCTCCCCGATACACGGAATGGCAAGGGCTGAGGATCGCCTACGTGGACGAGGGAGACGGCCGCCCCCTGCTGATGCTTCACGGCGAGCCGACCTGGTCGTTCCTCTTTCGCCGGGTGATCCCCCGGGTCCGCGAAGCGGGATACCGCTGCGTCGCGGTCGACTACCCCGGCTTCGGGCGCTCGGACAAGCCGACTGATCTCGATTGGTACAGCTACGACCATCACACGGCGGCGTGCCGGCACGTGATGGAGCTTCTCGATCTGCGCGACGTGGTGCTGGTCGGGCATGACTGGGGCGGGCCGATCGGCCTGCGACTGGGCACCGAGCTGGCCTGGCGCTTCAGCGCCTTCGTCCTCATCGACACTCCGTTCTTCACCGGGCGCCAGACGATGCCGCCGGTCTGGTGGCAGGCGCACGACTACGTGAAGGACACCCCCGACATCTCGATCGGCGACCTCGTCCGGGCCGGTTGCGCCGAGGCACCGGCACCAGACGTTCTCGCCGGCTACGAGGCTCCCTTTCCCGACGCGGCGTCCAAGATGGGCGCACGGGCATTCCCGCTCCGGGTCATCCCGCGCTCGGCCGACCTACCTGCGGCCAAGGCCTGCTGGCGCACGATGAAGGCGATGCGGAAGGATCAACGCCCGACGCTGACCCTTTGGGGGGAGTCGGACGTCCTCTTCCCTCTCGAGTTGGGCCGCTGGGTTGCCGGCGCCTTGCGCCGGGAGGCGCCTGTCGTCGTACCGGGCGCCGGACATTTCCTACCCGAGGACCGGGGCGAGGAGGTGGCTCGGCTCGTGATCGAGTGGCTCGAAAGCTAGGAGGGGTTTCGCTAACCCCTCCTAGCTTCTCAGGGGTGCCAGCGTCCAGCGGACGCGGAGGCGGGCGACGACTTTGCCCTCCTGGTTGGTGGTCGTGACGGTTGAGGTCAGGGTGGTGCCGTCCATGTCCTCGGCGGGCTCGACCGGCAGCCTGTCCCACTCCTCCCCCGTCGGCTCGGCAGTGGTGGTGAGGGGTCCCAGGCCGACCGCCGTGTAGCTGATCTCGCTTTCCTCGAGACGGAGATCCTCGGGTCGATATTGCTCACCAAGAGCCGCGACCACCAGTGCTCTCGAGGCCTCGTACCCGGCGCTGTGCAGTGCGCTTGCGTGCCTCACGCCAACGTGATTGTCGAGCTCGGGGGCCGCTGGCTGCTTGACGACGACACGCGTGGAGCTCACCTCGGCGATGCTCGAGCGCGTATATGCGACAAAGGGCTCGGTGCCGGTTACCGGTGCTGTCATAGGGGGAACCTACGCGCTGTCGGGGCTCTGGCAAAGGCGTACAGACCTGGTCACTGGGAATTTGTGGGCGGGACCGGCATTAGGTATACCGAGGCCTATGACGGACAGAGATAGGGCAAACGGCGACGCTCGGAATTTCGCGGGTGAAGGATGCGCATTGGTGACCGGTGCCGGGCGAGGGATGGGCGCAACGATCGCCGAGGCCCTGGCGACCGACGGCTGGCGCGTGTGTGTGAACTACGGGACCTCCGCGGAGGAGGCAGCAGCCGTCGTCGCCCGCATCGAGCAGCGGGGCGGGACCGCGCTCGCGATCGGGGCCGATGTTGCGGACCCGGTCGCCGTCGACGCGATGTTCGAGCGAGTTGAGGATGAGTTCGGGCCGGTGCTCGTACTGGTTAACAACGCAGGGGTCAGGCGAGATCTCCCCGTCGGGTTCCTCCCGCCGGACGATTGGGCGCGTGTGCTCGAGGTGAACCTCACCGGGGCTTTTCACACGATTCGCCGTGCTCTGGGGCCGATGATCCGGCGACGTTACGGGCGAATCGTCAATATTTCATCGATCTCAACGGGGCGGCCGCTGCCGGGTCAGTCGGCCTACTCGGCGTCAAAGGCGGGTCTCGATGCCTTGACGCGAACGGTTGCCATAGAGGTGGCTCGCCGGGGAGTCACGGTCAACGCGATCGCGCCGGGCCTCGTCGACACGGGCTTCGTCGGGGAGATAGAAGAGGAATGGAAGGCGGCGATGCCTCCCCGACGGGTGGCGCAGCCAGAGGAGGTGGCCGCGCTGGTCCGCTATCTGAGCTCCGAGGATGCCGCCTACATCAATGGCGCGACAGTCAACATCGACGGAGGTCTGACCGCCGGGCTGGCCATCTTCTCGCCACGCGGCCGTCCGGTTCCTGCCGGCATAGCAGTGGACAGTGAAAACGAGGAGGAGTGATGGAGCTGAAGACCCCGCCGAGTGCCGAGAAGATGGGTGCGCGGATACTGGAAGCGCTCGTCGAATTCGGCGCGGATCCGGAGATGATGAGTCCCGAAGCGACGCTTGAGGATCTGGAGATCGACTCGCTCGACATGTTCGAGCTGGCGCAGATCCTGCATCAGGAGTACGGGATCGAAGTCAATCCGGACGACTTCGAGGACGTGAAAACGCTCGGAGACGCCCAGCAGGTCCTGCTGGGGTACCTGAAGTGAGCGAAGGCTCGGCCGCGATCACCGGCGTCGGAGCGGTGACTCCGCTTGGGGTCGGCGCGGACACCCTCTACGAACGCTGGCGGGATGGGGTTTGTGGAATCGAGGATGGGGTCGGGAGGTGCGAGGGGTTCGACCCGGCTCAGTTCATGTCGCGCAAGCAGGTGCGGCGCACGGAGCGTTTCGTCCAGTTCGGAACGATCGCGGCTCGTGAGGCTGCCGATCAGGCGGGCTGGGAGGGCGACGAGCCACCCTACGACCCGCACCGGGTGGCTTGCGTGCTCGGCGTCTCGCTGGGGGGAACGCAGGTTCTCTTCGACCAGTACCAGACCCTCGAACAGGACGGTCCCGATGCGGTATGGCCGCTCACCATTCCGGTTTCGATGCCCAACGCACTGCCGGCCGTCCTCGCCATCGCTCACGGCTTTCGTGGGGAGAGCAGGTCGATAGCCTCGGCTTGCTCGTCCAGCGCGCAGGCAATCGGCGAGGGGCTCCGCATGCTCCGGCAGGATGAGGCGGATGCGGTCATCGTCGGTGGCGCCGAGGCGTGCCTGACGCCGTTCATCCTCGCCGCCTTCAAGATGGCCGGGGCGCTGTCGCGCTCGGGGCGGTGCCGGCCGTTCGACGAGCGGCGCGACGGCTTCGTCATGGCCGAGGGCGGAGGCATCCTGATACTCGAGCACGAGGACAAGGCCGAGGATCGCGGCGCCGAGATCCTCGGTTATCTGTCCGGCTATGGGGCCTCGACCGACGGCTATCACCTGACCGCCCCCGCGGAGGATGGCGAGATCTGCGGGCATGCGATCCGGTCGGCGCTCGACGATGCGGGTCGCGCGCCGGAGGAGGTTGATTACGTAAACGCCCACGGAACGTCGACCGAGGCCAACGACCTGGCCGAGACCAATGCGCTCAAGGTCGCCCTCGGCGGGCACGCGCACGAGATCCCGATCAGCTCCACGAAGTCGGTCGTCGGCCACTCGATCGGCGGGGCCGGAGCGATCGAGGCGATCGCGACCCTGCTCACGCTCCGGGGTGGCGTCGTGCCGCCCACGGTGGGGCTGGAGGTGCCCGGCGAGGATCTCGACCTCAATTACGTGCCCGGCGATCCGATCCCTCTCCCCGAACGGTCCACGAACGGCGGCGGGAACCGCGCTGGACGAGCGGTCGCCCTCTCGAACTCGTTTGCCTTCGGGGGTCACAACGCGGTGGTGGTGATCGAGGCGTGACCTCCACCGCCCCCGGCATCGCCGGGGACTATCCGGACGACTTCTACGGCTTTCCCGAGGTCCCGTTCCACGTTCACCTTGGAATGCGCTTCGACAGGCTGGGCCCGAACGGGCCCGCCGTGGTCACACTGCCTTCTCAGCCGCACCTGGTGGAGTCCGATGGCCGGCACTCGGTTGCGGCTGTGTACACCGTGGGCGAGGTTGCCTCCGGCATCGCGATATGCGATGCCCTCGCGCTGAGCAAGCCGGATCCCGAGACGAAGCTGATGCCGCTGGTGCTGACCAGGAAGGCGGTCTTCAATCCGGCGTGCCGGCCGCGCGGGGACATTCGCTCCCGGGCCGAGGCTCTCGGCGACGTTCCGGCGGCCGCGGAGCGGCTGCGAGCCAGGCGCAAGGTGAGCATCGAGGTCCAGTGCACGCTGCGCGGCGACGGTGACGACGTCGCCGGCCGGCTCCACGTCTACTTCTACGTGCGCATGATGGAGCTGAGCCGCCTCGAAGCGATGGCCGGCGAGATGATGCCGGCGATGGCCGAGCGGGCCCGAGAGGTGCTCGGTCAGCATGCGGCAGGGGGGTGAGACCGGTTTCGTCCACGGCTGGCGCGGAGACCCGGGTACGGGAGGGGGTCATCGTCTGGTTGCGGCCGTTCGACGAGCTTGCCGTGGGCGACAGCTACACAAGCGGGGGCCGCACGGTGACCGAGGCGGACATCGTCCGCTTCGCCTCCCTGACCGGGGAGATGAGCCCGGTCAGCGGGAACCCCGGCCTCTACACGGGGGGAACGACCGCCGGACGGATCGGCGCTCCCGCTCTGCTGGCGCTCACCTACTCGATCGGGCTCGTGCCGAACGACCGCGTTGCCGCGTTGCGGCGGGTCAACGACCTGCGACTGCTCGTGCCGATAGGGGTCGGGGACACGATCCGCGTGCGGTGCGAGATCCTCCGGCTGGTGCCGTGGACTGAGGATTACGGCCTCGTCACGGGCGGCTGGACGATCGTCAATCAGGAGGAAGCCGTCGCGATGACCGTGGAGCTGGAGGCGGTATGGCAGCGCGCCCCTCGCTGATCGAGGAGCCGCGCCACCCCTGTCTGCTCGCTGTCGGCGGCCCGGATGCGGCGACCGTTCGCGACCGCCTCGAGTTGCTTATGGCCGCGGGGAGCCGCCCCGAGAGCATCGAGCAGCTGGCTTCTCGCCTCGCGGACGAGATCCCGGCGGACTGCGCGGTTCGCTGCGCGATCGTCGCCTCGACGGCGGAGGAGGCGAGGGAAGGCCTCGCCGACGCCGCCGGCGCACTGGGGGGACATGGCCTCAGCGTCTCGGGCCGGGCGTTCGTGGGGTTCGGGAGCAGCCTGCGCATCGGCCT
>DATDAQ010000016.1:0-24414 GCA_036525295.1 Solirubrobacterales bacterium | reverse complement strand
CCCCCCCCCCCCGCTTCGGTCACGGCCTGCCGGCGCGTTGGCGCCGGCAGAAAGCCGGTCGGCTAGAAGCCGATCTTGGCCGCGGTGAACTGCGCCGCCGCGAGCACGTTGTACGTCACCGATTCCGAGGTCGGAAGCGGTGCGTTGTAGTTGCTCGCAATGGCTGTCTGGCCGGACGCCGCAGTGACGTACTCGGTCAGGTAGTCCCTCACTGTCGTCGCCTGGCCTTCTTTGAAGCCGGCGCTGGAGTAGTCGTTCCAAGCCAGGTCGAATGTAATGGTGCAGATCGTGTAGCCGCCGCCCGTCAGGCTCGTGTCCATCTTGGCCCCGAAGACCAGGGACCAGTCGACGTTGAGAGCGGTGTGGGTTTTGGCCGGGCGCGCGTTGGCCGGCACGATGTACCGGGCCGTGGCGCAGTTGGCCTGTTCGCCGCTCGCCGGGTTGGCGTAGGTCGCTTCGGCGAGTTTCCGCTTGCCGTTGTTCTGCAGCGAGAGGATTTCGGTGTTTTTGCAGGTTGCGGTTTTTTCGCAGGCGGCGATCTTGGCCTTGGCGTCCGGGAGCGCTACGTACCCGATCGAGCCTGATTCGGCGATGACTTTGTCGGCCACCCCGCCGTTGCCGGCTCCGCGCAGGACAACGCTCCGCGGCACCGCGCAGCCTTCGTCTTCGGGCCACGTGATGTTCGGGGCGCCGCCAACGCCGATCGGCTCAAGTTCCTGCCAACTGGCTTTGCCTTCGGTGCCGCCCGTGGTGCAGGGCACGCCTTTCTTGTTGAGCAGCCAGAGGTAGTTCTTGAACTGGTAGGTCGTGCCCGAGCCTTCGGTGCGGACGACGCGCTTGATCGCGTAGTTGCAGGCCGGGTTGGGTTCAGCCAGGATGTTGGAGAGCTGCGACCACTTGAGAATGGCTCCGTTGAAGACGTTCTCGAGGTCTTTGTTGGTCATCGTTTCGACGTCGCACCCGGCGGGCGGGTTGGCGAAGATCGAGATCGCGGTCTGGGCGACCGGGATCGTCAGCAGACCGGCACCGCCGGCGACACTGGTCATGTTGGTGATCTGAGCGGCGGTCGGCGCGTCATCGGTGCCGATGTAGGAGTAGGCAGTGTTGATTTTGCCTTCTACGCCGTTGTGGTTCCATTTTTCGAGGCCGGGACCGCTGCCGGTCGATTCGTAGGTGACGTTCGGTTCGGTGCCTACGCCGTCTGGGCAGACAGTGGTGTTGAACGCCGGGGTCCAGACATTCTGCTGCATTACTTTCTGCAGCGAGGCGCCGCGGCCGGTGATGCTTTCGCCGGTGCAGCTCGGCGCGGCCGAGGCGCTACCAGCGGTGCCGAGCACAGCGACGGTGGCAACCGCCCCGACCAGGAGCGCGGCGCGGATGCCCGCTCTGGCCGACTTCCTTCCCTTGAGACTGAACATGATCCCTCCTTGGATCTCTTCCCCACAGCTTTCTGTAGGTCTGTTGATCCGATCCTTTCCGCCTCAGGGCCGCAGCATGTGAATCTGCGGGGAAAACGGCGTGAACGTATTGCAACGATTCTTTTGCAATTCCACGGGCAACCGACCGCCACCTCCACCATTCCCCGCCGTTATCAACCTGTTTACACCGGGGCCAACCGAAACGGTGATCGTCTTCGTTTCGCGGCCACCCGGTCCGCCTCCCCCCAATGTCGAACCCTCGACTCGCATCCCACCGAAGCGCGCGCTCTCGCTCCCGAGAAGCAGTCGAACGCGTTGGCGAGCTCCTGGCACCGGTCGGGCGGTTCCTCAAGCGCGACCGCCTCTCGACCTTCCTGCTCGCGGCGTCGCTCGCCCTGCTGATCGCCTTCTTCTCGCTGCTCGGCTCCCTCGAATCCGAAGGGACCGGTCAGAAGGTGCCGCTCTCCGCGCTGACCAAGCCGGGGCAAGACCACCTCCTTCGCAACGCGACCCTGCTCGACTACGACCACCAGGTCATCGCCGAAACCGACGGGGGGCTCGTCCTCTACGCGGACTACCCCGCCTCGGATGCGGCGACGCTGCGGGTCTACGAGGCGCTCTCCCGGGACGGCGCCAAAGTTTCGATCGACCCGCAGTCGAACAAGGCCGCACGGGTCATCGTCGTGCAGTTCCTGATCCCGATCCTGCTCCTGGTCTGCCTCTTCTCATTCTTCATGCGCCAGACCGGCGACGACTCGGGCGGGATCGGCTCCTTCTCGGACTTCCGCGGCAAGGGCAGGAAGAAGAAGAAGGGCGAGAAAGCGGCGATCACCTTCGACTCCGTCGCGGGAGCCGGGGAAGCGCTCGCCGAGCTGCGCGAGATCCGCGACTTCCTCGAGGACCCGAGCAAATACCTGACGATGGGCGCCGCCGCCCCGAAGGGGGTGCTGCTGGTCGGGCCACCAGGCACCGGCAAGACGCTTCTGGCCAGGGCCACGGCCGGGGAAGCGGACGCTGCCTTCTTCTCTGCCTCCGGTGCCGAGTTCGTCGAGTCGCTGGTCGGCGTGGGAGCGGCTCGCATCCGCGACCTCTTCGCCAAGGCGAGGAAGGTGGCACCCGCGATCATCTTCATCGACGAGCTCGACGCCGCCGGGCGAAAGCGCGGCGCCGGCGTCGGGCAGGGGAACGACGAGCGCGAGCAGACCCTCAACCAGCTGCTGGTCGAGATGGACGGCTTCGGCGGGGACGCCGGCGTCGTAGTGATGGGCGCGACCAACCGGCCCGACATCCTCGACCCAGCCCTGCTCCGCCCCGGGCGCTTCGACCGTCAGGTGACCGTCGACGTCCCCGACGTGCACGGCCGCCTGGAAATCCTCGAGCTGCACGCCAAAGGACGCTCCTTCGACACCGGGGTGGACATGCTGGAGATCGCCAAGCTCTGCCCGGGCTTCAGCGGCGCCGAGCTGGCCAACCTGGTCAACGAGGCGGCGCTGCTCTCCGTCCGCGAGGGCTTCACCGAGATCGACCAGGCGACCCTGGAGGAGGCAATCGACCGGGTCGTCGCCGGCCCGGCGAAGAAGACCCACGTGCTGACCGAGTCGGAGCGCTGGCGGATCGCGATCCACGAGGCCGGCCACGCAGTGGCGACCCGCGCGATCGGCCAGTTCGTCAGCGCCCAGAAGCTCTCGATCGTCGCCCGCGGGCGGCAGCTGGGCACCGCTGCCCACATGCTCACCGACCGCGACGCGGTGATGCACGCCGAGTCGGACCTCCAGCGGCACCTGACGGCGATCCTCGCCGGCACCGCCGCCGAGCTGATCGAGTTCGCCGAGCCCTCGACCGGCTCCAGCGAGGACCTGCACGCGGCCACCAAGCTGGCGCGGAAGATGGTGACCAGCTACGGGATGAGCCCAGAGCTCGGTGCCGTCACGATCGGCGAGGCCGGCGGCGAGATCTTCCTGGGGGCAGCCCTCCAGGACCTCGGCTCGGTCGGGCCCCACACCCTCGACCTGATCGACGAAGAGACCGAGCGCCTGGTCGAGGAGGCGAAGGCTCGCGCCGAACACGTGCTGCACACCAACTGGAACGCGGTCCAGGAGACGTCGCACGCCCTGCTCGAGCAGGAGACGCTCTCCGGCGTCGCGCTCGACGCCGTGCTCTCGACCGTGGCGGATGTAGAGCTGGAGGAGATCCCGCTTCCGGAGCGGCAGGAGCGGCCCGGAGTTGGGGACTCCAACAACTCCCAAGCCTGAGCCTGGCTCCCTCAGTCCGGGCCCGCCGCAGTAGGCCACCAAGCGGACACCGGCCGCACAGGTAACCTTCGCTCCTGGTGAGCCGGGAAGACTGGTCGGCAACACTCCTTGCCGACCCCGAAAGGCTCCGATGGCACTCGCCGTAGCCACCTTCCTCATCGTCCTGGCGATCGTCGCCAGCGAAAAGATGCACAGGACCAACGTGGCGCTGCTCGGGGCCGCGATCGTCGTCCTCTTCGTCGGCGACTTCTCCCAGGAGCAGGCGATCGAGGCGGTCGACTTCAACACGATCGGCCTGCTCGTCGGGATGATGATCCTCGTCTACCTGACCCAGCAGACCGGCGTCTACGACTACGTCGCGATCCGCGCCGGCCAGCTCTCCGGCGGGCGCTCCTTCGCGGTGACGATGAGCCTCGCCGGGACGACGGCGCTGCTCTCGGCCTTCCTCGACAACCTGACCACGATCCTGCTGATCGCGCCGATCACCTTCCTGCTCGCAGACGCGCTCGACATCGAGGCGGTGCCGCTGTTGATCATCGAGGTGATCGCCTCCAACATCGGCGGCACCGCGACCCTGATCGGCGACCCGCCGAACATCATCATCGCCGGCGCCACGGGGCTCAGCTTCAACGCCTTCATCGCCAACCTGGCGCCGATCGTGATCGTCACCTTCGCCGTCGTCGTGCCGCTGCTCTACCTCGCCTTCCGCAAGCGGCTGCGGGTGGAGGAGCGAAACCGCCGGGCGGTGATGGAGCTCGACGCCGCCGCCTCGATCCGCGACTGGCCCGAGCTGAAGCGCACCGGCCCGGTGCTGGTGCTCACCGTGCTCGCCTTCTTCGCCCACCAGGCGCTGCACGTGGAGCCGGCGACGGTGGCCCTGGCCGGCGCCTCTGTCGGCCTGCTGGTGACCCGGATCGACCTCGAGAAGACGCTCTCCAGCATCGAGTGGACGACGCTCTTCTTCTTCATCGGCCTCTTCGTCATGGTCGGCGCCCTGGAGGCGACAGGGGCGATCGGCCACGTCGCCGACGCGGTCAAGGACGTCACCGGCGGCGAGCGCACGGCGGAGCTGATCGGGATCACCTGGGTGGCCGCGGCGGGCTCGGCCGTGGTCGACAACATCCCCTTCACCACGGCGATGATTCCCGTCGTCAAGGAATTGCAGGAGTCGGCCGGCGCGACCGGCGATGACGCCTACTGGTGGTCGCTCGCGCTGGGGGCCTGCTTCGGCGGCAACGCGACGCTGATCGCCGCCGCGGCAAACGTCGCCGCCGCCGGGATGGCCGAACGGGCCGGGACGCCGATCGGCTTCATGGCCTTCCTGCGTGTCGGCCTACCGGCGACGATCCTCTCCATCGGCCTCGCCACCGCTTACATTGCGATCCGCTACATCCTGATCTGAGGAGAGAGCCATGCCCGATTCCATCGTCAAGAGCACGCTTCGCGAGATCGAGCCCCTCGACGCCGACGAGCTGATCGGCCCCGCGGCCCGGCGGGTGATCGATGCGGGCCTGCCGGCGCTGCCCGCCGTGGAGGCCGACGGCCGCTTCGCCGGCATCTTCGGCGAGCGCGAGTTCATGGCGGCCCTCTTCCCCGGCTACGTCGGCGAGCTCGCCTCGGCGGCGATGGTCTCGCGCTCGGTCGACGAGACGATCGAGCGCCGCAGCCAGTGCGCCGAGGAATCGATCCGCCGCTTCCTGACCACCGACCACGTCGTCGTCGAGGACTCCTACTCCGACACCCAACTGGCCGAGACCTTCCTCCACCACCGCGTGCTGGTCGTCCCGATCGCCACCGCCGGACGGGTGCATGCCGTGGTCACCCGCCACGACTTCTTCCGCGGCCTGGTCGAGCGTTTCGGCACCCTGGCCGAAGACCTGGGCGACTGACAATCGTCAGTGACTTGGATGTGAAGCGCCGAGGACGACCGCTGCGATGGCTAGAACGATCATGGCCGCGGTGAAGCCGTGCACGATCAGGCGGAAGTTGAAGTCGGAGCGTTCCCAACTCTTACGTTCCAGTTGGCAAACGCGGTGCTCCAAGCGATCGATCTGGGTTTGCTCCCTGGACTCCAGCATGCCTAGAGATTAGCGGACAAAAAGTGCCTAAAGGAGCCCAACCGGCCAGGCCTCGAGTCGGTCGCCAAAGGGCACGGGCCGGCTTCCAGAATAGAGGACGATCCCACGAACGAACCGCTCTCCAAGGGTCTGCTCGAGACGCTCGAATCGTCTGAAGTCACGCGCATCGACGCTGCTCGCCCCCTTCACCTCGATGCCAACCACCCTTCCGTCGGCGGCTTCGACGACGAAATCGACCTCGGTGCCCTTGGTGGTCCGATAGTGCATGACATCGCTGCCACCGCCCGCCACGTCCACCGCCTTGACCAGCTCCATCCCGACATAGCTCTCGAGGGCCAGGCCACGCGCTGCACTGTCCTCCAGCACCCGCTTGCGATCGAAGCGGAGCAGGCGGCAAAGCAGGCCGGAATCGCTGACCAGCAGCTTCGGAGCCTTGACCAGCCGCGGCCCGAGGCGGTTGTGCCAGGCAGGGAACAGGCGTGCCAGGAAGACGCGAGTCAGCAACGTCACGTATCGATCGATCGAGCTATTCGGAATACCGAGATCCTGGCTCAAGCCACTCTTGTTGAGAGGGCCGCGCCCGCGCAGCGCGATCGCGGTCAGCAGGGCGGGCAGCTGCTCCAGGCGCGCGATGTCCGCCATCGTCCGAACGTCGCGATCGAGGATCGTGTTGAGGTAGCTCGAGAACCACTGTCGCCGTCGCTCGTCGTTCTTTCGCGCAACCGCCTCCGGATAGCCGCCTGCGAGGAGGCGTGAAACCAGTTCTTCTGTGCTCAGCTCCGCGGTCGGCGGCCGCAGGTCGCCCGCAAACAACAGGTCGACGATTCCGCCCCCGGAGCGCCCGTCGATCTCGGCGGCAGAGAACGGCCAGAGCGTCAGCACCTCCATCCGCCCGGCCAGGGCCTCGGCGATCGCCGGCACGAAGAGGACATTTGCCGAACCGGTGAGCAAGAAACGCCCTGGGCGGCGGTCCCGATCCACGGAGGCCTTGATCGGGAGAAGGAGCTCGGGGGCCCGCTGGACCTCGTCGACGATTACGGGGCCCGCAAAGCGATCGACGAAGGCGACCGGATCGTTGCGAGCCCCCGCCAACTCGGTGGGATCGTCCAGGGAGACGTACTCCGCCAGATGGCCATGTTTGGCCAAGCCGGTCACGAGCGTGCTCTTTCCCGTCTGTCGCCCTCCCACCAGGGTCACGACCGGCGTATCGGAAAGCGCTTCCAGCAACCGCGGCGTCAGCGCACGTTCTATCACGGTGATAATTTACCACGCGGTAGGGAAATATCCCCCACGATATGGGGATTTCTACCCCAGCAGGTCGCGCTCGATCAGCAGCTCGGCCACCTGCACCGCGTTCGTCGCGGCGCCCTTGCGCAGGTTGTCGCCGGCGACCCAGAGGTTGAGCGTGCGCTCCTGGTCGGGGTCGCGGCGGATTCGGCCGACGAGCACGTCGTCGCGGCCGGCGGCGTCGATCGCCATCGGGTAGGCGCCGGCGCCGGGGTCGTCGACGACGACGACCCCGGGGGATTCGGCGAGCAGGGCGCGGCAATCGTCGGGCGAGAGGTCCTCGCGGGTGCGCACGTTGACCGACTCGGAGTGGCCGCTGACGACCGGCACACGAGCGCAGGTGGCCGAGATCGCCAGCTCCTCCCCCACGCCAAGGATCTTGCGGGTCTCCGCCATCACCTTGCGCTCCTCGGTCGTGTAGTCGTCGCCGTCCTCGAAGACCTCGACCTGGGGCAGAACGTTGAAGGCGATCCGGTGGGGGTAGATCCCCGGCTCGGGGACCTCCTCCCCGGCCAGCACCGCCCGCGACTGGGCAAGCAGCTCCTCGATCGCCCGCTGGCCGGTCCCGGACACGGCCTGGTAGCTGGAGACGACTATGCGCTCGAGCCCGACCGCGCGGTGGATCGGCGCCAACGCCATCATCGCGACCATCGTCGTGCAGTTGGGGTTGGCGACGATGCCCTTGTGCGAGTCGGCAGCCTCCGGGTTGACCCCGGCGACCACGAGCGGCACGTCCTCGTGCATCCGCCAATAGCTGGTGTTGTCGACGACGACCGCGCCGGCCTCGACCAGCCGCGGCGCCCACTCGGCGCTGACCGCGCCCCCGGCCGAGGAGAGAACCACGTCAAGGCCCTGGATCGTCTCCGGGCTCAGCGGCCGGCACTCCAGAACCGAGCCGTTCCACTCGATCTCCCGCCCCGCCGAGCGCTCCGAGGCGAACGGAACGACCTCAGATGCCGGGAATTCGCGCTCCGCAAGCACCCCGAGGATGGTCGATCCGACGGCTCCCGTTGCACCCAGGACCCCAACTCTGTAGCCGTTCTCAGCCATGGCCCGAGTATGACGAGCCTCCCCGCCACAGGTCCTGTGAGCGCGTGTGCCGTCGCACAGGCCGACTCCCACGTCGATCGTGTTTCCTTTGTACGACAGTTTGCAGTTGGCGCAAACTGCCGAAAATCAATAACTATGTCGGGTACCCTCGTCTTTGCGATGCCGGACAACCCCACTCAATCGGAAACCTTTCTCAGAGACCGTGCGATCTCCTGGCTGGAGGAACGCTTGCCCCGAGGCTGGAGCGTCGAAGGCTCCCCTGTCCCCGCGTCCGGCAGAGAGGAAGCCCGGCCGGCCGACTTGACGATCTCCCTCAAAGCCCAGACTGGGACTTTCGCGACCATCGCCGTCGAGGAAAAGCAGTCGCTCTCGCCTCGAGGCGTTCTCGGTCTTCTCCCTCCCCTGGCGCAAGCGGCACGAAAACTGGGGGGAAACGTACCGCTGCTTGTCGTCGCTCCCTGGTTGAGCAAGCGCACCCAAGAGCTGCTCGCCGAGCAAGAGATCAACTACATCGACCTGACCGGCAACGCCCTGATCCGGCTGGACAACCCGGCCTTTTACCTTCAAACGACTGGTGCGAGTCGAAACCCCGCACCCAAGGAACGCGGCAAGGCGCAGCTGCGCGGCGCCAAGGCGGCCCGGTTGATCAGGCTGCTGGCGGATGTGCGCCCCCCCTACGGCGTGCGGGAGCTTGCCGAGGCAGCCGACCTTGCACCCGGCTACGTTTCTCGGCTGCTCGACACCCTCTACCGCGAGGCATTGATCGAGCGCTCTCCCCGAGGGCCGATCGAGAGCGTCGACGTCGCCGGGCTTCTGCGTCGCTGGGCCAACTCATACGACGTCTTCAAGACCAACGATGTGGCGATGTTCATCGCGCCCGAAGGCGTCGACCGCCTGTTGTCGAGATTGGCCGCTGACCCTGGAGCAGGTACCCGGATTGCGATCACCGGCTCGTTCGCGGCGAGTCGTATTACCCCGGTGACTTCGCCCGCCCTTCTCACTGCGTACTTTGACCTCCCGGAGTTGGTCGCCAAAGAATTCGGTCTTCTCCCCGCCGAAGAGGGAGCGAACGTTGGGATCCTGCGACCGTTCGATCCGGTCGTTTGGCGGGGGAATTCGATCGAAGGGGGCCTGCGCTATGCGGCTCCATCTCAGGTCGCAGTCGATTGCCTCAGCGGCAACGGGCGGATGCCCGCCGAGGGTGAGGCGTTGCTCGAGTGGATGCTGGCCAACGAATCGGAGTGGCGCGATGACTCCCTCGGAGCGCGGAATCTGTGAACCAGAGGGAGCTCTCACCCGAGTACGTCGAAGCCCGGCGAGTCCTGCTCGATGCATTGGAAGCGCTCGGTCCACAGAGAGCCGCTTTGGTGCTCGCGGGTGCCCAGGCCGTTTACCTGCGCACTGGGCCAACGAGCCTGGCGATCGCCGAGTACACGACCGACGGCGATCTCGCGATCGATCCAAAGCTGCTGGAGGACGCTCCTCCCCTGGGCGATTTGATGAAGGCGGCCGGCTTCGAGCTGGCCAAGCTTCAGGGATCTGAGGAGCCCGGCATCTGGCATGCGCCGGCCCAGATCAGAGGCCGTGAGGTGAAGGTTCCCGTGGACCTCATCGTCCCAGCCGGAGTCGCGTCGCCAGGCGGAACGCGGGGGGCTCGGCTGGGAGCCCACGGTAAGAGCGCAGCACGCAAGACCATCGGCTTGGAGGCGGCTCTCGTCGACAACGACGCGATGTCGATAGGTGCACTCGATCCGGCCGATCAGCGCACATCACACGTGCGCGTGGCCGGGACCGCAGCGCTGCTCGTAGCCAAGACCCACAAGCTCAACGACCGAGTCGAGGAACGGAGAGAGGATCGCCTCGATGACAAGGACGCCTCCGACGTAGTACGGCTCCTGCAGACGAGTTCGCCTACAACGATCGCGAGAACGCTGTCCAGTCTTTTGGACCACCCCAGTGCGGGTCAGCCCACTGCGCGGGCGCTCGAAAGGTTCCAAATCATGTTCGGCGGTCGAGCAGGGATCGGAATTGAGATGGCAGCGCGAGCCCTGCGCGGAGCCGTGCCCGAGGAACGGGTGCGAGCGATCTGCCTGGCTTACAGCGACGAGCTGTTCGAAGCGATCAGCCGCTGACCGTGGGGCGGTGTTCGGCGCCTTCGGGTTCTTCGGGGCGCACGGCATCGGCCCCGAGGTCGAAGGCCTGGTGAAGCACCCGCACCGCGTCGGCAACGCGATCGGCCGAGATGACGCAGGAGATCTTGATCGGGGAGGTGGAGATCATCTCGATGTTGATCCCCTCGCCACCGAGAACCTCGAAGACCTTGGCGGCAACGCCGGGGTGGGAGCGCATGCCGGCACCGATGATCGAGACCTTGCCGATGCGGTCGTCGGTGCGCACCCCCTGGCTGACGTCGCCCAGCGCCGAGAGGGCGTCGGTGGCGGCGGTCAGCTCGGAGCGGTCGATCGTGAAGGAGAGATCGGCCAGCTCGTCGTCGCCGACGGGCTCGTTCTGGATGATCACGTCGACGTTGATGCCGGCATCGGCCAGCGCGGTGAAGATCTCGCCCGCGACGCCGGGCTCGTCGCGGATGCCGGTCAGCGTCACCCGCGCCTCGTTGTCGGTGTGGGTCACGGCTGTTACGAAGGGTTGCTCCACGGTCTCCTGCTCTGCCTCGGCCTCGGTGACGACGAGGGTACCGGGACCGTCCTCGAAGCTGCTGCGGCAGTGGATCCGCACGCCGTGGTTGCGCGCGTACTCGACCGAGCGCAGCTGCAGGACGCGGGCGCCGGAGGCCGCCATCTCGAGCGTCTCCTCGTAGGAGGCGAAGCTCAGCTTGCGTGCCTCGGGGACGATCCTCGGGTCGGCGCTGAAGACGCCGGCGACGTCGGTGTAGATCTCGCAGACGTCGGCATCCAGCGCCGCCGCCAGCGCCACCGCGGTGGTGTCGGAGCCGCCGCGACCCAGGGTCGTCACGTCGTGGCTCTCGGTCGAGACCCCCTGGAAACCGGCGACGAGGGCGATCCTGTCCTCGCTCAGGGCCTCGCGGATCCGGTCGGCCTTGACGTCGATGATCCGCGCCTTGGTGTGGGAGGAGTCGGTGACGATGCCCGCCTGGGAGCCGGTCAGCGAGATCGCCTTGTGGCCCATGTCGTGGATCGCCATCGCGCAGAGGGCGCAGGAGATCCGCTCGCCGGTGGAGAGCAGCATGTCCATCTCGCGGGGCTCGGGCCGCTCGGATATCTCCAACGCAGAGGCCACCAGCTCGTCGGTCGTCTTGCCCCGCGCAGAGAGCACCGCGACCACGCGGGCGCCGGCCTCACGCGCGGCGACGATCCGCCGCGCGGCGCGCTTGATCTCCTCGGCGCCGGCGACCGAGGTGCCACCGAACTTCATCACCACCGTCTTCGGTGTTCCCTCAACCATGAACGGCTGAGGATAGTCGCCCTCGAAGTGCGTCCGGGCGCTACTCGCCGCTGCCGAGGTTGCCGAGCATCGCGTGCTCGGCCATGCGGATCAGGCCGAGGGCCATATGGGGGCGCATGTCGCTGGTCCGCACGCGCACGTGCGAGCCGTGGGGACCGACGACCTCGACGATCGTGCAGACGTCGCCGATCTGACAGTCCTCGCCGTAGTCGGCTTCGAGCGCCTCCATCTGCGCCGTGACGACCTGGCCCATCTTGCTCTGATCGAGTGGCATCTCGCAAACCTTTCTAGTAGGGGCCAGGCCCAGTTCTATTCAAGCTGGGACCGACGCAGAAAATCATCGAACATTGGAACCGTGAATGCAGTATCGCCGTGCGCGGGGCTGTACACCATGCCCTTCTTGATAAGTCCTGAGCGGCGAGGAGCCACGCTCTCGACCTTGACGCCTAGTTTTGCAGCGATGTCGCCAGACCGATGGGGACCGGACCCCAACTCCGCCATCGCAGCCAGATATTGCTTCTCAGCGGGCGTGAGGCGATCCATGCGCACGCGAAAGAAATTCTCGTCGAGCCTGCGCTGGACGTCACGCGCGGCAAGGGTCACATCGTCCAGGCCAATTGGAGATTGGGGCGCCGCGTTCCAGACGTGGTACCCCCACTCCTGGAGGAAGTACGGGTATCCCTGCGTGAACTCAACCAGGCGATCGAGGGCGTCCGAGGAGAAATCGACGCCCTGCGCCTTGGCCGGGACGGCGAGCACCCGCCGGGCGTCCTCCTCATTGAGGGAGCCGACCTCCGGGAAGTCGAAGAGCCTCTCGGCGTAGGACTTCGCGTTCCCCGCCAGGCCCGGGAGCTGGGGAAGCCCCGCCCCGACGAGGATCACCGGGAGCCCGAGCTGAACGGTGCGATGGATGGCGCTGATCAGGGCCCCCAGCTCGTCGCCCTCCAGATACTGCACCTCGTCGATTGCGAACAGCAGTCCGCGGCCGCGATCGTCGGCGGCTTCTCCCACCGCGACGAGAAGGTCGGTGACGTCGTCGGCCAGCACGCCCGAATCGGCGCTGCCGGCGATCGCGTCGACGTTCAGCGAGATCGAGCTCCCGTCGGGCAGGGTATAGGTGAAGGACTTGAGCGTTTCAAGGGCACGCTTGACCGCTCCGGAGGCCGTTCCCCGGTCCAAGTCGAGGAGTATCGAGCGCAGCCGGGCAGCCAGCAGGTGCTCGAATTCACCATGCTCGGAAGCCTCGATGAAGGCGCGGGCCAGGCCCTCTTCTTGCGCCATCTGATCGAAGCGATTGAGCAGAACCGTCTTCCCCACGCCCCTCAGGCCGATCGGCATGATGCTCTTGCCGGGACGGCCGCCGATGGTGCGCCGCAGGGCGATCTGGAAGTCTCGTATCAGGTCGTCCCGCCCACGGAGCTCAGGCGGCCGCGTTCCAGCACCGGGCGAGAAGGGATTTTCGACGGGATCCATCTTGGCAGACCTTACCATGTCTTATTGATCTTATCTTTGACAAGATGAAATGCTGAGGTCAACTAAAAGCTCCGTTGAATCGCGCCCAATAGGTGGGGCGTCTGCGCCGCGCGGAGGCTGCTGAGGGCGGGGCTTCGAGATCAGTCCCGCTACGGAGCCAAGTTGTAGACAGAACCGTCGAAGGGGGAGAGCGCTGGATTCGCGGCGTAGCCGATCGGCGCCAGGCCGAAGAGTTCCTCGATGCTGAGCAGCGTCGAGAAGTGGTTGTAGTAGCCGGTTTCGTTGACGCTTCCCGGCTCGACGAAGGGCGAGAGCAACAGCATCCCCACCCTGCCGCCGCCACCGGTCTCTTTGACTGGCCCGGTGCTCGGCGGGGGCGGAGCGGAGGCCGGCAGGTTCGGGTATTCGGGGGTCGCGCAGCAGGCGCTGGTGTCGGGTGCCGGCACGTCCTGGCGAGCCTGGGCGAAGGTGATCGCGATCAGCCCGCCTTCCTTGTAGGCAGCGGAGGCTTCGATCTGGGGCACGACCCTTTCGAGGAACGGATCAGCGGCGGCGAGACCCGCCGGCTGGCTCGCACCACAGGGCTCCTCGCTGCCGTCGTGGCAGGCGTTGGGGACGACGAATGAGAGGCTGGGGATCTCCGTCTCGACTTTGAGGTCCGCTTCGAGCTGGTCCAGGCCGACGTCTCGTTCCGCGCATTCGGGGCCGTCGGTGAGCGAGTGGAAGTAGACGAACGGGTTGCGCCAAGTCAGGTAGGCATCGCCGGGGCGCGGTGCGTGGGCGTCGTCGGCGGCGCCGAGCGCGGGGTGCCGGCAGCTGGCCGGCTGGCCCGCCTGTCCATTGCCGATGTCCTCGACGTACGCCTTCCAGCTCAACCCCGCCTCGGCGAGCTGGCCCGGCAGCGTCTGGATCTCGGCGGGGTAGACGCAGCCTTCCCCTGAGACCAGGCCTTCGGTGTCCAGCGTGCCAGGCGCGACGTCCTTGTACTCCGGGCAGTTCGCCGCGGTCGCCGGGTTCGGGCCCTGACCGCTGATCAGTGCCACCTGGTTCGCCAGATGACCCTGGGTCACCGCGTAGTAGTTGGAGAGCAGCTCTCCCTTGGCGCGCAGGGTCTTGGAGAGGTAGGGCGCCGGCGAGCTTTCCCCGAACCCTTCCTCGAAGCCGTGGTCGCCGAGCACGATCATGAACACGTGTTGAACCGGTGGCAGGGCTTCTTCCCCCGGTACCTCTTCCGGCACCGCTGGCGGTGGCGGGGCTTTTTCCCCGACCGGTTCGGTCGGGGCCGCCGACGAGAGGGCTTCCGGCGTCGCTTCCGGCGCAGCCGCGATCGCCACCGGGGCTTCTCCTTCCGGGGCCGGTGCGCCGCTCGGCGGCGGGCTCGACTCCATTTCGACGATGATCGGCGACGTGCCGGCGCTCTGGGCGATCGGCCCGGTGGCGGCCCCGACGACCACCCCGAAGGCGAGCAGGGCCATCACCGCGATCGCCACGCCGCGGGGCTCCGGCATGTAGCGCTCGGCCAGGGTCGAGTCCTCGAGATCGGCGTCGTCCAGCTCGGGCTCGACCGCCTCGCCGCCGGGCGAGCAGCTCTCGGCGCCGTCCCTATCCAGACCACCGTCGTTACTGCCCACCTTCACCGCTTCAGTCTTTCCGCCGCACGCCGAGAGGATGTGACCCAGATGTAAAGAAGGGCGCCTCTGCGCTCCCCATGGGCTCCCTTTCACAGGCGCGCAACATCTGCCACCGCGCCGGCCATGACCATGTCGGGGCCCACCCAGGCGTACTGCCGTGGCTGTAACGCCTCTTCGCGCCCCATATGGACCCGATCAACACCCCGAACGGCGAGCGGTGCCCATCCTGCGGCACTCACGTGGCCGCCGACCAGCGCTACTGCCTGGCGTGCGGCACGCGCTGCGGCGAGCCGCGCCTTCCGGTCATGGACGCGGTCACCCTCATGGACGCGATGAAGCAGCCGCGCCAGGCATCGCCCCCTCCCCCCCAGCGCCCGAAACGGCGGATGTCTCCGAACATGGCCCTGTTCGCGACCATCGGAGTACTGCTGCTGGCGATGGGGGTCGGGGTCCTGATCGGCCGCTCGGGCAACCAGTCGGTCGCCACCGCGCCGGCCGCTCCCCAGGTGATCAAAGTCGGCGGAGGAGAAGAAGGCGCCACCGCATCGACCGGGGGCGCTGGCTCGGCGCCGGGGGGTGCCGGTACCAAGAAGCAGAAGCCGGAGGCAAAGAAGAAGGTAGAAGCAAAGGCGCAGGAGGAAGCCGAAAACGTTCTCAAAACGGCTCCCGACGTGAAGCTGGCGGACCCGAAAGTCCAGGTCGGCGAATCCTGCGAAAAGGAAGCCGCCGGCTGCGGCGACGACGGCAAGTTCGACGGAAGCTTCTTCGAATGAGACTCAAGCGACCGCTGAGCAGATCGGCCCGGCGGGCCCAGGCCGCTCCCCCACTCCCGCCGGGGGCGACTCAGTCCATACCGGCCCAGCCGGGAGCGGCCGTGGCCGCGGCCCACGGCGAGGAGTTCCTCGTCGACCTGCAGCGCCGGCGCGAGCAGCTCGTCGCCAGGGTCGCCGAGCTGCAGTGGGACCTGGGCGGCCTCGTCTACGAGATGGCGATCCGCGACCGGATGCAGATGGAGCTGCTGGTCAGGCGAGCCGTCGTCCTGCAGGACGCCGACGCCGAACTTAGCGAGGTCGAACGGATCCTCCGCATGGAGGAAACCGGCACCGCCGGCTCCTGCGCCGGCTGCGGAGCCCCCCATTCCACTGGCGCCACCTTCTGCTGGCAGTGCGGCCAGCCCCTGCTGCGTCAGGTCTCGGGCGAGTCGATCCTGCGCAGCTGATCAGCCGAAGCGGCCGGTGACGTAGTCCCTGGTGCGGGGGTCGCGCGGCTGGGAGAAGATCGTCGCCGTGTCGTCGACCTCGATCAGCGTCCCGACCGACTGCGCGTCGCGCGACTCGAGGCTGAAGAAGGCGGTGCGATCGGCCACGCGCGCGGCCTGCTGCATGTTGTGGGTGACGATCGCGATCGTGAAGCGGCCTTTGAGGCTGTGCATGAGCTCCTCGATCGCCCCGGTGGCGACCGGGTCGAGCGCCGAGGCCGGCTCGTCGAGCAGCAGCACGTCGGGCTCGATCGCGATCGCGCGAGCGATGCAGAGCCGCTGCTGCTGGCCGCCGGAGAGCCCCAGGGCGCTGTCCTTCAGCCGGTCCTTGACCTCGTCCCAGAGGGCGGCGCCGCGCAGCGCTTTCTCGACCCGCTCGTCGAGGCCCGCCCTCAGGCCCAGGTTCCGCGGGGCCCAGGCGATGTTGTCGAAGATCGACTTGGGAAACGGGTTCGGTTTCTGGAAGACCATCCCGATCCTGCGCCTCACCTCGACCTGGTCGACGTTGCCGCCGTACATGTCGTGGCCGTGGTAGAGGATCTGGCCCTCGATCCTGAAGCCGCTGACCGAATCGTTCATGCGGTTGAGGCTGCGCAGGAAGGTCGTCTTACCGCAGCCCGACGGCCCGATCAGGGCCGTGATCTGACCGCGGGGGATGCGCAGCGAGACCCCGGTCAGGGCCTTTTTGCTGCCGTAGAAGACGGACACGTCGCGTGCGTCGAACACCGCCTCGGTGGCGACGTGGTGGCCGTTGGCTGCAGCGGCCGGGTCGCTCGCCTCTGGCAGGGATCCGCTGTGGATGCGAAGTCGCTGCGGCGGCGCGGCTCCGATCCCCTCTTGGGTCGGGTAGCCGGCGCTCATGACGTCATCTTTCTCTTACTGCGGGCCAGCAGGGCCCTGGCCCCGAGGCTGGCGAAGAGGATGAGCGAGACCAGGACCAGGGAGAGGCCCCAGGCTTCGGTGACGGCGCCGGGGTCGGCTTCTTCGGAGAGTTGGAAGACCCTCACCGGGACGTTGGGCAGCGCCTCGAACGGGTTCAGCGAGTACGTCGAGGGATCGAAAGCGGAGGAGACGAAGAGCAGCGGCGCGGTCTCGCCGGCCGCGCGAGCGACCGAGAGGATGGTCGCCGTGACGATGCCGCCGAGGGCGCTGGGAAGGACGATGCCGAGCACGGCGCGCCAGCGGCTCACCCCCAGGGCGTCGGCCGCTTCGCGCAGGTTCTTGGGGACCAGCAGCAGGACCTCCTGGGTGCCGCGGGCGATCAGCGGCACCATGATGATCGCCAGCGCCACCGACCCCGCGATGCCCGACTGCGCCTTCTGGTTGACCAGCAGGCCGAAGACGAAGAGCCCGATGATGATCGAGGGCAGGCCGTTCATCAGGTCGAGCGTGAGGCGGATCGTGTTCGCCGTCCGCGAGCCGGCGAACTCGGTCAGGAAGAGCGCGATCAGGACCCCGATCGGCATCGCGATCAGGGTCGCGATGCCGACGATGATGGCGGTGCCGACGAGCTCCGGCCCGATCCCCTCCGGCGCGCCCTTGACCAGGAAGTCGAGGCTGAGCGCGCTTGCCCCCCGCGAGACCACGGTGAAGACGACGATCGCGAGGACGGCGACGGCGAGGACGGCGGCGCCCGTCGCGCCCCACTCCGCGAGGCGGCTGAACGCCTCCCGCCGGCGCAGGTTGCCGCTCGGCGTCAGCGGGGCAGTCGGGTCGGGGATGGAACCGGCGCTCATCGTGCCGTCGCCCCCCCGTAGCCGAAGCGCCTGCCGATCCACTGTGCGAGGAGGTTGGAGAGCAGGCCGATCACGAGCAGGATCACCCCGAGGTAGAAGAGCGAGGATTTGTGCATTTCGGTCAGCGCACCCGGGAACTGGTTTGCAATCCGCGCCGCAAGCGTGTCGCCGGTCTTGAACAGCGAGGCGTGGATCTCCGAGCCGGCGCCGATCACCTGGGCCACGGCGATCGCCTCGCCCAGGGCACGCCCGAGCCCGAGCAGCGATGCGGCAACCACACCCGAGGCGGTGCTCGGCAGGACGATGCCGCGCACCACCTCCCAACGGGTCGCGCCGAGCGCGCGCGCACCGTCCTGGACGTCGCTGGGAACCGCCTGGAAGAGGTCGCGCGAGATCGAGGCGATGATCGGGATCACCATGATGGTCAGGATCAGGCTGGCGGTGAATATGCTCGACCCGGTCGTTTCCGGGGACCCGAAGATCGGGATGAAGCCGAGGGTGTCGTGCAGGAACGGCTCTATGTGGTCGCGCGCGAACGGGGCCAGGACCAGGATCCCCCAGAACCCGAGGATGACGCTGGGGATCGCCGCGAGCATTTCGACCAGCGGCGCGATCACCCCCCGCACCCCTGCCGGCGCGAGCAGGCTCAGGTAAAGGCCGATCGAGATCGCGATCGGGGCACCGAAGAAGAGGGCGACGAAGGAGCTGACGGCGGTTCCGAAGATCAGCGAGCCGGCGCCGAATTCGCCGAAGTTCGGCTGCCACGTGGTGTCGAGGAGGAACCCCAGCCCGAACTCCGAGATGGCGGGGCTTGCGCCGTCGGCGATCTGGTAGCCGACCCCGACGATCGCCGCGCCGGCCACCAGTGCCGCCAGCAAGCAGACGCCATAGAGGGCGCGGTCGGCGGCGCGGTCGAGCTTCTTACGGCGAGAGGCGGCCCTGACGGCGCGCGAGCTCTGGACGGCCCCGGGGCCGGCAACGGTGCTCATTGCGCGGCAGGGTAAACGAGATTTAGGCCCCAGTCCGGCTGGTAACACAACTTTCACAGGATTGAAAAGTGTGCTTTCACAGGACTGAAACAAATCGCCGGCGAATGGCCGCGACGCTACCTCGCCCCGGGTTCCCACACCGTTTGGGACCCGACGGGAGACGCCTCGACAGCAAGCTGAAAGGACTGCCCTTGATTCGCAACAGGTTCCTGGCACTGCCAATCGCGATCGTCGCAACGGCTGGGTTCATGGCCATGACGGCGGCAACCGCTTCGGCCGGCATCACCGGTGCCGGGTCGACGCTGGTCGCGCCGATACTGGCGAGCTGGAAGACCGGGTTCGAATCCGGGGGCGGAACCTCGGTGCAGTACTCGGCCGTCGGCTCCGGTGCCGGCATCGCCCAGATCACGGCAAGGACCGTCGACTTCGGCGCCTCCGACGCGCCGCTGACGGGCGAACAGGCGGCCGCCTGCAACGGCTGCGTCCAGATCCCCTGGGCCCTCTCGGCCACCGCCGTCGGGTACAACATCCCGGGAGTCAGGAAACTGCGCCTGACCGGCTCGCTCCTGGCGGAAATCTACCTCGGCAAGATCAAGAAGTGGAACGACAAAAAGATCAAAAAAGCGAACCCGGGGACGAAATTGCCGGGAACCAAGATCACCCCCATCTTCCGCAGTGACGGCTCCGGTGACACCTACGCCTTCACCGACTTCCTCTCCAAGGTCAGCTCGGCCTGGAGGAGTCAGGTCGGCTTCGCCACCTCGGTCGGCTTCCCGGTGGGCGTGGGCGCCAAAGGCAACCTGGGGCTGACCAACACCGTCAAGAAAACGCCTGGCTCGATCAGTTACATCTCGGCCTCCTACCTGATCGCGGCGGGCCTGAAAGCGGTCGCGGTCCAGAACCGGGCCGGGAACTACGCCTACCCGAACCTGGCAAACATCGCCAGCGCCGCCTCGGTGGTGAAGAGCATGCCGTCGAGCAACACGGTGAGCATCGCCAACCCCCCGGCCAAAGCAAAGATCGCATACCCGATCTCGACCTTCACCTACGCGGTCGTGCCCCGGAGCGCCCCACAGAAGGGAGCGATCCAGCAGTTCGTCAGCTACGCCCTCACCAAAGGGCAGAGCTTCGGCGCCTCGCTGGACTTCCCGCCGCTCCCGGCAGTGGTCCTCGCGGCCGCCAAGAAAGCGAACGCCTCCCTCTAGGGCGAGGCTCTAAGCGAAGGCTTGGGCGGCGCGGCGGCGGAGATCGGCGTTGAGCATCCCCGTCACCTCGCTGGGGCTGCTGCCGGCCGAGGGGACCGCGTCGCCGATCAGGCCGCTGGCGCGGAAGCCGAAGAGCGGTGCGTCGAAGCCGACCTCGCGGATCTTGCGGACCAGCTTGACCGCGCTGGCGGTGTCGGCGCCGGGGCCGCAGAGGACGATCGCGGTCGGGTCGAGGGCGCCGAGGGCACGCTCGAGGCGCTCGTCGCCGAGCTCGTTGGAGAGCATCAGCACGCGGAAGCCGGCGCGGCGCAGGGTCAGGTCCAGCGCCTGGGCGTGCACCGCCTCGGCATCGGAGCCGCGGCTGGAGTCGAGCAGGAGGATCCCGGCCGGGCGGGAGGCGGCGGAGGCGAGGCGGCGAGCGCCGTGCAGCCACCCGGTCGCCCAGCGGGAGGCGAACTCCAGCTCGGCCTCGGCATCCGGGTCGGCAGCGAGGCGGTCGACCGCCGGCAGCAGCAGCTCCTCCACGGTGCGCTCCAGCGGGCGCAGCGCGAGGCTCTCCTCGACCGCGCGGTTGGCGGCCTCCTCGTCGAAGCTCTCCAGCGCGGCCAGCAGGCTGCCGCCGTTGGCCGGAGCATCTTGGCGCTGGCGCGCCAGCTCGATCGCCGAGGAGATGTTGCCGGTCTGAGCGAGGGCGTCGCGCAGGGTCTGCAGCTCGACCAGCTCGTAGTTGCGGTGGTTGCCCACCGTGCGCTTCGGCGTCGGATAGCCGTAGCGGCGCTCCCAGCTGCGCAGGGTGTTGGGGCTGACCCCGAGCACTTCCGCGGCTGCGTTGGTTCTTATTCCGGGCATCTCAGATCGGTTCCTTGACTTGCCCAGCGGTGTTCGCCGGGTGCCGGCATTCTCCCACCCGAACGCCAGGTTTACGCAGGTTATGGACAGATTTCCGGAATCTGTCAGCGATCTTGCAAGGTGCCGACCCCGACCGGCTGGCCCAGGGAGCGGGCTCGCCACATCGCCTCGTCGGCCTTGCGCAACAGCTCCTCGGCGTCGGTGCCGTGCTCTGGGCAGGCGACGACGCCAACCGAGATTCCGATCCGGAGCCCCCCCGCCGCCTCCAGCTCGTCGAGCATCCGCAGCAGCCGCTCGGCCATCTGCACTCCCTCGACCGTGGTCTGGTTCGGCGCCAGGACGCAGAGCGCGTCCTCCTCGAGGCGGAACGCCTCGTCGACGAGGCGGACGCTGTCTCGCAGGGCCGCCCCGACCACGGCGAGCATCGTCTCCTGGCCGCCGTCGGGCTCGCCGTCGCGAGCGCCGGGACCGTCGACGTCGAAGACAGCCAGCCCGAATGGGTGCCCGTAGCGCTTGTTGGTCTCGATCAGCTGCTCGAGGCGGCGGCGCATGTGCCCAGGCTGAAAGAGGCTGGCGTGCTCGTCGGGCGCCACCGCCGGCGCGGGTGCCTGCTGGGTCGACACCGCCGCGACCGCGGTGGCCGCCACCGAGCCGAACTCCTCGGCCAGCTTCTGCGCCGCGTCGGCGAACGGCGCCGGGTCGCCGTCGCGCATCTCCTCGCGCAGTCTGGCCAGCAGCGCGGCCTGCAGCCCGGAAACCTCGCGAACGACCTGACCCGCCGGGGACTCGTTTCCGGCACCGTTGGTCGTCCGCGTCGCCACCCAGAGCACCTTGCCGCACACAACGGACGCCAGGATGCAAAAGGTCGCTATTTGCGGACTGACATATGTCTAGTCAGATCGTCCGCTAGTCGAGGCTGCGGCGGCCGGCGAAGGCCTTGCCCAGGGTGACCTCGTCGGCGTGCTCGAGGTCGGCTCCGACCGGAAGGCCGCTGGCGAGGCGGGTGACAGCGACCTGGCCGCGCAGGCGCTCGGCGATGTGCAGTGCGGTTGCCTCGCCGGTGGTCGTCGGGTTGGTGGCTAGGACGACCTCGCGCACCTCGCCGCCCTCGACCCGGCGCAGAAGCTCGGCGATCTTGAGGTCCTCGGCGTCGACGCCGTCGATCGGCGAGAGGGCGCCGCCGAGCACGTGGTAGAGGCCCCGGTACTCGTGGGTGCGCTCGATCGGGATCACGTCGGCGGGCTCCTCGACCACGCAGATCGTCGTGCGGTCGCGGCCGGAGTCCGAGCAGATGCGGCAGCGCGGGCCCTCGGAGAGGTTGAAGCATTCCTCGCAGAGGCCGACCTTCTCCTTCACCTCGGTTATCGCCGCCGACAGCGCCGCCGCCTCTTCGTCGGGCGCACGGAGGATGTGGAAGGCGAGGCGCTGCGCGGTGCGCTGGCCGATCCCCGGCAGCCGCGAGAGCTCCGCGACGAGCCGGGCGAGCGGTGCCGGACCCTCGCTGCTCACATCCCGGGGAGGCCGCCGAGGCCTCCCGTGATCCCGCCCATCTTCGACTCCGCCAGCTGCTGGGCGGCGCGCAACCCCTCGTTGACGGCGGCCTGCACCATCTCGGCGAGCATCTCCGCGTCCTCGGGGTCGATCGCCTCGGGGTCGATGACGATCTCGCGCAGGGTCAGGTCGCCGCCCATCTTGACCTTGACCATGCCGCCGCCGGCGCTGGCCTCGACCACCTCGTCCTTGAGTTTCTCCTGCGCCTGCAGCATCTCGTTCTGCATCTGCTGCGCCTGCTTCATCAGGGCGTTCACGTCGAAGCCCCCGGGCATTCCGCCTCTCGCCACCTAACCGACCTCCTCCGCGTCGAACTCGCTCTTCAGCTTCTCCACCAGCGCATCGTGATCGATCTCGCCGGCGGCGGGAGCCTCCTCCGGGAGAGCAGCGGACTCACCGTCGAGCAGCACATAAGTAGGTCGCAGCCTCTCCCCGAGCACGTCCTCGATCGCATCCGCCATCAGCTCCCGCTTCTCAGGCGTCTCCGCCTTGCGCTTGTTGAACGTGAGCTCACCGGGAAACCCAACCTTGAGGCCCTCGTCGTCCAAGCTCACGGGCTTAGCGCCATCGAACGTGGCAGCAAGGGCCGGGCTCGTCTCCCGAAGCTTGTCGAGGACGGCGGGCCAGGTGCGCTGGATCTCCTCCAAGCCGAGAGGCTTCTGGCCCGCGGGTCCTGTCACGACCTCGGGGGGGCCTGCGGGCGGGGGCTCCGCCTCCGTTCTCGGCCCCCCCGAGTCCGCGCCACCCGCGGGAGCTGCGTCTTCGGCAGACGGTTCAGCCTCGGCCCGCGCCGAATTTTCAGCTTGGTCCTCGGACTCGGGCCGCTCCGGACCATCCGATGGCGCTTGGGATCCAAGCTCGTCACTCGACGCCGACTCTCCCGCGGGTGGCGCTGTAGGGGGGACCGCCCCCGAGGACGCTTTAGCGACCGGAGGGGGTGGTGGGTCCCCTGCAGCGACAGGACCCGCGGGCTGACTCGCCATCGTCTCCAGCTTCTCGACTCTGCGCAGCAATCCCTCCGCGGACGGGTCGAGGTCTGGCCTTGCTGCCTTCAATAGTGCGATCTCCACAGCCATGCGAGCGTCGTCGCCCTCGCGCACCGCGGTGAGCGCCGCCGCCAGCTCGTCGATCGTGCGGACCAGTGTCGCCGCTCCGATCGAGCTTGCTTGGGCCGAGAGACGGCCGGCATCGGTCGCGGTCACGACGAAGGTATTGGGAACCTCGCCCACCGTCTGGGTCACCAGCAGGTGGCGCAGGTGGGCGAGCAGGTCGCGGGCGAACTGAGCGGGGTCACGGCCGGAGCGCGCCATCTTCTCGACCCCGAGCAGGACGCCCTTCGGGTCCTCGGCGATGACCGCGTCGACCGCGTCGAAGAGCAGCTCGGCATCGGCCGCGCCCAGCAGCTCCAGGACGTCTTCGAGCTTGACCTGGCTGCCGCCGTAGGAGACCAACTGGTCGAGCGTGCCGAGCGCGTCGCGGAAGCTGCCCG
Source organism: Solirubrobacterales bacterium (assembly GCA_036525295.1). Classification (GTDB taxonomy): domain Bacteria; phylum Actinomycetota; class Thermoleophilia; order Solirubrobacterales; family 70-9; genus VRUE01. The sequence continues at coordinate 725 of DATDAQ010000016.1, read as the reverse complement.
AAGCCGAGCGGGCGATCATCGCCACGGCCGCGTCCTCGGCCTCGATCCCCTCCGCCGCGGCGACTCGGGTCAGCACCTCGGAGATCTGCTCCAGCGAGGGCCGCTGGAAGTCGAAGCGCTGGCAGCGGTCGGCGATCGTCGGCATCACCTTGTGGGCCTCGGTCGTGGCGAGGACGAAGACGGTGTTCGGCGGCGGCTCCTCGAGCGTCTTCAGGAAGGCGTTCCAGGCCTCCTTGGTCAGCATGTGCGCCTCGTCGAGGATGTAGACCTTCCAGCGGCCGCCGGTGGGGGCGTACGCGACCCGCTCGCGCAGGTCTCGCACGTCGTCGACGGAGCGGTTGGAGGCGGCGTCCATCTCAATCACGTCGATCGAGACCCCAGAGGCGATCGTCGTGCACGATTCGCACTCGCCGCAGGGCGTGACGGTCGGCCCGCCGCGCTCGCAGTTGAGCGAGCGGGCGAGGATCTTCGCCATTGACGTCTTGCCGGTGCCGCGCGAGCCGACAAAGAGGTAGGCGTGGTGCACCTTGCCCTGCTCGACCGCGTTGCGCAGGGTGCGGACGACGTGCTGCTGGCCGACCACCTCGTCGAAGGAGCCCGGCCGGTGGCGGCGGTAGAGGGAGATCGAGTCGCTGGACGACGGCACCGCAGCCAGTCTATCTGCGACCCACCCCCCTTCCGGAGGGCGTGTCTGAGCTTGGCCCCCGGATATGGCGGGACAGCTC
>DATDAQ010000015.1:0-21400 GCA_036525295.1 Solirubrobacterales bacterium | reverse complement strand
GCGGGGCCAGACGTATTCCCAGCCGTCGCGCAAGCCGGCCATGACGGCGCCGCTGCGTTGATCCATGACCGCCCGCAGCACAAGAAGCGAGCGCCGGTACATCCGCCGGGCCCACGGCGGCGCGCCGGGCCCGAGTGGCCGCGCCCGCGCGAGCCAGCGCGGATCGGCACCGATCGCCCCCGGTGCTCCGAGCGAGCGCACGTCGACATCCCGTGCCCTGCCGTACTCGACGACCGTCCGCAGCTCGTTGCTCTCCGGCAGGTAGCGCAGCCGGACCGAGTCGTCCCGCGAGCCCCCCGATACAAGCGTCGCGGCCACCACGACCCCCACGGCCAACCCGAGTGCTGCACGACCCCAAGCCATGCCCCAATCGAATCAGCCCCGTCGCCCCCCGGTCGCTAGCCTTCCCATGCGCGGCCGCAACCGCGCAATCCCAGGCGAGGTAGCTCAGTTGGTAGAGCACACGACTGAAAATCGTGGTGTCGCCGGTTCGATTCCGGCCCTCGCCACTCACTCACCCACCCACTCACTCACTCCGGGGGCAGTCTGGAATTAAGTCTGGACTTTCCCCCCTGAGATTCCGCTTCAGACCGCCGATTCCGGAGGTGGGTTTTGAAGTCTGGACTTTCGGGGGGTCGAAGTCCCTCAAGTTATATATCTGATTTGACGTATGCTCTCAGTATGGAGGATGCCAGAAAATCGCCTCGCTGCGGGCTTTTGGTCCGCGAAGCGCGTCGGCGCCACAAGCTCGACCAGGCAGAGCTCGCTCGGCGCCTTGGCACCAGCCAGGCGGCGATCTCGCGAATAGAGCGCGATCTCGTCTCCCCTTCGATCGAGACCCTGAACAGGATCATGGAGGCGATGGGCGAGACGATGGTCGTCTCGACGACGCCGCTAAACGAGGCGGTTCCCGGCGCCGGGAACGTGGCGATCTCTGAGCTTCGCGCCGATTACGAGCAGCTCACGCCGGGCGAGCGTCTGGAGCAGGCGGCCGAGCTCAGCAAGGTCGCCACCGAGCTGGCGATGGGAGCGGAGACCTGATGGCGCGGGGATCCGGGGACAGCGATCGACGCTTGGGGGCGACTTCTCGTCGCCCACTCGAGGTCGATGAGCTGCTGGAGGTCATCGACGCCCACGAGGTCGACTACGTGATCATCGGCGGGTTCGCGGTCGCTGCCCATGGCCACCCCCGAGCGACCAAGGATGTTGATATCTGCCCCAATCCCAAGCAAGCGAACCTCCGTCGACTTGCCGCTGCCCTCAAGGAGCTCGAGGCAACCCCGATCGACCTCGACGAGTTCAGCGGCGAGTTCGACCTGCGACCCGACTACGAGGGCCTGCAGAAAGGCGGCAACTGGACCCTGATGACCAAGCATGGCCGCCTCGACGTGATGCAGACCTTCAGCTTCGAGGGGACCGATGAGGAGCTTGGCGACTACACCGATCTCGCCGGCCACGCTGTCTCCCGAGACTTCTACGGCAAACCACGCAGGTTCTGCGGATACGAGGACCTGCTGGCAATGAAGCGCGCCGCCAATCGAGACCAGGACCGGATCGACATCAACAGTCTGAAGCAGGCTCGCCGGGAACTCTGACAAGAAGCGCGCTCGAGCCCTTATACCGTGGGTCGTCGAAGTGGCACTTGCGGCGTCAAGCTGGGAAAGCCCCTAAATGAGCTTCGAGCCAGCTCGCTACCTGATCGATCTATTCGAAATTACACAATGAAGACATCTTGATTGCTGGCCCCAGTTCGCATAGGGTGCTCACCAATTATGACCACTGCCCTGCCTCGTCACCGCATAGTGCTTGCCTTGATCTCGCTGACGCTAGCCATCGCATCGCTGGGCGCCACAGCCAGTGCAGAGGCTTCGCATGGGCCGCCGGGCGAGCTATTGGCGTACAAAGTTCTCAATGCACGACACGGTGGCGTCGTACGGGCGCCGCGCGGCACGAAGATCTTCATACCTCCGCGCGCGCTGGTTCGCAACGGGCTCGTGACGATAGTGAAGATGCGCGGGGGTCGCTACGACTTCCACATAGGCGTCCCCTGGAGCGGCCGCGTGGCGGTCACGATGCCGCCCCATCGCCGCGCAAGCGTGGTCCTGCACAAGGTCGGTGGGATCTGGGTCCGAGAGGGAAAGCGTGACCAGCGCACCGTTTGGGTCAGCCAGCTCTCGATCTTCTCCTGGGCTTCCGATCGACTCAAGGCCGCCGCTTGCATCAGCAAGAATCCTCGGCAGATCATCGAGTGCTTGGCCTCGAAGGGGCTTTCCTGGGTGGACTCGCACCTGGTCAAGTGGATTGCTGAGCTCGCTGGGGTCAGCGACGAGTGCGCGCGCTCCCTTCTAGCCAGCAAGGGAGTCGTTGGAGTTCTCTACAACGTGATCATCTCCTCCGCCTGCACGGGCCACGCGGGGGAGACGTACCACGTCCCCCCGAATCCCCCGCCGCCTAGCTCCCCTTCAGCTCCGCCCGCCGCGCCACCACCTCCATCCCCCACATACTACGTCGAGCAGCAGGGTTCCCTGGGGGCCAATACCTTTATGAACCCATTCAACGCCTCCGGAATGGGTGCAACGATCCCTCCTTACGCGGTGGTTCAGGTCACCTGCAAGGTTTACGCTCCGCAGATCCTCAGCGCCAACCCCGACGGCTACTGGTATCGCATTCATTCCAGCCCTTGGAACGACGCCTACTACGCGGTCGCGAACACGTTCTGGAACGGGGACATCCCCGGGCAGAAACCGTATACGCACAACACGGATTTCAGTGTCCGAGACTGCTGACGCCAGATCAGCCGCCCGAAACGACCTCGCCGAGCGGGGTCGGCACGGAGATTGGTCTACGCTGCAGTCGCGCTACGGGTAACGAAGCTGTCGGCTCCTCGACCACCGCGATGGTCGCTTACATGCAGCCGGCGGATGGGGACAAAGCGTCTACAATCCTCAAGTTGAACTTGAGGATTGGTCTCTAGCCGTGCTTTCTTTTCTTAAGGAGTAAACGGGGCTAGTCGCCACACCTGACGCGCTGTCCTAGCTAAGGACGTACTTCTGGAGTAGCGCGAGAATGATCAGCGATTGAATGGCGAGTGCTACTTCCATGTCTTTCTTGGACTAGCTGTTTGAGCTCCCGTATGACTGCATTGGGACCCTCGTCCCAACTCTGAGGATTGGCCTGCTCGAGAGCGACCTTTCGACGTGTGAGAAGTGCTGGAGTCGCATGCCCTGGGGTAGTCGCCCCCGGCCAGCCGCTAGGGTCGCCGCGATGCGGACCGCGGTGATCACGGGAGCCTCCGGCGGCATCGGCGCGGCCACGGCACGGGCGCTGGCGGGCGAGGGCTATCGGACCGTTCTCGGAGCACGCCGGCTCGACCGGCTCGAGGCCTTGGCGGCGGAGATCGGCGGCGAGGCGATCGAGCTCGACGTCGCCGACCCCGACTCGGTGACCGCGTTCGCAAACCGCGTCGAGGTCTGCGACGTCCTGGTCAACAACGCCGGCGGCGCGCTCGGCCTCGACCCGGTCGGTGAAGCCGATGAAGAGCAGTGGCTTCGCATGTACGAGGCGAACGTGATGGGGACGATGCGGATGACGCGCGCGCTCCTGCCGAAGCTCATCGCCTCCGGCGACGGGCACGTCGTCAGCGTCACCAGCATCGCCGCCTTCGAGACCTACCGCGGCGGCGCCGGCTACACCGCCGCCAAGCACGCCCAGCGGGCGATGCTGCGGACGCTGCGCCTGGAGCTGCTTGGCGAGCCGGTCCGCTTCACCGAGGTCGCGCCCGGCATGGTCGAGACCGAGTTCTCGCTGGTCCGCTTCGGCGGCGACGAGGAAGCCGCCGCCCGCGTCTACGAAGGGATGCAGCCGCTCAGCGCCACCGACGTCGCCGAGTGCATCCGCTGGGCTTTGGCCCAGCCCCCGCACGTCAACGTCGACGAGATCGTCGTCCGGCCCCGCGACCAGGCGACCGCGACCGACGTGCACCGCGCGTAGCGGGCGCCTGTTCAGCTCGCGGCGTGAGGATCGGCGAGGAACCCCTCGGGCTCCTCGACCACGGTGTTGACAAGCTCGCCGACCCGCTCGATCTCGACCCGCACCGTCTCGCCGACGTGGAGCACGTTCTCGCGGATCGGCTTGCGGCCGATGCCGACGCCGGAGGGGGTGCCGGTGGCGATCACGTCGCCGGGCTCGAGCGTGAACGCTTCGGAGAGGTGGGAGACCTGCTGGAAACAGTCGAAGACCATCCCGGCGGTGCTCGCGTCCTGGCGCAGCTCCTCGTCCACGAAGCAGCGGATGCGGAGGTCCTGCGGATCGCCGACCTCCTCGGGCGTGACCAGCCAGGGGCCGAGCGGACCGTGCGTGTCAAAGGACTTGCCGATCGTCATCGTCTGCGCCCGGCCCTGCCAGTCGCGCACGCTGAGGTCGTTGGCGCAGGTGTAGCCGGCGATCACCTCATGGGCGCGGTCGACCGGCACGTGGCGGCAGCGCTTACCGATCACGATTGCCAGCTCCGCCTCGTAGTCGAGCAGGGTCGAGACCTTCGGCATGTGGATCTCGGCGCCGGGGCCGACCACGCAGGTCACCTGCTTGTTGAAGAAGACCGGGACTTCGGGTGCCTCCATCCCCATCTCAGCGATGTGGTCGGCGTAGTTAAGCGCGATCCCGAGGTACTTGCGCGGGGTGGCGGGTGCCAGCAGGCGGACCTCGGCAAGCGGCAGCCGGGGCGCATTCGCCGCCCGCTCCTTCAAGCCCCCTCGGCCGACCTCGCTCAGGGCCGCTGCGGGTTCCGCGGGGAGTCCCGAGGCGGAGAGATCGACAATCTCCACGCCCTCGACGATCCCGAGGGTGGGCTCACCGTTGGCGTTGGCGAAGCGGCAGGCCTTCATCGCGAGGGCCAATCTAGCTCGTCCATGGCCTCATCCCCGAGGCGGCCGTGGGTCTCGAATACGCTCTGGAGGCCGTCATTCAGCCACGCCCTTCCCTCGACAGAGAGGCGCACCGCAGCCTGTCGGCCATAGCTGTGGCGAGGGTTTGTGTTGCCGCCACCGGAGCGCGTGTTGGCCTGGGTGGTTGCAAAGGAGTCGGGACCCAGCTCGTCCATCAGCTCGTACAGCGAGATGCCGTTTGCCAGCGTCCCGTCGATGAATTCCACGTCGCGGACGCGGATGTAATGCGGCCATTTCTCTCGCCACGACCTCAGCGCGACATCCTCCGCGGACGCGTCGTCTAGCTCGTCTCGATAGCGCATCGCGATCCCGCGCCCGAAGACCATGATGTCGTTCGGATCCTCGACCAGCCATCCCATGTACATGACCGCTCCGTCCTTGACGCTGCGCGGACGCTTGTCGCGTGGATAGGTGCAGGACCAGTGGCATCCAGACCGATGCAGAGAGGCGAGGGTCGTCTGTGATCGAGGTGCTCGCCGGTGCGACTCGCCGAAGAACTTGACGAAGGCCTGGCTCGACTCCTCGACGAGTGGCGGCAGCGGTGGCGCCTGCTCCGCGTCGGCCACTTCCGCCCCTTCGTCCGGCAGTCTGCGGGCAGGGGCCCGGCGAGGGAACCGGGCTAGGTGAGACTGGACATCGGCTTCCCAGCCTTCGAGCCGCTTGGACGAGAGATCGGCGACTCCTCGCTCCCATAGGTGGTCGAAGTACCTGCCGCAGTCGGCGACGATTGATTCGTTCGTGGCAACGAACCCGAGCTCGTGATTGTTCAGCAGGGCGGCCTCCGTCAGGTTCGCGGAAGTGACTATCGCTCGGAGAGAGCCGAAGAGGTACAGCTTCGCGTGCAGGCCCTTCACGCCGCGGATCTGGGCACCATGGTCAAGCAGCAGGCGGAGCGCGGCGAGGTCGCTCACGCCGTCCGCAAAGTCGGCGAGGTTGAACCGCGTGATCACCCGCAGCTCTGCCTGCGCCAGCAGGCGCTTCGCAGCTCGCCTCTGAATGAAGGGAGAGACGATGCGCACAGTTTCCGCTCCGGCAAGCAGGCCGTCCCGCAGCTCGCCGTCCCAGCCCGACCTAACCAGGCGAAAGCCTTCTGGTGAGGTGCTCATGCTGAGATGATCGCTGCTATTCGAGTAGAGGTGACGCGTCAGTCGTCCAGCTCGCCGATCAGCTCGACGACGCGGCGCTCGATCTCGTCGCGGGTGGCGCGGACCTCCTCGATCGGGCGGCCCTTCGGATCCTCGAGATCCCAGTCGATGTACTTGGTGCCGGGCACATAGGGGCACTCGTCACCGCAGCCCATCGTCACCACGACGTCGGCCCACCCGGCGTCGGCGCTCGTCAGCTTCCGCGGCGTACGGGCGGCGAGGTCGATGCCGTGCTCGCGCATCGCCTCGACCACCTCGGGGTGGACCTGGTCGCCGGGCGTCGTCCCGGCTGAGCGCGCCTCGTGGTGCCCCGCCGCCGCCCGCGTGAAGAGCGCCTCGCTCATCTGCGAGCGCCCGGCGTTGTGCAGGCAGACGAAGAGGACGCGGGTCATCAGCTCGCCTTCACCGGGGTGCCGCCGCGGACGAGCTGGTAGGCGAGGGCCCCGAGGGCGGCCCCGAGGATCGGCGCGGCGATGTAGATCCAGAGGTCGTGCACTTCTCCCGAGATCAGGGCCGGGCCGATCGAGCGGGCGGGGTTCATCGAGGCGCCGGTGATCGGGCCGCCGAAGAGGGCGTCGAGGCCGACCGCGCCGCCGATCGCGATCGCCGCTCCCGCCCCGACCGCGCGGGTGTCGGTGGCCACGGCCATGATCGTGAACATCAGGAAGGCGGTCAGCACGATCTCGTAGACGACGGCGCTGCCGGCACCGACGCTGGGCAGGGTCGTGCCGAGGTCCGCTGGCTGGCTCGGCCAGACGGCGAGCAGCAAAGTGGCGGCGGCGATCGCGCCGAGCAACTGGGCGGCGATATAGGCGAGCGCCTCGCGGCGGGGGAAATGGCGGATGAGGGCGAAAGCGAGCGTCACCGCCGGGTTGAGATGGGCGCCGGAGAGGTGGCCGGTCGCGTAGACCATCGCCATGATCGTCAGGCCGAAGACGAGCGAGACACCGACGGCCCCGAGAACCCCGGCGTGCACCGTGTCGGTGACGATCGCCCCGCAGCCGGCGAAGACGAGCGCGAAGGCGCCGAAGGCCTCCGCGGCGGCGCGGCGGGGGAGGTCGGGGCGGTGGTCCACTGCCGGGACTCAGCAGCAGGCGGCCGGCGCCGCCTTCGGATCTGCCGGGACGGCGACCCGCGTCGGCACCGAGAAGACCTCGCGCACCGCGTCGAGCGCCCCCGGTACGAGGCTGAAGTAGCTGTAGGTGCCGCGCCCCTCGCGCTCGATCACGCCGGCCTCGACCAGCTGCTTGAGGTGGTGGCTGACGGTTCCCTGGGAGAGGCCGAGCAGCGGCTGCACCTCGCAGACGCAGACCGGCTCGCCGCCCGCTCTCAGCAGCAGGTTGACGATCCGCAGCCGGTGCCGGTCGGCGAGCGCCTTCAGCACCCGCTCGAGCTCGACCGATCGCTCCTCCGACAGGGAGGATCCCGCCAAGGGGGTGCAGCACTCGATCACGGGGAGCTCGTCCATCGATTGCCACCCTAGCACTATTCATCGATAGATATCAATGAATAGGAACCACGATCTCACCCGATGACGCAGAGGCGTCCGCTTGCGTCACTACTTTGGATTGCAGATGGAGCAGCAAGCTCTCACCGAGACGCTCATCGCGACGAGGGTGCCGCTGGGCGAGCTGGAGGACGGACAGCGAGTCGGCAGCGTCTACGCGGTCCGCGAGCGGGAGCTGCGGCGCAAGCGCAACGGCGAGCCCTGGTTGCGGCTGAGCCTCGGCGACGCCAGCGGCAGCTGCGAGGCGGTCTCCTGGGAGGACGCCGAGGCGCTCTACGCGATCGCCGTCCCGGGTACGCCGGTCCACGTCAGCGGGCTCTTCGAGGTCAGCGAGCGCTGGGGATCGAAGATCAAGCTGAGCGGGCTGCGCGAGGCCGCCGGGAGCGAGTACCGCACCGAGGACCTGGCGGTCGGGTCGGAGGTCTCCTTCGATCGCCTGGAGAGCGACCTGCGCGAGCTGCTGGCGACCGTGCAGGACCAGCAGCTTCGCTACCTCCTCGACCGCTTCTTCGGCGAGGAGTCGGAGATCTGGTCCCGCTTCCGCGACGCGCCGGCGGCGAAGGTCTACCACCAGGCCTACCGCCACGGCCTGCTCGAGCACACGGTCTCAGTTGCCCAGGCGGTCAGCGCCGCCGCCGCCTTCTTCCCCGGGATCGACCGCGACGTCGCCGTCACCGGAGCCCTCCTTCACGACATCGGCAAGACCGAGGCCTACAACGACGATCCGCTGGCGATCGACCTCACCGATGCCGGGCGCCTCCAGGGCGAGATCCCCCTCGGCTACTACAAGGTGCGCCGCCAGATCGAGGAGATTCCTGGCTTCGACCCCGGGCTCGCCCAGGCCGTGCTGCACATCATCCTCGCCCATCACGGCTCGCTCGAGCACGGCTCGCCGGTTGTTCCCGCCACCCGCGAGGCCGTCCTCGTCCACATGATCGACAACCTCGGCGGCCGCCTCGGCAGCTTCGACCGCCTCGAGCGCCAGTTGCCCGCCGGCGAGTCATGGTCGAGCTTCGACCGGGCGCTGTCGGGCTCCGCCTACTTCGGCCAGCGCCAAGCGGCCTAGCCGTTCAGAAGCGCCGCGTACAGCGTTCGATGTGCTTGACGTTGCCGTTCGCATGCTGCACGCAGTGCACCAGCTTCTGAGGGTTCGCCCCGCGTTTCTTCGTCACCTCGAAGGAGTGGTGGACCTCGCGCTTGATCGTCGTGCTCATGCCTTCCAGCGACTTGCCGATCTGGTCTAGGCCGGTCGACTTGATCGCGTCGTTGGTCGTCTTCAGGACCGGCTTGACGATGAAGAGGTAACAGAGGAACAGCACCCCAGCCGTGACCGCAAGCCGGATGATGCCCGAGGTCACGTTGCCGAAGAGATTGCGCAGCAGGTCCATGGGACGGGCCGCACACTATCCTGCGAGCCGTGGCGAAGGACACCGAGAAGCTGATCCGCCAGCTCTCGCTGATCTCGTTCCTGATGGCTCAGGGGAGGCCGGTTTCGGCCCTCGAGATCAAGCGCGAGGTGGAGGGCTACAGCGACATGAACGACGACGCCTTCGCGCGGCGCTTCTACGCCGACCGCGCGGAGTTGGAAAGCCTCGGCATCCAGCTCGGGGTCGAGAAGCCCGGCGAGGGCTTCTTCGAGGCCGAGCTCTACTCGCTGCCGCCAGAGAATTTCTACCTCGACGCGATCAAGTTCTCCGATGACGAGCTGGCGGCGCTGAGCACGGCGCTCTCGCTGCTCTCAGACGGTGAATTCGCCTACGCCGAGCCGCTGCGGCTGGCGCTGCAGCAGGTCGCTTGGGGCCACCCGAACCCGCTCAAGGAGGGCGAGCGCGCTCCGGTCGAGATGGCGATGACGGCCTCGGCGGGGGGACGCGAGCTATCCCAGCGCCTTTCCAAGATCGAGACCGCGATCTCGCGCCGCAAGACGATCGAGTTCACCTACTACACGATGGAGCGCGACGAGACGGAGAAGCGCAAGGTCGATCCGTACCACTTGGTCTTCCGCGGCGGGCAGTTCTACTTGATCGGCCACGCGCACGAGCGCGAGGCGGTCCGCGTCTTCCGCCTCTCCCGGATCCAGGGCAAGGTCGGCTACGCGTCCAAGGCCGAGCACGACTTCTCCCCTCCCGAGGACTTCGACCGCCGCGACTACGGCCAGCGCGCCGACTGGCAGCTGGGGGAGATGCAGGGCACCGCGAAGATCTTCGTCCGCGACCGCATCGCCTGGCTGATCGAGCGCGACTTCGGCGCCTACGGCGAGCTGCGCCCGGCGAAGAAGTCCGACGGCGCGCCCGGCAAGGGCTCGGTCTTCGAGACCGACTACGCGTCCCCGCGCGAGCTGATCGCCTGGGTGCTGCGCTGGCGCCAGAACGCCCAAGTGCTGGGCCCGGACGAGCTGCGCGAGGAGGCCGAAAGCCGCCTCGGGCTGCTCCACGACCGCCACCACAACGGCTTCGAGCCGGCCGAGATCGTCGACCGGCCCCTGCGCGAGGCGCCGCGGCGGGCCCGCTCCAACGGCCGCGGCGAAGCCGCGATCCGGCCCGAGCGATTCGCCCGCCTCGTCACCCTCGCCGGCCTCCTGATCGACTCCGCCAAGCGCGGCGAGCGCCTCGGCGTCGCCGACCTCCGCCAGCGGCTCGAACTCACAGGCGAGGAGCTGCAGGAGGACATCGACCTGCTCAACGTCGTCAACTTCGGCGGCGGCACCTACGTCCTCTACGCCGAAATCGTCGGCGACGAGATCGAAGTCGACTCCGAGCCATACGGCGACAATTTCGCCCGCCCGGCACGCCTGCTGCCGCTCGAGGCGAAGGCACTGGTCGCGGCGATCGACCTCTTCGGCGACCACCTGCCGCAGGGCGGGCTGCAGAGCGCTCGCACCAAGATCATCAAGGCGCTGGGCCACGATCCCTCGGAGGAGGGGCTGGAGATCGCCGCCGGCAGCGGCGGCGACGCCGAGGTGGCGCGCAAGGTCAACGAGGCGATCGGCTCCAGCCAGGTCCTCGACCTCGACTACTACAAGGAGAACGAGGACACGTTCACCAAGCGTTCGGTCGAGCCCTACCGGCTCGAGAACGGCAAAGAGGGCTGGTACGTCGAGTGCTACGACCTGACCAAAGAGGGCGTCCGCCACTTCAAGCTCGACCGGATCAAGGAGGCGACGCTCTCGGGGCAGACCTTCGAGCCACGCCCGGAAGTCGAGGAGTTTGCCGGGGTCGAGGGCTGGATGACCCACGGCGAGGTGCCGACCGCCCACGTCGCCCGTGTCTGGGTTTCGCCCGAGCGCGCCCGCTGGCTGCGCGAGGAGCGCACCGTGGTCGAGGAGCTCGCCGACGGCGCCGTAGTGGTCGAGCTGCCTTATGCCGGGACGTCATGGCTGGTGCGCGAGATCCTGCGCGGTGCCGGCGACCTCGTCGTCCTCGAGCCCGACGACGCCCGCGAAGCGATCGCCAAAGAGGTAAGCGGCTGACGAAGCGCCGATATTCCATGTAGAGCATGGAAGATCGGCGTTTCGTGGGTTACGAAATGTTCAGCGAGGCGCCGGGCCACCCCGAGATCCTCTGCATCGTCGCCCCCAACCCGGGGCCGATGACGCTGGAGGGGACGAACACCTACCTGTACGGGGCCGACCCCTGCGTCGTGATCGATCCCGGGCCCGAGGATCGCGGTCATCTGGAAGCGGTGCGGAAGACCGCGGAGGCGAGGGGCGGAGTCGGCTTCATTCTCCTCACGCACGGCCACGGCGATCACGCCGACGGCGCCGCATGGCTTGCCGCCGATGTCGCAAACCGGCGGCCTGGGCATCCGGTTCCGCCGCTTCGCATCCTGCCGGTCGACGGCCAGGAGATCGCAGGCCTGCGAGCGCTCGCCACCCCCGGTCACGCACCCGACCACGTCTGCCTGCTCACCGCCGACGGGGTCTGCTTCAGCGGCGACCTCGTGCTCGGGGTGGGCTCGACCTTCGTCCCGCCCGACGGGGGCTCGCTCTCCGCCTACATGGACTCGCTGCGCCGCATGCAGGCGGAACCGATCGAGCTGATCTGCCCCGGCCACGGCCCCTGGATCGAGGATCCGGCAGCCAAGCTGGCCGAGTACGTCGAGCACCGCGAGATGCGCGAGCGCCGCCTCCTCACGGCCCTGGAGCGAGGCGAGCGCTCTCGCGAGGCCCTGCTCGCCGAGGTCTGGGACGACGTCCCCGCCGAGGTCCGCCCGGCCGCGGCGATGGTGATGCAGGCCCACCTCGACAAGCTCGAGGATGAAGGGAAAGTGCCGGGCGGTGGCATCCCATGATGCCCCCGTTCTCGCCGCCGCTCGTCAACTACTACTTCACATAGCGTGCCAAAGCGATACCTCGATGGGTCGGGAGGTCCGGGCTCTTGACGTTTCCGGCAACGACCGCCCTTCCTCGCCCGTCAACGAGGATCTGGCTTGCAGAAGCGCTGCTGCCCGGGCCAAAGCCCACCACCGCCCGGCCTCTGCGTCCGAATCTGGGGTCGAGGCTGCCGTTTGCAGACATTCGGACAAGGAGGAATTTCGCCGTCCTGCGAGTGGGGCTGAGTGGGTACTTCTTAAACAGCAAACCCGCAACCAGCAGTCCTCCCCGCGCATCGGCGGTGAGCGATCCGAGCTTTTCTCGGCTGGAAAGAGGTATATGGACCATTCCTTGCTTCCCAAAGCTTTGGCTGATTGTGCCGGTCGCGGTCAGTCGGATGATCCGAAAGAAATCGTGCCGGGGTGGCCCTTCCGTGAAGGTCGAATCTCCTAGGAAAATGCGGTCGAAGCGGTCGCGGACGAGGTTCCTGTCAGGCAGGGGGTTGAGCCAGTCGCCGAGCGTTACAGTCCCGCCGCCTCCGAAATCCGGGCTCGGATATCCGCTTGCATCGAGGCTGATGAATAGTGAAGGCGGAGGCAAGCCTCGGCATTCATCGTGGATGCCAATCGACAGGATTCTCCCGGCGGCGGCTTGCACGAGCCCTCGTATCCGACTGATGCCGGGCATCGCATAGGTTCCGCTCCCGTGGAAGCTGGTGTCGTTGGACCCGTAGGGCGTCAGGCGTGCCAGGAAGCCCGTCGGTTCGAGGTTGGAGCTCCCCACTGGGCAGCCGCCGAATCTGGTCGCAGCAGTGCCGGCGATCACCGGGCGGTCTTCGGAGTCGACCATTACTTCTGTCGTTCCGACTGACGGTAACGAGGCTCCTGGGATTGGAGGGGGCGGAAAGCCGAAATCAGTGCCGACAAAGCCGTCCTGGTCGAATTCAGGGTCAGGGTCTCCGCTTGGCAGGAGGCGGATTACTGCCGCCAGCTTCGGCGGGCTATCGAGCCTTTCGAATACACCTGGGGGAGGGGGCTCACTTGTCGTGGGCCATGTGGTGCCGGAAACGACGATGCGATCGTGCGAGTCGATTGCCAGCCCGCTGAGCAGAAAGCTGGGTCCCGCGATCTCTCCCAGGTCCACCCTCCCTCGGTGGCCGAATTTTCTGTCCACTGTCCCGTTTGACCGAAGCCGAATGAGCGTGCGGCCCTGGCCGGCGACTATCTCATCTTCTCCAGCGATTCCCAGGGCGAGACCCCCGTATTCGCGGTCGTGCCGGGCTATTGGGATCACGACTTTGCCTTGATGGCCGAAGCCGGTGTCAAGCGCGCCTTTCTTGGCGTGTTGATTTGGATCAGCCTGGGATGAGATCCGCGCCGTTGCGTCAGGCGTCGTCAGCGCAAGCAGCGTCAAGCAGGCGATCGCGACTGAAGCGAGCCACGCACTGCTGGAGCCTCTGCTCTGACGATCTTCCAGGTGCCGATCCAATGAGAATGAATATTTCATAGGTCGATTGCAAAATGCCAATTCGGCTTCGGGGCGCTTTAACTTCCTGGTCGGCTGGCCAACTGATACACACTCGATATGAGTTCGCGCAAGGGAAGTCGGGCCGTGCGTACGGGGATGGTCATCGGGGCAGCCGGCACCGGCATCGCCGCCGCGGGCACGGCCGCCGCCTGGCACTGGCTCGCACGCCGTCCCCTCCCCAAGCAGAAGGGGACGATCGAGCTCGACGGGCTCGAAGGGACGGTCCAGGTGCGCCGCGACCGCTGGGGCGTGCCCCATATCGAGGCCGACAGCGCCACCGACCTCTGGTTTGCCGAGGGCTTCTGCCACGGACAGGACCGGCTCTGGCAGCTCGATTTCTACCGCCGCGTCGTCTCCGGCCGCGTTGCGGAGATGGCGGGGGAGGAGGGGCTGCCGATCGATCGGCTGATGCGGACGCTAGGCATCCGCCGCACGGCCGAGCGCGAGGCGGCGACTCTCGACCCGGCGCTGCTTGCCCTGCTCAACCGCTTCTGCGAGGGGGTCAACGCGGCCGCGGCCGACGCCAAGGCACTGCCCTTCGAGATGCAGCTGCTGCGGCTCGCCTGGAAGCCGTGGCGCCCGGTCGACATTCTCAGTCTCGGCAAGTTGCTCGCCTTCGGCCTCTCGACCAACTGGGAGCGGGAGCTGCTGCGCGCCGACATGGTGCGTGCGCTCGGCCCCGAGCTGGCGGCCCGCCTCGACTCCGCCTACCCCGCCGAGAACCCGGTCGTCACCCAGGAAGCCTGGACCGGCGACGGGCTCGCGATCGTCGAGCAGATCGACGCCGTGCGCCAATCGATCGGCCTCGCCGCCGAGGCCAGCGGCTCCAACAACTGGGCGGTCTCCGGCAAGCTCAGCGCCAGCGGCAATCCGCTGATCGCCGGCGACCCGCACCTGCCGCCGAGCATGCCGGGCATCTGGTACCAGGTCGGGCTCAGCCTCGACGGCCGTTTCGTCCGCGGCGCCTCGCTGCCGGGCATGCCCGGCGTCTACATGGGCCAGAACAACGACGTCTGCTGGACCTTCACCAACGTCATGGCCGACGTCCAGGACCTCTTCGTCGAGAAGGTGGACGGCGACCGCTACCTGTTCGAAGACGAGTGGCGCCCGCTCGAAGTCGTGCGCGAGGAGATCCCGGTCAAGGGCCGCGACGCGCCCGAGGTGCTCGACGTCCGCATCACCCATCACGGGCCGCTGGTCAACGAAGCGCTCGGCGCCGACGAGGGCGAGCCGCTTGCCCTGCGCTGGCAGACGCTCGACCAGCCGACCGCGTTCAAGGGAATGTTCGAGCTGCACGACATCGCCTCCGGCCCGGAGCTGGTCGCCAAGCTCGGCGACCACGTCTCGCCCGCCTCGAACCTGATCTGGGCCGACCGCCACGGCTCGATCGGGTACAAGCTGATCGGCCGCCTGCCGCTGCGCAGGGGCGGCTGCCCCGACCTGCCCAAGCCGGGCTGGACGGGTGAGTTCGAGTGGGAGGGGACGATCCCCTACGACGAGCTGCCGGAGAAGGTCGATCCCGAGAGCGGCTTCCTCGTCACCGCCAACAACCGCATCGTCGGCGACTCCTACCCGCACCACATCACCAGCGAGTGGCTCGACGGCTTCCGCGCCGAGCGGATCGAGCAGCTGCTGCGCGCCGGCAGCGAGCACGACATCGAGGGCTTCGAGGCGATGCAGTCCGACAACCTCTCGATCCCGGGGATCGAGGCGGCGCGCCGGCTGGGCCGGCTCGCGCCGCAGGGCCAGCGCGAGCTGAGCGCGATCGAGCGGCTGCGCAGCTGGGACGGCCGGCTCGACCCCGACTCGATTGCCGGCACGATCTACCAGGCCTTCCTGCTGCGCCTCGCCCGCGAGGTCGCCCGCGCCGCGATCGGCGACCGCGACCTCAGCGAGCGCTGGCTCGACCGTGCCGACAACGGCTTCACCCCGCACGTCACCTCGCCCTGGCGCTGGCACTCGCACCTGATGAAGCTCTGGGAGGAAGAAGACGAGGAGCTGATCGGCCGCCCCTGGGAGGGTCTCGTGCTGGAGGCGCTCAGCGGCGCCCTCGACGATCTCACCGACCGCTTCGGCCCCGACCCCGAGGCCTGGGGCTGGGGCCACGTGCACGAGATGGAGTTCCCCCATCCGCTGGGCGAGGCCAACCCGCTGCTGCGCAAGCTGCTCAACCGCAGCCTCAAGGCCGGCGGCGCCCAGGAGACGGTGAGCCAGATCGCCTACGACCCCAACGACCCCTACAAGGCCGTCTGGGCGCCGAGCTGGCGCATGGTCGCCGAACCGACCGCGCCCGAGCGCTCGCGCTGGCAGATGTTCACCGGACAGTCGGGCCATCCCGCCAGCCCCCACTACGACGACCTCCAAGCCGACTGGCTGGAGGGCCGCACCCAGCCGATGGCCGGTGAGGGCCCCTGGCGCGAGCTGGACCTCGTGCCCACTCGGGTCTAGCCACCTTGCAGCGGGTCGACTCGACCCTCGCCAGGGGAAAATTTGATGCAGCTCGGTCGGGCCGAAAGCCGAATCGATCAGGGATTGCAATGGTTGGACGGGTATGCGCTTGCTTCGTCCCGCCCTGGCGGCCGTCGTGCTGCTCGCGCTCCTGGCCACGCCCGCCGCGGCCAAGACGGTCCATTTCGGCGGTCAGACCGTCGACGTGCCCGGCAGCTGGCCCGTCTACAAGCTCGCCGAGCACCCGCGGATGTGCGTGCGGATGGACCGCCGCGCCGTGTACCTGGGGCATCCGGGGCCGAGCCAGAGCTGTCCGTCGCAGGCGATCGGGCGCCAGCGGGCGATCCTCCTCGATCCGGGCGCGGGAGCCGATGCGGGAGCGAGCGCGGTCAGCCCGCCCGTGGCGGAAGCTCCAGCCGCGAGCGGCGAGGAGTACACGGGCCTCGGCTTCGACGCCTGCGCGGCGCCCTCCTCGCGCGCGATGGCGGCCTGGGAGGACTCGCCCTACCGCGCCGTCGGCGTCTACATCGGCGGCCTCAACCGGGCCTGCTCGCAGCCCAACCTGACCGAGGAGTGGGTGAGCGAACAGGTCGCGGAGGGGTGGCACCTGATCCCGACCTACGTCGGTCTGCAGGCCCCGACCAGCGCCTGCACTAGCTGCGCCAAGCTGAGCCCCGGCCTGGCTTCGGCCCAGGGAATCGCCGCCGCCCTCGACGCGGTCGCCGACGCGCAGGAAATCGGCATGGGGCCGGGCAGCCCGATCTACTTCGACATGGAGGCCTACACGCGCACCTCGAGCGCGACCAAGGCGACCCTGACCTTCCTCGGCGCCTGGACCGACCAGATCCACGCGCTCGGCTACACCTCCGGCGTCTACAGCTCCAGCGCCTCGGGCATCGCCGACCTCGCCGACCAGGTGGGGGAGGACTACTCGCTTCCCGACGACCTCTGGTTCGCCAACTGGAACGGCAACCGCAACGCCCTCGACCCCTACATCCCGGCCACCGCGTGGACCGCGCACCAGCGCATCCACCAGTACCGCGGCGGCCACGACGAGACCTGGGGCGGGACGACGATCAACATCGACAACAACTTCGTCGAAGGGGCGACGGTTGGCGTCACCACCGCGCCCCCTCCGCTGCCGCCGCTGACGGTCAGGGGGGTCAAGCCGGACCGGGGGACCGTGAGCGTCTGGGTTCGCTGCGGCTGGGCTGAAGGCGAAAGCTGTCCCGGGCAGATCATCCTGCGCACGCAGGCGAGGCTGCCGCTGCGCGCCAGGCCCGGCGTGCCGACCAGGGTCGTGCGCGTGGGCGTGAGCAAGCGCGGCTTCAGCCTCGCCGGGGGCAAGGCCCACACCTACCGCGTCGCACTCAACGAGCGCGGCCGCCCGCTGCTGGCGCGGCGGGGATTCCTCAGGGCACAGCTGCTGGTCGCGATCCCGGGCGCCCGGGCCACCCGGGCGGTGCGGCTCAGCCTGCGTCGCTAGCCGTGCCGCTCTGCATCGCGTCGGGGCCGGTGACCGCGGTGACCAGCTCGATGATCGCCTCCGGCGCCTTTTCCGGGGAGCCGGCATCGAACGGGGGCTGGGGGTCGTACTCGATGCCGAGCTGGACGGCCTGGGCGACCTCGGGGCCGACCTCCTGGCCGACCAGGTGGAGGGCCATGTCGATCCCGGCCGAGACGCCCGCGGCGGTGACGAGCTTGCCGTCCTGCACGAAGCGCCCGCCGACCGGATCGGCGCCAAGCTCACCTAGTTGCTCGAGGAAGGCCCAGTGGCTGGTCGCTCGCTTGCCCTCGAGCAGGCCCGCGGCGCCGAGCACCAGCGAGCCGGTGCAGACCGAGGTGGTCCACTTCGTCCCCTCGTCGATCCGGCGCAGCCAGGAGAGGACCGCCTCGTCCTGCATCAGCGGAAGGTTGCCTTCGCCGCCGGGGACGAGAACGATGTCGGCCTCGCCGACTTCGTCGATCCCGAAGTCGGCGCTGAGCCCGAGCGCGCCGCTGTCGGTGCGCACCTGCCCCTTCTCGGGGCCGACAAACTTGACCTCCCAGCCCGGAACGGAGCGCAGCACCTCATAGGGCCCGATCGCGTCGAGCGCGGTCAGCTTCTCGAAGATCAGGATCGCGATCTGCATGGGTCGATCGTACGGCGTCGGCAGCGGATGCGCCGGGATCAGTCCCAGGTTGCCAGCGGCAGGTGCTCGAGGATGGTTCGGTCGGCCGTGATCAGCGGTGAATCGGCGAGGATGGCCTGTGCGGCAATCATCCTGTCGAAGGGGTCGCGAGTCCAGGTGAGCCCAACCGCCGTATCCGTTAGCTCGGCGAGCGAGACATCGGCCACCTCGAGGCCGGTGCCCTGGCGAAGGGCGGCAAGCATCATCGGGGCGGGATCGCGAGCCCGTCCGATTTCGTGCATGTACGCCAGCTCCAGCGAGACGAGCGGCGATACCCGCAGCTCCTCGCTGGCGATCAGGGCTCGAGCGGATTCCGGGAGTCGCTCGAGCAGGCCGGCGTACAGCCAGATGGCCACATGGGTATCAATTAGGATCAGGATTCCACTCCGAAGACCAGTCGATGTGGATCAGCTCGTCGGGGTCGCCGATGATGGCTCCCTCGCGGCGTGGCAGCCGGTCCCAGATCGATTGCGCCTGCTTGGGGGCGATCACCAGCTTCTTGCCGTTGCGCTCGATTTCCAGCGGCTGGCCGGTCTCGAGGACCTCGTCCAGCAGTCGGTAGACGTCGGCGCGCAGTTTCGAAGCGGTGATGGCCATGGCCAGCTCCTCTTGAGTCGTACGTACAAGCAAAGGATAAAGCGTACGTACGGTATCTCGGGGAGCGGCGGCAACTGGAATCTTGGCTTGCATCGCCATGGTGGAGCGACGCTATAGGCCGTGAATTCACGCGTGGTGCGCCAATGCGCGCGGCTCTCCGGCAGTTTCGGCGCCGATCCGTCAATCTTCGGCCTGTGAGCGCCCCAATCGACACGGTGATCGCCGGTTGTTCGAATCCGTGGCGATTGGGGCGCGAACGAAAGGTTGTCCGATGAGCCGCCGCGACCAGATCAAGCTGACCGAGGAGGAGCGCCTGGAGCTGCTCGGCGAGGAGCGGATCGCGATCGTCTCCAGCCTCGGGCCGCGCGGCTGGCCGCACTCGATGCCGATGTGGTTCGTCCCCCGCCAGGGGGAGATCTGGATCTGGACCTACGCAAAGTCCCAGAAGGTGCGGAACCTCGAACGCGACCCCCGCGCCACGGTGCTGGTCGAGACGGGCCACGAGTACGGCGAGCTGCGCGGGGCGATGATCGAGGCCGAGGCTGAGATCCATCGCGACTTCGAGACCGTGATCGGCTTCGCCGAGGAGCTGACGCTCCGATACGCCGAGGGGATCTCCTCGGTCGAGGGCGATGCCAAGGCGGCACTCGAGGCGCAGGCGCCGAAGCGCATGGCGATCCATTTCAAGCCGGTCCGCACCGCCACCTGGGATCACCGCAAGCTGGGCGGGACGTACTGAGCGGCCGCTGCCGGGGCGCTACCCGCCGTCCCCCGGGCGTGTTAGGAATCCAGTCCACCGCCCTCGCCCCAGCTCACCGAGCTTGAGAACCGCCAAGACCACGATCCTGCTGCTGGCCCTCGCCGCTGCCCTCGCCGCGCCCTCCATGGCCGCGGCCCTGCCGCGCACCTTCTTCGGCATCGGCCCCCAGACGGCGCTGAGCGAGACCGACGTCGCCTACATGAAGGCCGGCGGGATCGGGTCCGTGCGCTGGCCGGTCGGCTGGTCATCGGTGCAGCCGACGGCGAAGCGGAGCTATGACTGGAGCAGCATCGACGCCGCCGTCGAAGCGGCCGCGCGCCGGGGGCTGATGGTCCTGCCGTTCCTCTACGGCACACCAAGCTGGCTGGCGGCGAAGCCGACGACGCTGCCGGTCGACAGCGCGCGCGGAAGGAGCGCCTGGAAGGCCTTCGTCGGGGCCGCGGTGGAACGCTACGGCCCCGGTGGCACATTCTGGGCGGAGCACTCCGAAGTGGGTGCCGGAGGGGTCGGCACCGGGCACGAAACGGCCGCGCCGCTGCAGCCGATGCCGATCCGCACCTGGCAGGTGTGGAACGAGGCCAACTTCTTCTACTTCGCCTTCCCGGTTTCCACGGCGCGCTACGCCCAGCTGCTGAAGCTGACCTACCCGGCGATCAGGTCCGCCGACCCGGGGGCCAAGGTCCTCCTCTCCGGCCTCTTCGGCGACCCCGACCAGGGCGGACGCTTCGGGATGAACGCCGCCGACTTCCTCACCAGCCTCTACCGCGTGCCGGGGATCGAGCGCTACTTCGACGCGATCGCGCTGCACCCGTACGCGTTCCACGTCGACGACCTGGAAGACCTGACCGAGGCGATGCGCGACGTCGCCCTCGAGAACCACGACCCCGGCGCCTCCCTCTACGTCACCGAGATGGGCTGGGGTTCGCAGAACGACCCCCACATCGTCGCCTTCGAGCAGGGGAGGGCGGGCCAGGCGCGCGAACTTCGCGGCGCCTACCGCTACCTGATCGGCAACCGCCACCGGCTCAACCTCGAGGGCACCTACTGGTTCTCCTGGAAGGACGTTCAGGGCGACTGCAACTTCTGCGACTCCGTCGGCCTCTTCCACGAAGGCGCCGGCTTCCGGCCCAAGCCCGCCTGGCGAGCCTTCATCAGCATCACCGGCGGCCGGGCGCGGCCATAGCGGCCGCGGGGAAATAGCATCGCGTCCATGCCTCCAACCGTGCCCGCTGGCCCGGCGTGGCTCATCCTGCCGACCTACAACGAGGTCGAGAACATCGAGGCGTTCGTCGCGGCCGTCAGGGCGGAACTGCCCCCGTCCGCGCGGGTGCTGATCGTTGACGACAACTCACCGGACGGCACCGGCAAGGTCGCCGACCGGCTTGCGGCGGGCGACCCGGGCATCACGGTCCTGCACCGGCCTCGCAAGGAAGGTCTCGGCCCCGCCTACATCGCGGGCTTCCGGCGTGCTCTGGGCGAGGGCGCGGGGCTGGTGGTCGAGATGGACGCCGATTTCTCGCACGACCCCTGCTACCTGCCGGCTCTGCTCGAGGCGAGCGAGCGGGCCGACCTAGTCGTCGGCTCCCGCTACGTCCCCGGAGGGGGAGTCGGCGACTGGTCGGCACTTCGCCGGGCGATAAGCCGGGGCGGGAGCACCTACGCGAGGCTCGTCCTCGGGCTCTCCGTGCGCGACCTGACCGGCGGCTTCAAGTGCTTCCGTCGCGAGGTGCTGGAGGCGATCGACCTCGACGCGGTCCGCTCGCGCGGGTACGCCTTCCAGGTCGAGATGACCTACCGGGCGATCCGGCTCGGTTTCGACGTCGCCGAGGTGCCGATTGTCTTCCGCGAGCGTCGCGAGGGCTCCTCGAAGATGGGCCACGCGATCGTCGCCGAGGCGGCCTGGCGGGTCCCCCTGCTGCGCTTTGGCCGAAACTGAGCGAGTTCGCGGTGTGTTGGGGAGCCTGGCCGTCCTCCAGTCGAATTGAGCACC
>DATDAQ010000014.1:0-3557 GCA_036525295.1 Solirubrobacterales bacterium | reverse complement strand
CCCCCCCCCCCCCCCCCCCCCCGCCTCACGAGTAACGCTGGACGACGCCATCAGCAACGAGCTCGAGAAGGTGCTTCTGCTCGGCGTCGAACTGGGTTCCATTGAGCTTTTGCTTGGCGGCCGTGACCATTTGCAGGGCTCGGGTGCGGACTTGGTCCAGGGCGCCGGTGGCGGCTATGCGGTCGCAGAGGGACTCGGCGGAAGCTGCGTCCAAGGTACGGAGGTCGACCTCGCGGAGGGACGGCTCCGCCTCGGCGGCCACGATCAGGGGCAGCGTAACGGTGCCGTCGAGCAGGTCGGTTCCGCGAGCCTTGCCGGTGCGCTCGGGGGGACCTGAAACGTCGAGCACGTCGTCGAGAAGCTGGAACGCGAGGCCGATCTCGGCCCCGAAGGCGCCAAGCGCCTCGGTGTCGTGGCCAAGCAGGCAGGCGCACTCGAACAACGCCCCGGTCTTCAGCCGGCAGCGGTCGAGGTAGCGCTGCTCCGACACCCCGGCGTCGAACGCGTCCTGGCGCTGGGCGAGCTCCCCCCGGGCGAGGTCGACGGAGGCGCGGGCGAGCAGGGCGATCGCGCGGGTGTCGCCGTGCGTGGCAAGGAGGGCGAAGGCGCGGGAGAAGAGCAGGTCCCCGACCGCTGCGGCCCGCTCGCGGCCCGCCGTCGCGGCGACGGTCGGCGGGCCTCGGCGCACGGGTGCGGCGTCGAGGACGTCGTCGTGGACGAGGGGCGCCATGTGGACGAGCTCGATCGCCGCGGCGGCGCGCACGACGGCCTCTCCCCCGTCGGCTCCGGCGCAGAGCAGGACGAGGAGGGGACGCAGGCGCTTGCCTCCCGCCGCAAGCGTCGCGGCGGCCTCGGCCCCCAAGCGCTCGCCATGGTCGCGGCCCTGCTCGCGCAGCAGATCCTCCACCTGGCCGAGGCGGGACGGCAGCCAGCGGCTCGACGCATCGAGGACCGCCGTTACGGGGGGCGGGACGGCAGAGGGACGGGTCACCCGAGAGCCCTCAGGGCTCCAAAACGCCGCTGTGGATCGCGATGATCCCCCCGGCGAGAACGGTCCAGCGGATGCACTCCAGCCCGGCGGCGTCCATCATCTCAGCCAGGGGGAGCGGCGGCGGGAAGCTGCGCACCGATTCGGGCAGGTACGAATACGCCTCCGAGTCGCCGGAGAAGGCGCCGAGCAGCGGCACGACGCGGTCGAACCAGAGCGAGTAGAAGGTCGAGAGCGGCGGCCGGGTCGGCTGGGTGATCTCGAGCACGACCAGGCGGCCCCCGGGCGCCAGCACGCGCGTCATCTCGCGCAGGCCGCGGTCGAGGTCGGCCAGGTTGCGGACGCCGAAGCCGACCGTGACGGCATCAAAGCGGCCCGCGTCGTAAGGGAGGCTGAGGGCGTCCGCCCACTCGAAGCGCACGCCGGAGGCTCCCCGGGCGGTCGCCTTCTCGCGGGCGAGGTCCAGCATCGGCTCTGAGAAGTCACAGCCGATGACGTGCCCCCCGGGCGCGACCCTGCCTGCCAGCTCGAGGGCGAGATCCCCGGTGCCGCAGCAGACGTCGAGGACGGAGTCCCCCGGGGAGAGCTCGGCGCGATCAGCCGTCTTCTCTCTCCAGCGATGATGAAGACCCGCGGTCATCACCGTGTTCAGCAGGTCGTAGCGTCCGGCGACCCGATCGAACATGCGATTGACCTGCTCCGAGAATTGGGTCGATTCCCGCTGCGGCTGAGCGGTGTTAGCCATCGCGTACCAGTCTGTCAGCTAGTCGAGCGAAGACAGGAAATCGGCGAGTTGGTTGAGCTTCTTCGGCGGCAGATCGCGATAGGACGGCATGATGTCGGGGCCAATTTCCACCGAGCGAACGATCGCCGCGCGTGGCACCAGTTGGGCGATGTGGGTGAGTTCGGGGCCGATGGTGCCACCGTTCTCGCCGATCTTGTGGCAGGCAAGGCAGCCGGCGCCGGCGACGATCTCCTTGCCGGCCTCGTAGCGCGGCGCGACCTCCATCTCGATCTCGGTCGGCGAGCCGCCGGTGGCGCCGAGGAAGGTGAGGTAGGCCATCGCGACGATCGTCATCACACCGGCCGTCGTCGCTATCGGGCGGCGGATCGGGTTGCGCTCGGGGCCACGGTCGTAGAACGGCAGCAGGAGCAGCAGGACCATGCAGATCGTCGGGATCCCGATCGTCGCGATCGGGACCAGCTCCGGCGGCTTGATCACGCGCAGGAGCTCGAAGAGGAAGAAGAAGTACCACTCCGGGCGGGGCACGTAGGTGGTCGAGGTCGGGTCCGCCTTCGGGCCCTGCTCGGCACCGAGCACGATCGACATCGCGATGATCACGGCGGCAACCAGCAGCATCATCGCCGAGTCCTTCATCACCGCGTAGGGGAAGAAGGGCTTGCCCTTCTTCTTCAGCAGCTCGTACTCCTCCAGGTATGCCTGCTTATCGGCCGGCTTCATTCGTCGGACCCGTTGGCGCTGGCGTTCAGCTGGGAGACGGGGGCGGCTGCCTTGGGCTTCTCCGCTTTCAGCCAGGGCGGGGCGGTCGTGCCGAGCTTGACTACGAGGTACAGGTGAGCTCCGATCAGGGCGATGATCGCGCCGGGGACGAGCAGCATGTGGATCGCGTAGAAGCGCGAGAGCGTGGTGGCGCCCAGCTCGGGGCCGGCGCGCAGGAAGTCGCTCAGGTAGGGGCCGACGACGGGGCCGGTGCCGTTGATGTTGATGCCGACCACCGAGGCCCAGAAGGAACGCTGGTCGAAGGGCAGCAGGTACCCGGTGAAAGCCATCGTCATCGTCAGGATCAGCAGCACGACGCCGATCACCCAGTTGAGCTCGCGCGGGTACTTGTAGGCGCCGAAGAAGAAGGTCCGGCCCATGTGGAGGAAGATCAGGATCACCATCACGCTCGAGCCCCATTTGTGCATGCCGTGCACGAAGGCACCGAGGAAAACCTCGTTGTTGATGTGCGAGATCGAAGCGTAGGCCTGGGTCGTCGAGGGCGTGTAGAACATCGCCAGGAAGACGCCCGTGATCGCCTGCACGATGAAGGCGAAGAGCGTCGCCGAGCCGAGCGTGTAGAACCAGTTGGTCCCCTTCGGCACCTTGCGGAAGAGCATCCCGGTGAGGAAGCCGGAAGCGGCGGTTCGCTGATCGACCCAGGCGAGGGCGTCGACCGGCGCTTCGACAGCGCGGTCGGCGAGCTTCTTCGTGTCGGTGGGGCGCTCGGGCGGCGCGGTCTTCAGATCCGCCGGGGCGGCGCCCTTGGCACCGTTGCCCTCGCCCGGCTTGGCCGGTTTGCGGAGCGGTGCGGGAATCAGGGAGTCGAGCTTCATCGCCGGCTAGGCCTCAGCTGCTCGGTGGCGGGAAGGTGGACGGGCGGGGCGGATACAGATATTCCCAGATGCCGCCGGTGAACTCGCCGGGGTCGCGGGCGCGGACCGGCTCCAGCTGCGAGGTGACGCTGTAGCGAGGGCCGACCTCGACCTGGCCGCCCCGGATGCGCGTCTGGAACTGGTCGAGCGGGCGCACCGGCGGGCCGCCGATCCGCTTGCCCTGGAAGTCGTA
>DATDAQ010000013.1:0-2976 GCA_036525295.1 Solirubrobacterales bacterium | reverse complement strand
GCCCCGGATCGTCCGGGTCGGCGCTGCTGAGCAACCCTGCGGCGGGTATGCCTTGCTCCCTTTGGCTGGGAGCGGGGGAGACCTGTCAATGGACACCCACCTTTACGAGCTAAGGCGACACCCAGTGTTACGAGGTGTCGCGCAACGGAGCGGTCCCGGGGCGCGCGCTGACCGTCACGAGTCAGAGCGCGCGCCCCGGGGCCGCGGGCCGCCGGGCGCTGACGGAACGACGGAACGGGTTACCCCTTGAGAGCGGCCTCGAGGTCGCGGAGGCGGTAGCTGCGGCCCTTGATGTTGAGGACGTGGGAGCGGTGGAGCAGCCGGTCGAGGATGGCGGTGGCCAGCACCTCGTCGCCGGCGAGCAGCTCAGTCCAGTCGCGGATGCTCTTGTTGGTGGTGATGATCATGGCGCCACGGCCGTAGCGGTAGCTGACGAGACGGAAGAACAGGCTGGCCTCCTCCCGGCTCATTGGATCGTAGCCCATCTCGTCGACCAGGAGCAGCGAACTGGACATGTACTTTCGGCTCTTCAGGCGCGCGGGCGGGACATGGGCATCGGCCTTGAGCGCGGTCAGAAGTTCGTCGAACCGGAAGTACTGGACCGAGAAGCCGAGCTGGATCGCCCGGACGCCAAGTCCGACAAGGATGTGGCTCTTGCCGACGCCCGGCGGGCCTTGCAGGAGAACCACCTCGGCGTTGCGGATCCAGGCGCCGGTGGCCAGCGTCTCGACGCGCGAGCGCTCGATCGCCGGCTGGAAGGCGAAGTCGAAGTTCTCCAGTGTCTGGCCGGTGGGGAGCTTCGAGGTCTTCAGCATCGTCGTGATCCGCCGCTCCTCCCGGCCGGACCGCTCCGCGCCGAGCAGGCGGTCGAGAAAGACATGGGCGGGCATCTCGGCGCGCACGGCGTCAGTCAGCAGGCCCTCCAGCGCATCGACAGCGTGACCGAGGCCGAGCGCGGCGAGTTTCTCGCGCGTCGCGTCGATGTCGAGCTTCACGCGGGGCGCGGTCATCGCGCCACCTCCACCAGCCGGGCGTAGAGATCGATCGAGCGGTGCTGGACGTTGTCGGCCGCGATCTCCGTCAGGCGGCGCCCCATCCGGCCGAGCGGCATCGGGGCCCGGACCCGGTCGGTGTCCTCGCCGTCGTAATGGGCCTCGTTGCGCACGATCAGCGCGTCGGTGCCGCGGGGATGAGAGGCGATCACCTCGGTGTTCTTGAGGAGCTGGACGCGACCCGCGAGCCCGCGCACCTCCACCTCCTGACGGGCGAAGCGGAACGGCACGCTGTAGCGGCGCCCTTCGAAGCTGACGAGGCAATCGATCGAGACCGGCCGCCGCACGACGACGTCGAACGGCACCGGGAGCGTCTCGGGCAGCGGGGTCAGCAGCCGCCGTTCCTGGTCCCAAGCCTCGGCGAGGCTGGTGCCCGTCGCCGGGCAGCGCAGCCGGGCCGCACGCTCCGCCAACCGCGCGTCGGTCACGGCCTGCAGCTGCTCGAGGCTGTCAAAGACCTCGCGGCGGGGGTCGACCGTCTCGCGCAGATCGCGAACATGACGCTCGACCTTGCCCTTGCCCTGGGGGTGGCGCGGCTGGCAGGCATCGATATGGAACCTCAGCTGCACCGCAAATCGCCGATAGGTTTCGTTGATCACGCCCCAGGCGCCGGCGCCCCTGGCGATCGCCGTCTTCACGTTGTCGATGCGCAGAACCGCCGGCACCCCGCCCAGGCGCAGGAAGCAGGCGATCTGGCAGGACTGCCACGACAGCATGTCCTTCGACCGCGCCCAGACGACCGCGCGCTTCCGGCTCCACGACAGCGTCACGATCAGCGCAACCAGGTCCACCACCTCGTCGCCGAGAACCGCCCCCGGAAACTCCGCCCAGTCCACCTGCGCCTGCGCCCCGGCTGGCGTCTCGACCCGCCGCCGTGCCCGGATCGCCGGAGCCGGAAACATCCGCTTCCAGTACCGCTGCACCGACTTCAGGCTGCCGTCATAACCATGCTCGCGCCGAAGCCAGTCATGCAGCGCCGCCAGGTTGGCCCGGCCATCCGCCTGCTGATCGCGCCAGAGAGCAATCGCCTCGGCATGCGCCGCCGCCTTCAGGTTTTGCTTGCTGCGCCCATCGACCGCGCTCGCTGTCCCCCGCTTGCGGTGATACCGCACCGTCCCCTCGGTCACGCCCAGTAGCCGCGCCACCGCACTCTGCGAATGACCCCGTTCCAGCAACACCGCCATCGCCGTCCGTCCCTCGAAATCGAGACGACCCATCGTCCTCCCCCGGCTGCCACCGCCGGGAAATCGATCAGGCCAAGGCCACACCTCGTAAATCTGGATGTCGCCTTACGGACTCAATGAACTGTCCGCCTACACCACCATGCGAAGGCTGAAGGGAGAAGGTGGGTTGTAGCCGTAGTGGACCGAATAGAAGTGGTTGAAGACCATGAACACGAAGGCGATGAACAGCCCCGGAACCAGGCCGGCGACCAGCAGCGTTCCGATCGAGACGTTGGCGATCGAGCCGGCGATCACCACCAGGATCGAGGGCGGGATGATGGACGCCAGGGTCGATGTGCAGAGTGTCATCCCAACGGCATAGCCCTTAGGAAAACCGTGGCGTTCCATCGCCTTGATCTCGATTGCGCCGACCGAGGCGATGTCGGCGACGGAGGAGCCCGAGACCCCTGAGAAGATCACCGAGGAGACGACGTTGACGTGTCCCAATCCGCCAGGCAGCCAGCCGACCATCGACTCGGCGAAGTCGAAGATGCGCTCAGCGACGCGGCCACGATCCATCACCGCGCCGACGAGGATGAAGAGCGGCACCGCGACGAGAAGGAAGGAGTTCATCGACGAGAACATCGTCTGGGTCAGCAGGTCGAGCGGCATCGGAGTGTAGAGCGTGAGGGTAGCGATGCCGGCCAGGCCGAGAGCCACCGCAAGCGGCACTCCGACGATGCTGAGGCCGAAGAATGTGG
>DATDAQ010000012.1:0-3121 GCA_036525295.1 Solirubrobacterales bacterium | reverse complement strand
AACACTCAAGCGAGGCTCCTGCCGAGCGTTTTGGGTGGGGGCACCCGGCCCTCACTACGCCTAGCCAAAGAAAACCTCAGCCTCCGAATAAAGAGACTCGGGAACGGTCTTCAATTCAGCGGTTGCCTCGTCGAGGCCGACCAGCTGAATATCGGTGCCTCGCAGAGCCGTCATCGTGCCCCACCGCCCGGAATCGACCGCATCGATCGCGTGCAACCCGAAACGAGTGGCGAGCACCCGGTCAAACGCAGTCGGCGTACCCCCACGCTGCACATGGCCGAGCACCGTCGCCCGCGCCTCCTTGCCCGTGCGGCGCTCGATCTCACCCTCCAGCCAGTGGGCGATGCCGCCGAGGCGGACGTGGCCGAAGGCGTCCAGCTCGTCCTCCTGCACCTCGGGCATCCCGCCGACCGGCGTCGCGCCCTCGGCGACGACGACGATCGGGGCGTAGTTGCTCTCGAAGCGGCGGCCGACGAACTCGCAGACGCGTTCGACGTCGAAGGGCTGCTCAGGGATGAGGATGACGTTGGCGCCGCCGGCGAGGCCCGAGTGGAAGGCGATCCAGCCGGCGTGGCGCCCCATCACCTCGACGATCAGGACGCGGTGGTGGCTGTCTGCCGTCGTGTGCAGCCGGTCGATCGCCTCCATCGCGATGTTGACCGCGGTGTCGAAGCCGAAGGTGTAGTCGGTTGCCCCGAGGTCGTTGTCGATCGTCTTCGGCACCCCGACGACCCGAACGCCGTGCTCGCGGTGCAGGCGAGCGGCCGCCCCGAGCGTGTCCTCGCCGCCGATCGCGATCAGTCCGTCGACCCCATCCGACTCCAGGGTCGCAGCGATCCGCTCGGGCCCACCGTCCTCGTTGAACGGGTTTGTCCGGGATGCGCCGAGGATCGTCCCGCCGCGGGGCAGGATGCCGCGCACCTCGGGCACCCCCAGCGGCCGGCTCTGCCCCGCCAGCGGGCCCCGCCAGCCGTCACGGTAGCCGACGAATTCGTGCCCACAGCTTTCGACGCCCTTGCGCACGATCGCGCGGATCACGGCGTTGAGGCCCGGACAGTCCCCGCCACCGGTGAGCACGCCGATCCGCATCGGCTCACTTTAGAACCTGTCTCAAAATCCGCGTGTGCGACTGGCGAGCGCCGGACCAGGCACTGGCAGCCACGGGTGCGAAGAGGTAAGTTCGGGTGACCCAAGGAGGAGAGAGATGAACGAGACCCCTGACTTTGCGGCGGTAACCAACATTCAGCAGCAGACCTGGTCGAAGGGCGACTTCGCGATGGTCGCCAACATCGTCTACAACGTCAGCGAGACGCTCGCGGAAACGCTCGACATCGTCCCCGACGAGCGGGTGCTGGACGTCGCCTGCGGCAGCGGCAACGGCGCGATCGCCGCGGCGCGGCGAACCTGGGGCGGGACCATCGGCTCCGACTACGTCCCCGCTCTGCTCGAGCGCGCTCGCGAGCGCGCCGAGGCAGAGCGACTGGATATCGAGTTCGTCGAGGCGGACGCCCAGGCGCTGCCCTTCGAGAACGGGAGCTTCGACGTCGCGATGTCGATCTTCGGCGCGATGTTCGCGCCCGACCAGGAGAAGGCCGCGGCGGAGCTGCTGCGCGTGGTCAAGCCAGGTGGGCGGATCGGGATGGCCAATTGGACCCCGGACGGCTCCGTGGGAAAGATGTTCAAGACCATCTCCAAGCACGCACCGCCCCCGCCTGGGCTCGAGTCGCCGCTGCTCTGGGGCACTGAGGAGCGACTGCGCGAGCTGTTCGGAGACGGCATCGCGGACCTGCGAACCGAGCGCCGCATCTCGCGCCAGCCGTTCCGCTCCGCCGACCACTACATCGAGTTCTTCCGCACGTACTTCGGCCCTACCCAGATGGCCTACGAGCGTGTCGGAGCCGAGGGCGAGCAGGCGCTGACCGATGACCTGCACGCCTTCCTGGAAGCCGAGAACACCGCTGGCGAGCGGGCGATGGTGCTGGAGGCCGAGTACCTGCAGGTCATCGCGGTGCGGGCGCGCTAGCCAAGCAGATCGGTGGACGCAGGGAGCGTGGCGTGCTCCGCACGCGAGCGACCGAGGACGCCGATATGCGCCGGCTAGGTGGGCTTGAAGACGCGGAGGACTGCGCCGATCAGTAGCACGGTGAAGAAGACCATTCCGGCGACGGGCCCACCCTGCCCGAAGGCGTAGGAGAGCGTCATCGCGGCCAGGGCCAGAAAGAGCGTTACGACCATTCCCATGCGGCCGGAATCCTAGCTGCCGAGGGCGACGCGCGTCTCGCGCAGGAAGGAGCCGACGGCCTCGGCTGCGGCATCGGCGCTCCCCGCCTCTCCGGCGGCACGAACGAGCCGGCTGCCGACGATCACACCGTCGGCGACCCGGCCGACCTCGGCCGCCTGCTCCGGCGTGCCGATGCCGAAGCCGACGGCAACCGGCACCTCGGCATCCTCCTTGGTCGCCGAAATCAGGCCCGCGAGCTCCGCCGGCAGCTCGTCGCGCTCCCCGGTCGTCCCCACCGTGGAGACGACATAGACGAACCCCCGCGCGGCAGCACAGATACGAGCGCGCCGCTCCGCTGGCGTCGTCGGCGCCACCAAGGGCACCAGCGCCAGCCCAGCATCGTCAAATGCCGTACGCACCCCCTCAGCTTCCTCCAGCGGCAGGTCCGGCACGATCGCCCCGGCAGCCCCAGCCGCCAGCGCCCGCCGCGCAAACACATCCGCCCCCCCATGCGCCAGAACCATGTTCGCGTAGACCATGAACACGACCGGCACCCGCTCCCCGATCTCCTCACAGATCTCAAGCGCCGTCTCGAGAGTGGCGCCGACAGCAAGAGCAGCAGTAGCAGCAGCATGAATCGTCGGCCCGTCCGCAAGAGGATCCGAAAAGGGCACCCCAAGCTCAACCAAATCCGCCGACTCGGCATAAGCAGCAGCAACTGCTGAGGAGGTCTCCCGGTTGGGGAACCCAGCCATCATGTACGGCATCAGCGCCGCGCGACCTTCGCCCTTGGCAGCCTGAAACGCCGCCTCG
Source organism: Solirubrobacterales bacterium (assembly GCA_036525295.1). GTDB lineage: Bacteria > Actinomycetota > Thermoleophilia > Solirubrobacterales > 70-9 > VRUE01. Next base: position 87 of record DATDAQ010000012.1, on the reverse strand, counting down.
ATCCTCTCCGCTCCGAAAGAAGCTGTCGATATGGGCGCCGGGGGGTGAGTCGCCGGAGCCTCCCCGCTGTTGCTCCGCCGACTCACC
>DATDAQ010000011.1:0-11885 GCA_036525295.1 Solirubrobacterales bacterium | reverse complement strand
CCCCCCCGGGAGGGGGAGGCGGACCATGCGCTACTGCGGCGGGCCGCTGGGTCAGGGCAGACCGACGAGGAGATTGCGCCCTACCGGTACGGGCCGCCGGCTTCACCGCACCTCGCCGCTGCGCTGGCCGGCGAGGAGATCGACCCTGAGCGGCTTCGCACTGCGGTCGGCGCCGCAGCGGCCAATGCCGACGTGCTCGTCTGCGAGGGCGTCGGCGGCCTGCTCGTTCCCCTCCGCGACGACTACCTCGTCCGCGACTTCGCAGCCGATCTGGGCCTACCACTCGCTATAGCCGCATCGCCCGGCCTGGGCACGATCAACCACACGCTGCTGACGATCGAGGCCGCGCATTCCGCAGGCCTGATCGTCGAGCTGGTGGTCCTCACTCCCTGGCCGGAGTCGCCGAGCGAGATCGAGCGGTCCAACTGCGAGACGATCGAGGCGCTCTCCGGCGTCAGGGTCGCGCTGCTGCCGCGGATCGACTTGGGCGACCCCTCCAGCTGGCCGCAGCTGACACTCAGCTGACGATCACGTCGAGGCTCGCCGAGGTCAACTCGACCTCGAAGCCGGCCTCCCGTGCGACGGCAGCAACCTGCTCGGGGCTATGGGCCTCGGACTTGGCGAGCAGCAAGGCACGGGCAACTTCCCCCCGCACCGCCTTGGCCATGTGGGACACGGCCTTGCGCTCCCCGCCCTCATCGCGAAAGGCGCGCACCGCGAGCAACTGCGCCCGCTTCGGCTTCCACGCCGCGACGTAGGGACCCGAGCGCATGTCGACGATCATCCCGCCGGGCTCGTCGGGCAGCGCCGCCCGCAGCGAGTCCCGCCACCAGGCGGCGAGCGGGCCGATCCCGTCGAGCTTCGTCGAGGGAGGCAGGCGGTAGTGCGGGATCCGGTCCCTCAGCCGGACGAACCCCCAGAGCGCGCTTGCGATCAGGACCCGCTTCGCCGCTCGCCGCCTGGCGGCTGCCGGCAGGCCCGGCAGGTCGAGGCGCTGGTAGAGGACGCCTGTGTAGACCTCGGCGGCCGGTGCGGCGGGGCCCGTGCGCAGGCCAGGGTCCAACCTGTCCAGCAACTCGGCGCGCCGCTCGCTCAGCTCCGCGGCAAAGGCGAGCGAATCGAGGTCGACCGGATCTCCCGCCTCGGGCTCGGCCTTGCCTTCGGAGGGCGGCAGCAGGATCAGCACCGGCGCAGCCTCTCAGGCGACAGGCTCGCCGGCGGCGACCTCACGCCCCGCCAGCTCCTCGCCGCCGGGATTGACCGCGGCCTCGGCGGCCTCGGGACTGAGCGGATCGCGCCTGGCACGGATCGCCGCGGCACCGATCACGGCGCCCGCCAACGCGACCACGGAGCAGACGCTCATCGCGTGTCCGAGCGCGTCGACGAATTCCTGCGGGCCGGCATCGGCGAAGCTGGTGCCCACGGCACCCTGGAAGATCGCGCCGGTGACGGCGACGCCGAGGCTGCCGCCGACCATGCGGAACATCGAGAGGACGCCCGAGGCGATGCCCGCCTTCTCGACCGGAACCGCGTTCATCGCGGCGCTGGTCATCGGCGACATCGTCAGCGCGATGCCGATGCCGAGCAGCATGAAGCCGGGAAGCAGTTCCAGGTAGGTGGAGTCAACGGCGATCCCGCTGAAGCTGTAGAGCGAGCCGGAGACGACGACGAGCCCGGCGGCGATCAGCCAGCGCGGCCCGAAGCGGTCCGCGAGCCGGCCCGCGATAGGGGCGATGCCGACGATCATCAGGGTCGAGGGCAGGAACCTGATCCCCGCCTCCAGAGGCGAGTAGCGCAGGATGTCCTGCATATAGAGGGCGAGGAAGAAGAAGACGCCGAGCATCGAGAAGGAGACGATCGCGGCGACCACGACGGCGCCGAGGAAGTTGCGGTTGGAAAAGAATCGGAACTCGACCATCGGCACCCTGACCCGCAGCTCGATCACGGCGAACGCGGCTAGCCCGACCGCAGCACCGATCAGCAGGGCGACGATCTCGGTCGAGCCCCAGCCCCATTCGTTGCCCTCGACCAGGGCCAGGATCAGCGCCGTCAGCGCACCGGTCAGCACGACGACCCCGGCGAAGTCGACCTCGCGGCCGACCGTGTCGTCGCGCGACTCGCGCACGGCGAAGAGCGACGCGGTGACGGCGCCGATCGCGACCGGGATGTTGAGGTAGAAGATCGCCCGCCAGCTGACGTGCTCGGTGAGCAGGCCGCCGACAACCGGCCCGACCGCCAGGGCGAGAGCGGAGACCCCCGCCCACATGCCCATCGCCTTGCCGCGCTCGGCCGGCGGGAAAGCGTCGGTGATGATCGAGAGCGTCGCCGGCATCATCAGCGCAGCGCCCACCCCCTGGACCACGCGGCTGACGACGAGGTCGGTCGGGCTGGCGGCGAACCCGGCCGTCGCCGAGGAGAGGGCGAAGATGACCACGCCGAAGAGGAACATGCGGCGCCGGCCGAAGATGTCGCCGAGCCGCCCCCCGGTCGCCAGCAGCACGGCGAAGGAGAGCGTGTAGCCGTTGACGGTCCACTCCAGGCCGGAGATCGAGGCATCGAGGTCACGCTGGATCGAGGGCAGCGCCACGTTCACGACCGTGTTGTCGAGCATGATCATGAACAGCGCGAAGCACATCGCGCCGAGCGTCCACCACTTGCGGTTGTCCTCGGTGATCAGGTGCCGATAGCGAGTCAAGCCGGCCCCACGCCCTTCAAATGCTCGTAGGCCTCGGCGATGTCCTGGCGATCCATCAGCGAGTCGATCGCGGCGTCGAGCTTGCGCCTCTGTACGGCAGTGAGGCTCGCGGCGAACGTCTCCATGCCCGCCTGGCGCACGACCATCAGGGTGTCGACGAGCTTCTTGCCACGGGCGGTGATCGCGATCCGCCTCACCCGCCGGTCCTCGGGGTCCTCGACCCTGGTGGCGAGTCGCTTCTTGACTAGGGCGTCGACCGCCCTGCTCATCGAGGGAACCGAGACGCCGAGCGCCTCCGCCAGGTCGCCGACCTGGCGCGCCTCGGTCGCCTCACCCACTCCCCCCAGCTCGAGCAGGGCCTTTGACTGGGTCATCGAGAGGCCGCTCTCCTCGATCACCCGCAGCAGGTTGCCGCGGTCGTAGAGAAAGAGGTGGCGCAGCAGGGCACTTATCCGCGCCGCGGTCTCCAGCGCGCCCTCGCTGACCTCGGGAACGTCGACCTTCTCGATGATCGCTTCGAGCTGACTCGCCTGCATGGAGCTATATTTGCACAAGAGCAACTATTTCTTAAACGAAATAGTTGCTCTTGTGACGCTAATCACGCCGCCGAAACTGCCCCTCAGCCTGGCACTCGAAGGGCGGTCACTGATCCTCCTCGGATAAGACAGGCGCTCCACTGGGTGCCTTGGTGGTCAATTGCAGCGAAATGTTGCTATCTCCAATTTATCTCCAAGTTTTGCCAAGTCCTTGGAGATTGCTAGTATCTCCAAGAGCTTGGAGATATTTGGAGATAGCTTGGAGATAAAAATGCACGTCGAGCCCGCCCCCGAATATGCCGATCTTCTAGGAGAACTCGGAGCCGACCGGATTCTGGACATCCTTCGGGCGGATGTTGAAGAGCGGAGCGGCGAATACATTCATTGGGACAAACTGAAACATCTCAAACCGCCTGCCGATCTAAGCCATCGGGAATGGTGGTTCGGGCTGAAGGTCAATCGGCGGCAGCTCTATCGTCAGCTTCCGCTTCTAGACCCTGAGGCTAAAAGCTTTGTCTACGCGGTTCCCGACCTGGTCTTTCAGGCTCTCCACTACGTCGACCAACGGTGCAGCGGTGAGATTGCGATGGGCGATGTCGTTACCGCTGACGAGCAAGCCCGCCAGCACTACCTAGTCAATTCCTTGATGGAGGAGGCGATCCGCTCCAGCCAATTGGAGGGGGCGACGACCTCACGACAAGCAGCGAAGGCTCTTTTGCGCTCCGGTCGGAAACCAAAAGATCGAAGCGAGCGGATGATCCTCAATAACTATCAGGCCCTGCAATTCATGCGAGAAGGGATCGGCGACACGCTCACCCCGGAGGCCGTAGTGGAGCTGCAGCGGATTCTGACGGAGGGAACCCTTGATAACCCTGATGCGGCAGGCCGGCTTCAGCGGCCTAACGAGGAGCGGGTCGCAGTCTTTGATCGCAATGACCACACGCTCCTCCACAAGCCGCCGCCTGCTGAGCAGCTCCCCGAGCGCTTGGAGGCAATGTGCCGCTTTGCCAACGAAGAAGAAGACTCAGAGCGCTTCATCCATCCGGTAATCCGGGCCATCCTGCTTCACTTCTGGCTCGGTTACGACCATCCCTTCGAAGACGGGAATGGCCGAACGGCACGGGCGCTGTTCTACTGGTACATGCGCACCAACGGGTATTGGCTGGCCGAGTATCTATCGATCTCAAGCATCCTGCGCAAGGCGCCGGGCAAATACACCCGGGCCTACCTCTACACGGAGACCGACGCCCGGGACACTACCTATTTCATCGCATACCAGCTCAAGGTCATCAAGCGGGCGATCGATGAGCTGCACGCGTATCTGCAGAAGAAGGTCAACGAGATTCGGGCCGTTGAGAAACTCATCAAAGGCTCGCCGGAGTTCAACCACCGACAGCTTGCCCTCCTCGGCAACGCAGTGCGGGACCCGGATACGACCTACACCTACAAGTCGCATGCGCTGAGTCATAGCGTGACCCACGAGACTGCACGCCAAGATTTGAATGCTCTTGTTGAGAAGGATCTTCTCGAACAAAAACAAGTCAGCCGCCGCCACCTTTTTGTCCCCGCTCCTGGTCTGCCGGCGCGCCTAAGAGGCGTCGTCTAAGAGCTGGCCCCCACCGACGGTCCCTCCCCCTTTGAACGGAAGGTTCCGGGGAAGGTGCCTCTTCTCATCACAGAGCCGGATGGTCCTCCCGCCGGTACGGCCCGGGCTTGGGGCGTGGAGCCCCGCCGGGAAAGGCGAGCCGCAGGATGGTCCGCTGCACCATTCCGAGCTGCTGCCCGAAGGGACCGCTGTTGTAGGGGAGGCCGTAGCGTTCGCAGATCTGCTTCACCTGCGGAGCGATCTCCGCGTAGCGGGTGCTCGGCAGGTCCGGGAAGAGGTGGTGCTCGACCTGGTAGCCGAGGTTGCCGCTGGCGACGTGGAAGAGCGCGCTCCCCTCGATGTTCGCCGCCCCGGTCAGCTGGCGCACGTACCAGCCGCCGCGGCTCTCGTCCTCGACCTCCTCGGGCTTGAACGTGTGGGTCTGGTCGGGGAAATGGCCACAGAAGATGATCGCGTAGGCCCAGACGTTGCGGACGACGTTCGCCGTCGCGTTCGCCGAGGCCGCCGCCCGGTAGGAGCTCCGGCCGCCGCCGAGGGCGCGCTTCAAGATCCCGGCCAGCCCGCCGCGGCGCCTAGCGCCGACGCGGGCCTCGAGGCCCGCGTCGAGGGCTGCCATCGCCAGTCCGCTCAGCAGCGGCCAGGCGATGTAGTCCTTGACGATCTGGCTCTTCGCCTTCTCGCGGATCCCGCGCAGCTCGCGCTTCACCTGCGCCTTTGACTTCCGCCCCTTGCGGATCGCCTCGAAGTCGAGGTCGTGGAGGGCAACGCCCCACTCGAAGAACGCCATCAGCAGCAGGTTGTAGAGCGGCTGGGCGAGATAGACCGGGTGCCAGCGCTGCTGCGGGTCGATCCGCATGATCTCGTAACCCAGGTCCTTGTCCTTGCCGAGGATGTTGGTGAAGGTGTGGTGGACGTAGTTGTGCGAGTGCTTCCAGGCCTCGGCGGTCGAGGCCGTGTCCCAGTCCCAGGTCGAGGAGTTGATCTGGGGGTCGTTCATCCAGTCCCACTGGCCGTGCAGGACGTTGTGGCCGATCTCCATGTTCTCGAGGATCTTCGACATCGAGAGAGCGGCGGTGCCGGCGATCTTGGCCGGGCGGTAGCGGGCTCCGAGCAGCAGCACGCGCCCCATCACCGCGAGGCGACGCTGCATCGCGATCATGCTCTCGATGTAGCGCCGGTCGCGTTCGCCGAGATCGGCGAAGGTCCGGTCGCGGATCTCGTCGAGCTCCCGGGCCAGCTGCTCGAGCTGCTCCTCGGAAAGGTGCGCGAGCGGGCTCTCGACCTCAACAGTCGGTGCGTTCATCGTCTTCCTTTCGTCGGTTTCAAAGCGCGATCTCGATCGGTCCTTCGGGGGCGTTGACGCAGGTGCGGATCATCTCTCCCTCGCTGCCGTGGACCTTGCCGGTGCGCAGGTCGCGCACCTCTCCCTTGCAGAGCCTGCCCACGCAGGTGTGACAGATGCCCATCCGGCAGCCGAAGGGCAGCGTGGCGCCCGCCTCCTCGCCGCCGACGAGGATCGGCGTGCCGCTGTCGCAACCCGCCTCGACGCCGCTCTTGAGAAACCGCACGCGGCCTCCCTCGCCCTCGCCGGGCTCGCCGCCGATCACCGGCTGGAAGCGCTCCATGTGGAGAAGCTCGGGATCGCCGTCGCGCTCCCAGCGCTCGCTCATCGCGTCGAGCATCGCGGCCGGGCCCGAGAGGAAGGCATGGCGCTCGCGCCAGTCGGGGCAGAGCCGGTCGAGGTCGGCGGGGCCGATCCGGCCCTCCTCCCCGGTGATCCGCAGGTGCAGTTCATAGCCGTCGTGGGCATCGCCGATCTCGCCCAGGCGCTCGGCGAAGATGACTCCCTCGACCTCGCGGGCGGAGTGGACGTGGACCGCGTCGGCCAGCGAGTCGCTGCGATGCAGGCTGCGCAGCATGCTCATGATCGGCGTGATGCCGCTGCCGGCGCTGAGGAAGAGCAGCTTGCGCGGAGCCGACTCGGGCAGCACGAAGGTGCCTTCGACGCCGCCGAGCCGGACGACGTCTCCAGCCCGGGCCCGGCGCACGAAATAGGGAGAGACCTTGCCCGAATCGACCAGCTTCGGGGTGATGCTGATGCAGCCGTCGCGGCGGTCGGGCTCCGATGTGAGCGAGTAGGCACGCCAGTGGTGGATGCCGTCGACGACGACGCCGATGCGCAGGTACTGCCCGGGCCTGTGCCCGGGCCACTCGAAGCCGGGGCGGATCAGCACGGTCGCTGCTTCGGGCGTCTCGGCGTCGATGCGCTCGATCCGCCCGCGCAGCTCACGTGTCGACCAGAGCGGGTTGATCAGCTCGAGATAGTCGTCGGGAAGGAGTGGCGTGAACAGCGAGCGAACCGCGTGCAGCGCTTTGCGCCTCACCGGCGGGACCATCGGCTGTGCTCCGCGCTCTGCCATTTTTCGATGTTACATAGATCGATGTAGAGGTTTGTGTGGGAAGCCGCACGCTTTGCCGCTGCCGCCGGGCCGCGGACTAGTGTCGCTCTACCCGATGCCGGCCGATTACGCTCAACTCGACCGCGACCACCTCTGGCACCCGTTCACGCAGCAGCAGGCGTGGTGCGAGGAAGAGCCGCTGCTGATCGAGCGAGGCGAGGGGTCCTACCTGATCGACGACCGGGGTCAGCGCTACCTGGACGGCGTCTCCTCCCTGTGGTGCACGGTCCACGGCCACCGGCACCCTGGGATCGACGCCGCGGTGACCGACCAGCTCGGCAAGATCGCGCACTCGACCATGCTCGGCCTCTCCCACCCCGGCGCGGCTGAGCTCGCCAGCCGCCTCGTCGACCTCGCGCCCCCCGGCCTCTCGCGCGTCTTCTACTCGGAGTCCGGCTCGACCGGGGTGGAGATCGCACTGAAGATGGCCTTCCAGTACCAGCAGCAGCGTGGCGGCCAGCACGCCCGCCGCACCTCTTTCGTCCACCTGCGCGACTCCTACCACGGCGACACGATCGGGTCGGTCGCGGTCGGGGGGATCGAGCTCTTCCACTCCACCTACCGGCCCCTGCTCTTCCAGACCCACGCGGCCGAGCCGGGGGACGCGGACGATCTCGAGCGAGTCCTCTCCGCCCACGAAGAGGAGATCGCGGCGGTGATCGTCGAGCCGCTCGTGCAGGGCGCAGCGGGGATGCTGCTCCACCCCCCGGGCTACCTGCGCGCCGTGCGCGAGCTCTGCGACCGCTTCGGCGTGCTGCTGATCTGCGATGAGGTGGCGACCGGCTTCGGCCGCACCGGGACGATGTTCGCCTGCGAACAGGAGGACGTCGCCCCCGACCTCCTCTGCCTCGCCAAGGGCCTCACAGGCGGCTACCTGCCGCTGGCGGCGACACTGGCGACCGAGCGCATCTACGAGGGCTTCCTCGGCGCCCCAGAGGAGTACCGCACCTTCTTTCACGGGCACACCTACACCGGCAACCCGCTCGCCTGCGCCGCCGCACTGGCCAACCTCGACACCTTCGAGAGCGAGGACACACTGGACCGCCTGCAGCCGAAGATCGAGCTGCTGCACGAGCTGCTCGGCGAGGTCGAGGCGATGCCGGAGGTGGCGGAGGTGCGCGCCCGCGGGGTCATGGCCGGCATCGACCTCGGCGAACACGACCCGGCCCTGCGACTGGGCCACCGCGTAACCGTCGAGGCCCGCAAGCGCGGCGCGATCGTCCGCCCCCTCAGCGACGTTGTCGTCCTCATGCCCCCCCTCTCGATCTCCGAGGAGGAGCTGCGCAGCCTGATCGCGATCGTCACCGATTCGATCGAGGCGGCGTGCGCGTCAGCTCCCCAACTAGCCCAAGCCGCTTAGGCGCGCGGGTCCTGTCGCGGGGTAGGGTCAACCCGTGGACGAACGCAAGCGCGGACCGGCTGAGGCGCCGAACCTGGGAGAGCCCGCGGTGCCGCGCCCTGCTGCTTCGGTTGTGCTGCTGCGGCGCGGGGGGAAGCACTCGGAGCGAAAGCTCGAGGTGCTGCTGCTCAAGCGGACCGAGGAGGCTCGATTCATGCCTGGGGTGTGGGTCTTTCCCGGTGGGTCGGTGGACGACGGGGACGGCCAGGACGAAGCGCGGTTCAAGGCCTGTGCGGTGCGGGAGCTGGAGGAGGAGGCCGGAATCGCGCTGCCTGCCGAGGAGGAGCTGGTCCTCTTCTCGCGCTGGATCACTCCCGAGGTGGTCTCGCGCCGCTTCGACGCTTGGTTCTTCCTCGCCCTGGCCCCGGCCCACACGCCCCCCAAGCCGGACGGCGTCGAGACCACCGACGCCGCCTGGTTCGAACCCGCCCGAGCCCTTGAGGCCCAAACCGCCGGCGAGCTCGCACTGGCCTTCCCAACCATCAAACAACTCGAGCTCCTATCGGAGTTCGCCACCGCCGACGAGGCCCTCAAGGCCCACCGCAACCGCCCCATAGAACCCATCCTCCCCAAGGTCATCGGAACCCAAGCAGAGCACCGAGTAGTCCTCCCGGGCGACCCGGATTACCCAAGCTAAGGCGGACCCGTATCCCCCGAGGCCATTCAGGGACCACCGTCACCTGGAGCCGCAGCTCGCGCGGGTGGCATGGGGCAGGGGGCCGAGAACGGACGCAGTGCGCCCGCCCGCAGGCCCCCCTGCCCCATGACAGGACCCGCGCGCCAGCTACTCCACAGGAAACGGCGCCAGCCCCGCATGCCAAGGCCCCGGTGGATACGTATGGATGCCACTCTCGTCCATCTCCCCCTGCAACCTCTTGAACAGCTGCCCCGCGTTCTTCAGCACCGTTTTCAGCTCTTCCTCGCTGCGCTCGCGCAGGTGCCAGAGGAACCAGAGCTGGCGGTCGTTGATGCCGAAATCGACCTCGCCGGTCATCGTCGTCGTCCACTCGAGGAAGCCCGGGCTGAAGAGCTCGCGCAGCGCGACCGGGTCGTACTCGCTCGGCACCGTGGCGAGAAACCGCCGGTTGAAGTCGATCGACTCGAACTCGACCTTGCGGGCGAAGCGCTGGGTGACGTGCTCGTGGCCCTCGACCGACTCGACGTTGAAGGCTGGAACGACCTGAGCGAGATCGGGCATGTGGGCCTTGCACAGGAGAGCGGTCGGCAGGACCGCCTTGCTGAAGAGGCTGCCGATCTCCCGCTCGTCGGCGTCGCAGCAGGAGCCCCAGAAACCCTCGACGAGCTGGCCGGTGAGCCGGTTGGCGCCGCCCACGCAGAGCGCCACCGGCCCGTCTTTGGGGTTGATCCCCCCCACCGGCTCGTACGCCAGCTCGTGCCGCTCGCCGTACTTGCGGACGGTCTCGGCCCACTCCTGCGCTTCCTGCTTGGCCCCCATGCTTGGGCGATCCTAAGGCCGCCCGCCCAACCGCATCGGCTTTCCGGCTGCTGGAGCGAGAACTCGATGCAGTTGGCCGAGCAGCCAAGTAGGATGCGTGCATGACCTGGGTCCTCATCGCAGTGGTCGCGATCCTCGTGATCGGCGTCCTCTACTTCATCGCCAAGCGCAACTCGATCATCGCCGCGCGCAATCGGGTCGACGAGTCCTGGAGCGGGATCGACGTGCAGCTGAAGCGCCGCCACGACCTCGTGCCCAACCTGGTCGAGACGGTCAAGGGCTACGCCGAGCACGAGAGCCAGACCTTCGAGGCGACGACCAAGGCTCGGGCCGAGGCGATGGCCGCTCAGGGCGTCGAGGAGACCGCCAAGGCCGAGCAGAAACTGACCCAGGCGCTGGCCGACGTGAAGGTAGTGGCCGAGAACTACCCGACCCTGCGCGCCACCGAGAACTTCCAGCAGCTCAGCCGCAACCTCTCGGAGCTGGAGGATGAGATCCAGGCCTCACGGCGGATCTACAACTCCAACGTCCAGTCATACAACACCGATATCGAACAGTTCCCCGGCTCGATCGTCGCCAACCAGGGCAACTTCACCGCCCGGGAGTTCTTCGAGATCGAGGACGCCTCCGAGCGCGAGCCCGTTTCGGTCAGCTTCAGCAAAGACTGACCCGACTAAGATTTCAGCATGACCACTGCGACCGAAGCGAAGCTCTGGATCTGCGAGAGCTGCGGCTTCATCTACGACCCCGCCATCGGCGATCCCGACGGCGGCATCCCGCCCGGCACAGCCTTCGAGGACATTCCCAAGGACTGGTTCTGCCCGGTCTGCGGGGCACGGACCTCCGACTTCCGCCTGCTGGAGCCCGGCGAGGCCTAGGCCCGCGGCGGCCACCGTGAAGCACGATTTCGATTGGCTGGTGGTGGGCTCCGGCTTCGGGGGTTCCGTCTCAGCCCTGCGGCTGGCGGAAAAGGGGTACAGCGTCGCCGTGCTGGAGTGCGGCAGCCGCTTCCGCGACGAGGACTTCGCCGAGTCGAACGTGCGCCACCCGCGCCGCTACTTCTGGCTGCCGCGCTTCGGAATGCGCGGGGTGCTGCGGATGACCTTCTTCAAGGACGTCTTCATCGTCTCCGGCAGCGGCGTAGGCGGCGGCAGCCTCGGCTACGCGAACACCCTCTACCGGGCGCGACCGGCCTTCTTCGACGACCCCCAGTGGAGCGAGCTGGGCAACTGGCAGCGCGAGCTGGCGCCTCACTACGACACGGCGGAGCGCATGCTCGGCGTGGTCGAGTACGAAGGGATCGGCCCGGCCGACAAGCTGCTGCAGGAATACGGCGAGGAGATCGGCGTCGGCGAGACCTTCACCAACACCCGCGTCGGCGTCTTCTTCGACCAGCCCGGCAAGGAGGTGGCGGATCCCTACTTCGAAGGCGAGGGCCCGGACCGAACCGGCTGCATGCGCTGCGGCAGCTGCATGGTCGGCTGCCGCCACGGCGCCAAGAACACGCTGATGAAGAACTACCTCTGGTTCGCCGAGAAGCTGGGTGTCCGGATCGAGCCCGAACGCCAGGTGACCGAGATCCGGCCGCTCGGCGCCGCCGACGGTTCTGACGGCTACGCCGTGACGAGCGAGCGCTCCGGCTCCTGGCTGCGCAAGAAGCGCCGCACGCAGACGGCCCGCGGCGTGATCGTCGCCGCCGGCGCCCTCGGCACCAACAACCTGCTCGCCAACTGC
>DATDAQ010000010.1:0-17539 GCA_036525295.1 Solirubrobacterales bacterium | reverse complement strand
GCTGACGAAGGTGGAGCCCGCAGACGGTGATGCGGTCAGGGTGACTTTGGAGCCTTCGGTGAAGGAGGCTTTGCAGGTTCCGCCGCATTCGATCCCCGCGGGGTTGGAGACGACGGTGCCTGAGCCGGTGCCTTCTGGGGTTACGGTCAGCTCGGGGCCGGCAGCTGCTTCTTCGCAGCCCACCAGTCGCATTTCGTTTGCTCCCGCGATCGGGTTGAAGACTTCTTCTTCTTTCGCCGTTCCTTCGTCGCAGAAGGTGGCGAGTGCTTCGTAAACGCCGCTTTCGCTTTCGCCCGGTTCGACGGTCTGGAAATTGCATTCGGCCGCGGGGTCCGGTCCGGGGTTTTCGGGTTTTTCAGCGGTTAGGGAGCTGGCGGGACAGCTGGCCGTGCCGAATTCTCCGAATTCTTCGAAGTACGGGCCCATCTGCACTTTCCAGCCGCCGAATTCGGAGCCAGGCGCCGGCTGGGCTTCCAACCCGCTGATGAAGAAGCCCGATTCTTCATTCGGTTCATCCGGCACGTTTTCGCAGACTCCGCTTTTGCTCACGCCGTTGTAGGTGCAGACGATCGGCGGGGTGCCTATGCCTGTCCCCGGGCCAAACACGTTTTTTGAAATAACTTCGCCGCTGCCGGGGCCGGTGACGTTCACCGTCGTTTTCGGTGCCGCGAACGCCAGCGCCGCCGGGATGAGCATCAAAGCCCCCACCGTGGCGAGCAAGATGGTTAGTCGTCTCACTTAGCTCTCTCCTTGTTCTTCGAGTCCCTGCCGAGCCGCTTCCCTGCAGCTTTCGGGTGACCCGGTTTCCCTGTTGCACTGCCCCTTCCGGGGGCCCTCGCGGCTCTGAACGGCCACGTACATAGATCTGCCATGACGGTAGACGCCTGAGGTGGGAGAGTCAAGAAAAAGGTCGTGTTCCTGGAAGGCTCGGAGGAGTGGCTAGAGCGCAGCAGATGGCTCTAGAAAGGGAGGGGAACTAGGTACCAAAGCGGTATCTGATGATCGGATCAGCCGCCGGAACCGAAGAACGGTGTACGCAAGCGCCCGGTCAGATACCGACGTAGGCCGCGAGATGCTCGCCGGTGAGGGTGCTGACGTCCTTGAGGTTGTTCACGCGCGCCCCCTGCTCGTGGTTGTCGGCAACGTGCGGCGCGGGCGACCGCGTGTCCTTCTTCGTGGCCATGCTCACAGTGTCTCCATCACCGTGGATCGCTGCCATAGGAAATGGAGCGATGGCGGATCGCAGCGACGCGGATCGTCCTTCCGCCATCGGTCAGCTGATAGAGAATCCGATAAGAGCCGACCCGAAGCGAGTACAAGCCGCGGAGCTTCCCCCGAAGGGCGTAACCGGCGAACGGGTCGCGCTCGAGCAGGCCCAGCGCATCCTCGATCGCGTCGATCAGCGGCCAACCCAGTTCGAGCAGCTCACGACGGGCTCGCCGGGCAAGGACAAGTCGCGCCAACGATCTCAGCTGGCGGCCGGCCGGCGCTCGGCCAGCTCGCTGCGGAGTTCGGACAGGGTGACCGTCGCGCCCCGCTCGATCTCGGCAAGTCCCGCCTCCAGCGCGGCAAGGGCGTCCGGGTCGGAGAGGATCTCAGCGGTCTCCTCCAACGCCTCGTACTCGTCAATGGGCACGAGAGCCGCGGTGGGCGCCCCATTGCGCGTAACCAACACGTGATCGCGCCGGTCGCTGACATCATCGAGCAGGCTGCTGAGGTTGCTACGTAGCTCGCGCACCGGGACGGTCTTTGCCATCTAGATCAGTGTACATGATCGTGTACACTGATATTTTGCATCGGCCTCCAGTCCGTAGCCGTCAACGAGCAATGACGCCGGCCTCGGCGGCCGGCGCCGCATAGGCGGCGGCGAGCGTCGCGATCGTCTCGTGGGCGTTGAGCCCGCTCGGGTTGGGGACCGCCCAGAGCGCCGCGCCGGACCAGCGGATCGCGCTGTCGAGCGTGTCCGGCTGCCGGCCCAAGGCCGCGCCGCGCTCGCCGAACGCGTCGCGGTAGGCGGTGACGCCGGCGATCGCGACGACCGCGGGGCGGTGATCGGCAACGAACCGCTGCAGCCGCGCGCCGCCCTCGCAGAGCTCCTCGCGCGAGAGCTCGGAGGCGCGCGCGGTGGCCCGCCGCACGAGGTTGGTGATCCCGACCCCCCGCGCCACGAGATGCGCGCGATCGGCATCGGTCATCCCGGCAACCCGATCGACCTCGTAGTCGGTGATGCCGGCCGCGGCCAGCGCCGGGTAGAAGCGGTTGGTGGGATGCGCGAAGTGGGTCCCGACCGCGGCCGTCCACAGGCCCGGGTTGATGCCGACGAACAGCAGCCTGAGCCCCGGCCCCACGAGGTCGTCGACCTCGTGGCCGCGGAACGCCTCCAGCTCCAAACGCGTGAATCGCATGCCGCGATCCTGTCGAATTCGCGCGTCGTCGTTCGTCTCATGGGTAGAGGAAGGAGAGAGAGACGGACGAATAAGAGGGCACCGTGGGCGTTGAGCGGCCTCCGAGAACCCGCGCCGCTTGACCGCTTCCAAAAACGGGTAGCAGGGCCGCATGGCTTCTGAGAAGAAGAAAAACAGCGAGGGAGATGAGCGCGAGATCCAAGCCGCGGAAGCAGAAGCGCGGCGAATCGGCGGCGAGGTAACGCCCCTATCCAACGATCCTGCCCGCGAGCCCCTGGAAGAGGCCGGGCAGGGTGAGGCCGAGGGCTTCGAGCAAGCCGAGCGGCGCCTTGAGGACATCGCCGAGCACGGCGACCAGCACCGCTTCCCCGATAGCGACGTGCGCGACGCCGAAGAGCGCGAGGGCATCGAGCGCGGCGAGGCGGACGAGGCAATCCCACCGAACGAGTAGAGCCGGAAATGGCACCGAGTGCGGATCGGGGCTGCTCGGGCTAGAGCTACGACGACTGGCGGGGTGACCTCTCCCCTGGCCTTCGTCAGCTTTCCGCGCCCGCCACGGCGCGCTGAAGCTGGGACTTGCTCATCTTCGAGCGACCCTCGATGGCGAACTTCTTGGCGTCGTTGTAGAGCTGTTCGCGGGTACGGCCGCCGGGACCGGTGCCCGAGCGCTTGCCGCCACGGCTGCTGGCGGGGCTGCCGCGCCTCGAACTACGCGAGGAGGTTTTCGATTCCCCCGAGCGCGCCTTTTCCTTGTTGACCGCGCGGCCGGCGATCTCCTCGGCCCGATCCTCCGATCGACCGGCTTCCTTCTCGCTCTTCTTGATGTGCTCGTACTGGCGAGCGCGTTTGGTGCCTTTTTTCACTCCGCGAGGGGGCATGGGCCAGCTCCTTTCGTTCGAAGGCCAATACCCGGGCGGCCGCAAAGCCATGCGCTACCTATTCAGGCCGGAGAACCGAGAGCCGAAAGGGCTTCCTCGGCATTCTCAAAAACCATGCCGTTGGAGGTCAAGCCGGTCACCGAGAGGACGCGAAAAACCTGGTCCGCCGGCGCGTAGATCGCGACCCGCCCTCCCCACTCGGCGAATTCGTTGTGAGCATGGACGATCGCCGCAATCCCGGTCGAGTCGATGAACTCGCAGCTTTCCAGACCGATCAAGAGATACCGGCACTCTGCCCCCGCACGAGCAATTCCGTCCGCAAGCTGATCGGCAACAGCCAGGTCGAGCTCACCCTCCACCTGGATCTCCCGGCACCCAGGCCGAAGATCCCGTTCAGTGAGCTTGAAAGTTCGCAGATGAGACATCTCACGCCTCCGAAATCGGTCCCTCGGTCGGAGTCACAGACTGGCCTTCCAGCCGGGCTGTGTGCATCTCTCTGTAGTCAACACCTCGGCGCCACGCTCCGATGCGTCGCCGTAATCCTAGCGCCGAATTCCATTGTGCGCAAAGCTCAACGTGGCCCTCGGACTCAGTCAGTTCTCCAGGTAAAAAGCTCTGCCGCCACGTCGCTGTCGGTGCCCAGGGCGTTTGCGCACACCTCCGAGACAAGAGTCTTGACCCCCTCGTTGGCGACGAGGATGGCGATTCTCTTGCCATGCAGCTGGTCTGACATCTGAAGCTCCTTTAAGTCGGTCGGGAAAGGGCGTTGCCACCAGCCCGGGCGCCTCTCCGCCAAGCGGCGGTTGGTCTTCTCACCCAAGCGGGAACCGGGCTAGGCCGATGAAAGCCGCCGGGACCCGGGCTGGCAGCCGCTGCCGTCCACTACCCCGGGCCGGTGAGGCAAAACAGGGCCGTTTGCCTCGGCACCGGCCGGCCACCTATAGGCATGCTCTGCCAGTAGTCTTTGCCTTACTGAGCAGGAAGACCTGATCATTGGCAAAGGACAAGTCGTCGGCAGGTGTGGAGAGCCTCGTGCCGTTCGGCGAGGTGATTCGCTTGGTCATGACCCTGCTCGGGGTGGCGGTCCGGTGTGCCTTGAGTAAGAGCGAGCGCGAAGCCATGGAGGATTGTCTACGACGCGCCATCGACGTCAGCGACAAGGGCGTTGGGGGGCCTGCCATATGGCGGCGGACCTGGCACTGGAAATCCGAACGCGCCTGGCGATTGGCCAGGCAGCAGGTGTCCCGGGAAATCTTTGCCGCCGCTGGGCTGATCGAAGCGAGTTACCCGGTGCGGGCGGGCCCGGAGATCGAGGAGATCTCACTCGCCGGGCCGGATGAGGCGTCGGTGGAAGTGCTGAAGAGCATGGCCAAGCTGGCCCACCGCGAACTGAAGAGCGCGCTCGTCGCAGAAGAACTCACGCCTTGGCCCCATCGCCTTGCGGCGACGCTCGCCGAGCAGGCGGAAAGGCGCTGGGAGCGCCTCAAAGCCCCACAGGCGGAGAGGTACGAAGGCGCCCGTCGCGCCTGGACCGCCTTCATCATGAACGACGCGAAGGCGGGCCCAGGCGATGTGAAGGGCGACGTTTTCGACGACTTCGGCCAGCGGGTCGGGCTGCATTTCGCCGCGAACATGGCCGCCCATAAGGATCTTTCCAAGCTCGTGGGAAGGCTGGACGAACTAGATCGGCAGCGAGCGGAAGTCGCGCAGGTGACCGCCACCCAGAATCTCCGTGTCGCGCTCTGGGTGATCGCGATAGTGGCTGGAGTCGGCGCGGCGGCGCTCTTGGAGATAGCCGTGGACCAAACGATCTGAGGTCGGCGATCCCCAGCCAGGGGGTGCCATAGGATTGCGCCGTGCCGTTCACTCTCAGGAACCTCAAGGAGGACCTGGAGGACGTCGGGTCCAACTTCGACGGCTCGCCGGACCTGGAGTTTCGCTTGGCGACCCAGGCGCTCGAGCTCGAGAAATCCGGCCTGGGCTACCAGCGCGTCCCGCCCGGATATCGCTTTCCGTACGGCCACACGCACAAGAAGCAGGAGGAGGTGTACGTGGTCCTGCGCGGGAGCGGCCGGATGAAGCTCGACGACGAGATCGTCGAGCTCAAGGAATGGGACGCGGTGCGCGTCTCGCCCGGTACGTGGCGAGGCTACGAGGCCGGGCCGGAGGGCTTCGAGATCCTCGTCATCGGCGCGCCCAATCTCGGTGAGGATCCGCGCGAAGACGTCGAGGGCCAGCGCGACTGGTGGACTGACTAGCTGCGCCGGCGGTAGTGCAAGTACACGGTCGCGCCGAACGTGCGGGTCTCGACCAGCTCGAGGTCGATGTGCACGTCCGGTGGGAAGTACGGCGTGCCGCCACCGACCACGATCGGGATGACGAACAGCTCGAACTCGTCGATCAGCCCGCGCCGCATGCATTCCGCCGCAAGGCCGGCGCCGCCGACCGCGATCCTCCGGTCCCCGAGCGCGGCGATCTCCTCCTCGAGCGTTCCGGTGGCCAGGCGGTTGCTGCCCTCGACGCTCGTCAGCGTGGTCGAGAACACGATCTTCTCGAGCGGGCGCCAGATCTCGGCGAACTCCGCCATCACGGGGTCGGAGAACTCCTCGGTGTCCCACACGAGCATCGTCTCGTAGAGGCGCCGGCCGAGCAGTTGGGCGTCGGTCGCGGCGGCCCGTTCGTTGTGGAACCGGTGCAGCTCCTGGCTGGGCACCGCCCAGTCGAAGCTTCCGTCGGGGCCGGCGATGTAGCCGTCGGCCGACAGGCTCATGGAATAGGAGATCACGAGGACATAGTGAACCGCGTCGAGCTGACGGCCTTCTCGGCGACCCCGCCACGGCGACCGTAGGTGGACCGAAGCCCCTTCACAAGGGCCGGAAACGACCTCTCTCAGACCTCGTGTTGCCCAGGCGTTGCCCAGGCCATTTCCCCCGTTTTTGAGGCTCCCCAAAAAGACAGAAACCCGTTTGATGAGTGCCCCAGCGAAAGCCGCCAGTATACCTGGGTATACTTGCTGCATGGCAAAGGTCATGGTCTCCCTTCCAGACGATCTCCTCGCCGAGGTAGACGCCGAGGCGCAGCGCGGCGGCACGACTCGCAGCGCCGTCATGCGGGGGTTCGCCGACGCGGGCCTGCGCCGACGCCGCGAGGGCCGAGCAGCGGCAATGCGATCGCTGCTCAGCGACGCTTCGCCCCATGGCGGTCGTGCAGCGGAGCAAGTGAAGGCAACGCGGCCCGGTCCGTGACGACGCTGCTTCTCGATGCGAGCGTCCTGCTCGCCGCCTTCGATCCCGAGGACGATCACCACGAGCCGGCACGAGCCCTACTGGAAGCCGACGAGGTCACCCTCGCCACGCTCGACCTCGCGCGCTACGAGGTCACCAATGTCGCCGTACGGGGATGGCGCGCACCGGAGTCGGTGGCGCCACTACTGGCAGTGATCGAGAAGCTCGCCGACGATGGTGGTGTCCTCTCCTCCACGGACACCCTCCTCACGAGGGCGGCGGAGATCGCCGAGCGCCACACGATCTCCGTCTACGACGCCGCCTACGCAGCCGCCGCCGACGAAGCTGGCCATCGCCTTGTCAGTTGCGACAAGCGCGACCTGGTCTCGAAGGGCCTTGCGTCGCTTCCCGGCTAGCGCAGATCGGGAGGCATAGCCACACGGCATGCCGGCGAGCTCGTCACTGATCTCCAGGTCAGTGTGAGGGCGTCGGAAACTCGAAGTAGTCGGCCGGGCTGCGGGGGTCGCTCCTATCCTTTGAGCGCCATGGCTCGCGGCATCTCCACCGTCGGCTCCACTGAAACCGAGGCGATTCGGTCGGTGCTCAAAGGACATCCGGAGCTGAAGGTAATCGCCTGTGTGCAGATCGACCTCGGCGACATTCCACTTCGGGTGCCAATCAAGACCCCCCACTGGGTCGTCGTCTTCGAGGATCCCGACCCGTCGAACTTCGTCCAGGATGCCGACCCGATCGCGAAGGTAACGGCTGAAGTCCGCCACACCTACGAACAGATGGCGAGCGACCCACACGGTATGCCGACTGCGGTCATCGAGGGACCGTTCACTAAAAGCCCCGCATTTGCGGCGGGCTTTCGTCCTATAGCGGGGGCAGGATTCGAACCTGCGACCTTCGGGTTATGAGCCCGACGAGCTACCTGGCTGCTCCACCCCGCGGCGGTTTGGCCATGCTAGCAACGTGTGGGAGGTGGGCGGAGGTCGTTGCAGCGGTTATGCAGGCGCGCTTGCCGGCCGGGTCTCTTTAGAGTGCCGCGGGTGGCGGGGGAATCCCACAGGGTCGCGGTGGTCGACATCGGCTCGAACTCGACGCGGCTGCTGATCGCCGACGTCGCCGCGGAGCGGGTGTCGGAGGTCGAGCGGCAGAGCCGGGTGACGCGGCTCGGGCGGGGGGTCGACCTCTCGGGGCAGCTCTCTGCCGAGGCGATCGAGGCGGCCTGCGCGGCGATCGCCGACTACATGGCGATCTGCCGGGAGGCCGGCGTCGGGCGGATCGAGTCGATCGCCACCAGCGCCGTCCGCGACGCCTCCAACGGCGACGCCTTCGTCGCCGAGCTGCGCGAGCGCTTCGCGCTCTCCGCCCGCCTGCTCGACGGGGAGGAGGAGGCGCGGCTCACCTATATGGGGGCGACCGCCGAGCACCCGCCCAGCGAACCGACGCTGGTGGTCGACATCGGCGGCGGCTCGACCGAGTTGATCGTCGGCACCGGGCACGAGATCGCCTTCCACGCCTCGCTGCAGGCCGGGGTCGTGCGTCACACCGAGCGCCACATCTCCAGCGACCCGCCGAGTGCGCCGGAGCTGGAGGCATTGGCCGCGGACGTGCGGGTCCTTATAGAGAGCGCGGTCGCCGGGGAACCCGACGCCAATGCCCGGGCCGCGATCGCCGTCGCCGGCACCCCGACCTCCCTGGCTTCGGTCGAACGGGGCCTCGAGCCCTACGATCCCAAGCAAGTACACGGCCATACACTCACCCTCACCTCGATCCAGCGACTCCTCTCGCAACTGGCCTCTGCTCCTTTGTCCAAGCGGGTCGAAATAGCCGGCCTGCACCCCGACAGAGCGCCAAACATCGTTGCCGGGGTGGTCATTCTGGTGGAGACGATGCGCGCATTCGACCTCGAGCAGGTCGAGGTCTCCGAGCACGACATCCTCTATGGCACCGCAATCTCAGCTATTTCGGCTCTGGACTGCGGGTAACCTCGTATTCTCAATTTCGGGTACTACGTGATACCTCACGGCCAGCCGAGACCGCCGTGGCACTACAGATGGGTCAAGAATCGGGTAGAACCCATAAAATTTGGTATGCTCCCCCTACCTGTTTTCTAGTAGCAACGAAAGAGGCAACTAGACGCAACGGATAGACAGGCAGATAATCGGCACATCGGGAAAGAGGTGGGGACAACCACCACGAACTCGATATAGGACTCAGGCGATTGCCGCACAATGGCGCCTCCCGCCGTCTGAGTCCACCGAATAAGGACTGGTCCCTGAAGACGTACCCCTGCCCGTCCTGAGGGACCAACTTGAATCGGCCGCCAGCGATGGCGGCCGGTTCTCGTCTGGGGCCGGGTCGACCGGTGCCGGCCGCCCGTCAGGCCAGGTTCGACTTGCGCGGGTAGACGACCTCGGGATCGGTGAGGACGTTGACCAGCGTCGGCCGGCCCGACTCGAAGGCCCGCTCCAGCGCCGGGCGCAGCTCGCCGGGCTCGCGCACGAGCACGCCGTCGCAGCCGAGCGTCTCGACCATCTGGTCGTAACGCGTTTCGGGTCGCAGCTCCGCCGCGACCGAGTAGCCGTAGAGGAACTTCATCGGATGGTGCTCCAGCGCCCAGATGCCGTTGTTGCCCATCACGCCGACCACGGGGATGCCGTGCCGGGCCATCGTGTCGAACTCCATCCCGGCGAAGCCGAAGGCACCGTCGCCCAGCAGCAGGCAGACCTGCCTGCCGGGGTGCGCGAGCTTGGCCCCGATCGCCTGGCCAGGCCCGGCGCCGAGGCAGCCGAACGGCCCCGGGTCCATCCAGCAGCCGGGCTGATAGGTGTCGACGAAGCGGCCCGCGTAGGAGACGAAGTCGCCGCCGTCGCCGACGACGATCGCGTCGCGCTCCAGCACTTCGCCAAGCTCCTTGTAGACGCGGACGGGGTGAAGCGGCGAGCGGGCGTCGTTCAGCTCCTCCTGCTCGGCCGCGCGCTTCTCGTCCTCGAGCTTGCGCAGCTCCGCCAGCCAGGGGCCAGTGCGCCCTCCCCCGCTCCCGGCCACCTCGCGGATCGCCGCCAGGCTGGCCGCGACGTCCCCGACTAGGTCGACCTCCGGGGCGCGGTTCGCGCTCAGCGCGTTCGGCGCCGCGTCGAGCCGGATCAGCTTCGCCTCCTCGGCGATGCTTGCCCCGAAGCCGAGGCGGAAGTCGAGCGGAACGCCGATCACCAGCGCCACGTCGGCGCCGCCGAGCCCGGCTCCGCGGGCGCGGCTGAAGGCAAGCTCGTGGTCCGCCGGCAAACAGCCGCGGCCGAGGCCGTTGAGGAAGACGGGGATTCCAAGCGCCTCCGCGAGCGCGCGCAGCTCGTCCTCGCCGCGACCCCAGTAGAGACCGGTGCCGGCCATGATCGCGGGGCGCTCGGCCGCGGCCAGCAGGGCAGCAGCTTCCTCGACCCTCTCCGCCGGACCGGCCTCGGCCCGCGGCGCGGCCGGTATCTCCGGGTCGGCCTCGGTGAAGACGACGTCCAGCGGATAGTCGACGAAGGTCGGGCCGCTGGGGGCGGCGAGGGCGAGGTCGAGCGCGGCCGCGGTGCGGGCGGCGATCTGGCCAGGGTCCTTCACGGTCTCAGCCGACTTGACCAGCGGCGAGACGAAGGGCAGATGGTCGATCTCCTGCAACGAGCCCGAGCCCCAGCGCAGCTCCGGCGCCCTCCCACCCAGGACGCAGACCGGCGAGCAGTTCGCCTGCGCACCGGCGATCGCGCTGACGCCGTTCGTCACCCCGGGCCCCGCGGTCAGCGCCGCGACCCCGACGCCCCGCGTCGCCTTGGCGAACCCCTCGGCCGCGAAGGCCGCGGTCTGCTCGTGGCGGACGTCGACGATCTCGATCCCCTCCGCCCTGCAGCCGTCATATATAGAGAACAGGTGGCCCCCAGAGAGCGTGAAGAGGTGCGAGACCCCCCTGGACTTCAAGGCCTTCGCGACTATCCGCCCCCCATGCTCCATGGATTGAGCCTATAGGCCGCTCCCGGCTACCATCGGCTTGCCCGGGTGGCGAAATTGGCAAAAGCGGCGCCCTTAAAAGGCGTTGCCCCACTGGGGGGCTTGCGGGTTCGAGTCCCGCCCCGGGCATTTGATTTTTGGGTTTCTAAAGTCGCACTAAAAACTGTCGAGGTACCGCAACTATGCCGGTGCTACGGTGTCCCTGAGCTAGAAGACAAACGCCTTCCCTGGTCAGCTCTTGGAGGAATCGCTTGGAGGCTTCAGCTCTCACACACGCCAGTCGCCGCGGACTTCTAGCCCGTCGGTCCCCACTTCTCAAGCTGCAAGGCGACGATCGCCTGATCGCGATGGCCCGCGCCGGCAACCCCGGTGCCTTCGAGGCCATCGTCGACCGCTACCAGGGCCGGCTGCTCGGCTTCTGCCGCCAGATGCTCCGCTCCACCGAGGACGCCGAGGACGTCCTGCAGGAGGTCTTCGTCAACGCCTACCGGGCGATGCTCGCCGACGAGCGCGAGATCAACCTGCGCCCGTGGCTCTACCGGATCGCCCGCAACCGCTGCCTCAACCACCTGCGCAAGCCGACCGCCGACGCGCAGGAATCGATGGACATGGTGCCGACGGTCGAGGCCGCCTCCACGGCCGAGAAGGTCCACAACCGCGAGGAGTTCCGCCAGCTCCTCACCGACGTCGGCAAGCTTCCCGAGACCCAGCGCTCGGCCCTGCTGCTGCGCGAGATGGACGCGATGTCCTACGAGGAGATCGCGCAGGCGATGGAGACCAGCGTGCCCTCGGTCAAGTCGCTGCTGGTGCGAGCACGGATCTCGCTCGCCGAGGCGAGCCAGGCGCGCCAGCTGACCTGTGGCGAGGTCCGGATCGACCTGGCCGAGGCGGCCGAGGGCTTGCGCAAGCTGTCCGGCCCGGTCCGCCGCCACGTCCGCGACTGCGAGGAGTGCGCCGACTTCCGCTCCCAGCTCCGCTCCAACGACAAGGTGCTTGCCGCACTGGTCCCGGTGGGGCCGCTGATCGCACTTAAAGGCTTCATCCTTTCCAAGCTTGGCCTGGGAGGAGCAGGTGCCGGTGGCGCCGCGACCGCAACGGGAACCGGCGCCACCGGGGCCGGCGCAGTCGGCAGCGTCGGTGCCGCTCTCAGCGGCGGCAGTGCCGCCGGGGGCATCGGCGCCGTGGGCAGCGCGATCGGCACGAAGGCCGTGGCCGGTGTCGTCACGGCGGCCGTGATCACCGCCGGCGCGGTCGAGGTCAAGCACCAGACCGAACCGACGCCGGCGAACAGCGGCGCGGCGAAGATCTCACGTGTCCAGCCAGGCCCGAAGGCAGCGGTCGCTCCGGCCCGCAACGCGGCGGTAGCCGCCAACACTCAGCCGGCCGCGGCCGCAGTGCCCACGCCCGCACCGGCGCCGGCCCCCGAAGCGGAAACCGTGACAACCGAAGCGGGAGCAACCACGGCACCCGCCGAAGAGGGCGTGCCGAGCGGCAACGGCGGCGGGGAAGCCGAGGCGGAGGACACGACGAAAGCCTCGACCGGGATCGACGGAGCGGCTCCCTCGACCGGCGCCGGCGCACCGGCCGGAGGCAACACCGTCGTTGTGACGGTCGGCGGCACCAGCCCCGAACCGGCCCCCGCGGCTCCGGCCGAAAGCACTCCCCCGCCACCGCCTGCCGAAAGCACGCCGCCTCCGGCCGAATCGACGCCGCCCGCCGCCTCCTCCCTGGGCACCCCAGAAGAAGGGGAATAGCGGCAACCTCAGTCGGCGGAGTGGGACTCCCCCGGGGCTAGGACCACAACCCGCGACGAGGTCTTCGCCTCGACCTCCGCCTTGAAGGCCTGGGCGTCGGTCGCGATCGGCGGAAAGGTGTCGTAGTGCATCGGGATCACCGTGCCGGCGCCGACGAACTCGGCCGCGACGACCCCGTCGTGGCGGTCCATCGTGTAATGGCCGCCGATCGGCAGTAGGGCGACGTCGACCGGGTTGCGTTCGGCGATCAGCTTCATGTCACCGAAGAGGCAGGTGTCGCCGGCGTGGTAGACGGTGACACCGCCGAGGTTGATCAGTAGCCCGGCCGGCGTCCCCGTGACCGTGCCCGGGGTCGGGCTGTAGGGGGCGTCTGCGGAGCCGGCGATCGTGCTCGTGTGCCAGGCCGGGACCAGCTTCACCCAGCCCCAGTCGAAGCGGACGGTGCCGCCGAGGTTCGGGTCGTGGACCTTCTCCACGCCCTGCTCTTCGAGCCAGTTGGCGACCTCGACGATCGCCACGCACTCGGCGCCGGTGCGGGTGGCGACGCCGACCGCGTCGGCGATGTGGTCGGCGTGGCCGTGTGAGACGACGACGTGGGTCGGCTCGACGTCATCGGCGCTCGCCACCGCCACCGGGTTGTTGGGCGCGAGGAAGGGGTCGACCAGGACCCTGGTGTCTCCCTCGCTCAGCTCGAAGCACGAATGGCCGTGAAATCGGATCTCCATCTCTCAACGCTCCCCTTCCTGGTTCTCGGTTTCGGTCATCTCCTCATGCAGTGCCCAGCCGACGGCGACCCCGACCATCATCCCCATCCTCGCCTCCTCGGCGAGCAGCGAGCGCACCGCGGCGACGCGCTCGTCGGGGTCGGGGACGGTCGCGGCCCGCAGCGACTCGGCCTCGTGGGACTCGCCGAACCAGCCGCCCTCGGCGAGGGCCGCGGCGAGCACCCTCTGCAGCTGCGGCGCGGCCCGCGCGACGATGCGCTCCGCCTCGGCGAAGCGCTCGGCGTCGACCAGCCGCTCGATCGCGGCGTCCAGCTGCTCCTCGTCGGGGGGCACGACGAGGAGCCTAGCCGCCCTGGCTCCGCTTACTCCCGGAGCGCGGATGCGGCGAGCCCGGCAAGGCCGCCGACGGCACCGCCGACGAGGCCGGCGAAGGGATCGGCGGTGGACTCGAAGACCGGCAGGGCCAGGAGGACGGCGGCGGCGACCAGGACCCCGACCGCGTCGTAGTCGGCGTCGATCGCGCCGCGGGTCTCGGCCCGCCGGATCGCGAACCACGCGGCCAGGGCGCCGAGCGCCATGCCGTTGCCGCCGGCGATCACCTGGACGTCCCCGCCGGCGTTGGCGATGCCGGCCGCGGCGAGCATCCCCAGCGACCCGCAGGCGATCAGCAGGACAGCCGTGGGGGGAGTGCCCAATCGGCGCTCGAGAGCGGTCGCGAAGATCGCCAGGCCGACCGCGACGACGAAGAGGTAACCGACGTCCACGTAGGCGAATGGCGCGGTGAGGAAGCGCCACCACTGGTCCTCGAACGGGAGGATCAGGCCACCGAAGGTGGCGATCGGGTCCCCCGTCAGCTTCTGCACCAGCAGCATCGCGGCGGGGCCGAGGATCGCCGCCGCCGTGGCGTAGGGGCGGAACGGCCGCGGCGGTCCGTCGAGCTGTTTGCGGCGACGAAGCCTGGGACGGGCGCGGCGGCGGGGCTTGGGCTCCAGCCCGTCGCCGCGGCGTTCCAGCTTCGGCGCGCGCTTGCGCAGGCGGGCGCCGCAGTAGGGGCACTCGGTCACGTAGGGGCTGACCTCGGAACCGCAGTTCTTGCAGACGACGCTGAGCTCGGTCTCGCTCATGGTCATCCGAGGATAACCGCCCGCTGGAAACCGCTTGAGGAGAGGTCGCAGTGGCATACTGGGGCTGCACCCGTTCCAGCAGACCCTAGGAGGAAAAAAGCGTGGAGTTGAAGAGCCTGACCGAGCAGAAATCGCTGCTGGCCACCCTGGCCCCCGGCAAACGAGCGCGCCTGAGGCGCCTGCTATTCGAGTTCGGACCGGGCAACGGGACCCTGATGCTGCTGCCGATCGACCAGGGCATCGAGCACGGCCCGCGCGACTTCTTCCCCAACCCGGCGTCGAAGGACCCCGACTACCAGTTCCGGCTCGCCGCCGAGGCCGGCTACTCGGCCCTCGCCTGCCAGATCGGGATGGCGACCAAGTACTACCCCGACTACGCCGGCCAGGTGCCGCTGATACTCAAGGTCAACGGCAAGACCGACATCCCTTCCTCCGCGCATGCCTTCTCCTCCTGCAACGCCAGCGTCGAGGACGCAGTGCGACTCGGCGCCGACGCCGTCGGCTACACGCTCTACGTCGGCTCGCCGCGACAGGACGAGGACCTCGCCCAGCTACGCCAGGTGCGCGAAGACTGCGACCGCTTCGGGATGCCGCTGATCGTCTGGTCCTATCCGCGCGGCGAAGCGGTCGACGCGAAGGGCAGCGCCAACTCCTTCTACGCGATCGACTACGCGGCGCGGATGGCGATGGAGATGGGCGCCGACGTGGTCAAGCTCAACATGCCAAAGATCGATCCGGACAAGGACAAGGACGCCCCCGCCCCTTACAACGAGATGCAGGTCGACGGCGCCGAGGCGATCCGCCAGTGCGTCGAGTCGGCAGGACGTTCGCTGGTCGTGCTCTCGGGCGGCTCCAAGGTCGACGACGAGACCGTGCTCACCAACACCCGCGAGGTGATGGAGGCAGGCGGCTCGGGCGTGATCTTCGGCCGCAACGTCTGGCAGCGCGAGTGGAACGACGCGCTCGAGATCATCGCTCAGATCAAGGAGACACTGCTCAGCAGCGTGCGTCGCATCCCCTAACCACCGGGTGCCGAGGGGAGAGAATCGCCACCCCCGCGACTTAATCAGGCGTGGGACGCAGTCTTTGGAGCCGCGGTCAGCTCGGCAGCCTGGTGCTGCTGGCAGCCGCGGCTCTTTTGATTCTGCGGCCGTGGGAAGGTGGCGACGAGGCCGGGCCGCGGGCGGTTGAGGCCCTCGTCACCCGTGTGGTCGACGGCGACACGGTCGAGGTGCGGATCGACGGCAAGGTCGAGGACGTCCGCTACATCGGCGTCGACACGCCCGAGACGGTCAAGCCGGACACGCCCGTGCAGTGCTTCGGGCCGCACGCCTCGGCCTTCAACCACCGCCTGGTCGAGGGCCGCCGGGTGCGGTTGGTCTTCGGCGTCGAGCGCCGCGACGTCTACGGGAGGCTGCTCGCCTACGTCTACCTGGAGCGCCGGTTCGTCAACGCGAGCCTGGTCCGGCGGGGACTGGCGCGCACGCTGACGATCCCGCCCAACGACCGCTTCGCGCCGCTGCTGCGAGGGCTCGAGCTGGGCGCCGCACGGGCGGGACGGGGGCTGTGGGGTGCCTGCGGCCGTGACCCCTCGTGACCGATCGCACACTTCCCGCCCCCGCAAGCGCTCATTCGCCTTTGCTACGGTCCCCGGCGGCCCCTGGGCCACCCGACCATGCGCATGCGTCAGAGCATCTCCCAGTTCGAGACGGCCTTCGAGCAGGAGACATCACTTGAGCGTCGCCGCCGCGAGCAGCTTCGCCGGCGGGCCGCCAACCGTTCGCGGGCGCGGCGGATCACCCGCAGCGAGCAGGAGAGCAAGGTGCGCTTCAGCGTCCTCGCTGTCTGTCTCACGGTGACCGTGGTCGTCGTAGTCGTATCCATGTTCGAGGCACTCGCCTTCCTGATGGCCTAGGCGACTGCGCCCGACTCTCCCGTTGAATAGACTCGCGCGCCGATGGCAAGACGTTCGCTGAAGCCACAGCTAAATCAGATCCGCGCCTGGGTGCGCCAGGGTCGGACCGACGCCTGGATCGCCCACCAGCTCGAAGTCAGCACCTCGGAGCTACGCGAGTTCCGCAAACAGCACGGCTTCACGCCCGACGAGGAGGACGCCGCCGCGGGCGAGGTCGATCTGCGCGACGAGATCGAGGCCGAGATCGAGGCCGCGGCGGCCGAGGAGCCCGAGGAGGAAGAGGAGCCCGAGTCCGAGCCGGAGTCCGAAGAAGACGAGGACGGCGACGAGAAGGAGCGCTCCGGCGATGCCGTCGGCGACAGGCCGAAACGCAGGCGCCGCCGCGGCCGTCGCGGAGGCCGCGGGCGACGCAAAGACCTGGAGGCGAGCTTCGACCACGGCGAGACCGACGGCTACGGCCTCTGGCTCGATCCGGCGGTCAAGGACAACCCCGTGTATGCCGAGCACTGGGCCGGCAAGCGGGAGGTCACTGTGCGGATCGACGCCGATCAGATCGTGATCCGGCGTGCGGGAGAGTCGCCTGAGCCCGGCGGTTCGGGCGACTCCGGCGACTCTGAGGACTGAGGGAAGCTTCCCGAGCCCACCTGGCCCGCGGGTCCTGTCGCTGCAGGGGACCCACCGCCCCTTCCGGTCGCTAAAGCGTCCTCAGGGGCGGTTCCCCCTACAGCGCCACCCGCGGGAGATGCGGTCGAGAGCTACTGAGACTCGGCCCCAGGGGTGTCCGGAACCCGACGCAGCGGGGTGTTGGCTGGGCCGCAGGCCTCAGGGTTTAGCTTGCCGTGGAGTCTCCAGATGGTGATCTGGCCGTTGCGTTGGATTGGGGTGGCTGCATGGTCGCCGCGGAGCCAGCGGGGCTCTGGGGAGGGGACTGGGGCGTCGGTGTGGAGGAAGTTGAGGAAGGGGGTGGTGACCAGGTAGTCGAGGTCGGCTTCGTTGACCGCGGTGCGGAAGGCCGTGCAGGTGGGGATGGCGTTGAAGGCGGCGTGGGGGCCCTTTTCGCCTAGATAGACGACCTGGTTGGAGAGGTTGGTGCCGTAGAAGCCGTACTGGAGGAAGCCGGCTGTGGTGCCGACGAGGCCGATGCGGGTGTCCTCGAGATCACGCGACCACTGGTAGGCGGCGTCGAGGCCCAGGCCGGGAATCTCCGAGCCCGCAGCGAAGCGGTCGCGGAGGTAGTCGCGCTGGATCGGATAGCCGATCACCGCGATCAGTAGCGCTAGGGCAGCGAAACCGCCCGCGACGAGTCCCCGGCTCGCCCCCCGTGAGCGAGCGAGCAGCAGTCCAGCCGGGACGACGACAAGCAGGAGAGCGAGTCCCAGCGCAAAGACCCGAGCCGGGTCCCGCACCACCGCATCGGAGCGATTGGTCACCACGAGCACCAACAGCAGAGCTCCAAGAGCCCACCAAAACCACCCGCCGACGGGCCGAAATCCGGACCGTGGGTCCGGATTTCGGCCC
>DATDAQ010000009.1:0-2249 GCA_036525295.1 Solirubrobacterales bacterium | reverse complement strand
GGCGCACGCGCTCCGCCGCCGAGGCGACGTCGGTGCTCGCATGCGCGCGGGCCTAGCAGGCCGCTGAATTAGTCGGCCGTCCGGAACGTCGTTCCTCGGTGCGCAGGAGGACGAAGGTTGTTTCGGGCCCGAGGTATCGCGTTCTTGTCGGGGACCCGTCGCCTCATGCAGCGAGCAGCCTCGGCAACCGGGCAAGGTTGCAGGCGGCCATCGTGAAGGTGAACTGGGCGCCGACACGCTTCACGCCGCGCAGCATGGTTTGCGCCATCGGCCCGACGGTCTTGGCCCAGCCGAAGGGCTCCTCGATCTTTTTCCGGCAGCGCTGCGAGAGGGCGTAGCCCTCGTGCCGGGTGGTCCGGCCGTCGATTGCGGAGAACTTCGCCTTTTGCGCCACATGCGGTGTGACGCAGGCCTGTCGCAGATCCTGGACGAACTCCTCGGCGTCATAGGCCTTGTCGGCCCCGAGCGTCAGCCGCCTCGTCGAACCCGGCGAGTGGCGGTGGACCATGTTGAGTGCAGCCTTCCGCTCGGCGTGCCCGTCGGCTTGCGTGACCTCGGCCTGCACTACGAAGCCGTTGCGGTTTTCCATCAGGGCGTGGCCCATGAAGCACAGGAGCGCGCCGACGCCGGGGGATTTCCTGTAGAGCCGCGCCTGCGGATCGGTGACCGAGGCGTGGGTGGCGTTCGAGCGCTTCTCGCCCCGGAAGTCGACCTCGGCATTGCGGCTTCGGAGTTTCGGCGAGGACATCGGGGCGGTCTCGGGCTTCGTCTCGGTGGGTTCAGCTTCGGCGGCGGGAGGGGGAGCTGGCGGATCGTCGGGACCGCCGCCACCGGACCCTGCCGCCTCCTGCTCCGGCTTCGGCTGGAAGCTCTTCGCCGAAGCCCAGGCCTTGATCAGTGTGCCGTCGACCGAGAAGTGCTCGTCGGAGAGGAGCGGCGCGATCTCGCGATGGGCGAGAATCGCGGCCAGGAACTTCTGCGCGATATCCGTCGTCAGCAGCCGGTCGCGGTTCTTGCTGAACACCGTGGCCACCCAAACCCGATCGTCAACACCCAGCCCTA
Organism: Solirubrobacterales bacterium; assembly: GCA_036525295.1. GTDB lineage: Bacteria > Actinomycetota > Thermoleophilia > Solirubrobacterales > 70-9 > VRUE01. The sequence continues at coordinate 1,187 of DATDAQ010000009.1, read as the reverse complement.
CGAACCAGCGGAACAGCAGGTTGTACTGCATCTGCTCCATCAACTGCCGCTCAGAGCGGACCGAAAACAGGATCTGGATCAGGCTGGCGCGGAGCAGCCGCTCGGGCGCGATCGAGGGGCGGCCATCGGCGGCGTAGAGCCGGTCGAACTCGGCGTCCATGCTGGCGAGGGCGTCGTTCACGACCCGGCGGATCTTGCGGAGGGGATGGTGGGCGGGGATGCGCTCCTCAATATCCACGTAGCTGAAGAGCGAACCGCTCGTCTCGTCCGTTCCACGCATCCCGTAATCCCCTCGTCCCACCCGTGAGGGTGAATCACGTCCTGCATCCGGCGTCGAGGGCGGGGTTTTTCAGCGGCCTGTTAGTCTTACTGCGTCATAAATGCGCTCTGTGGCTTCGATTGTCCGTGGCTCTTGCGCAGCAGGGACATCGTTGCAAGCGCCGGGCCAGGGCCACGGCTAAACGTCGTCGCAGTGTCGGGATCGAGGTCGGGACGTGGCGCTCGGGCCGGATCGGGGGCGCCGCGGGGTCGATAATCATCGGGAAGACCAGGCGCCTGGCGGCTCGCGGCTCGAGCTGCCGCTGAGGGGGGAAGCGTCTCGCGAAGCGAGACCAGGAACCCATAAGCGGCGATGCAAAGGCTGGCGTGATGGTGGAAGCCGCGCCAGCCTCGGCCTTCGTAGTGCCCCAGGCCCAGTTCCTGCTTCAGCTCCTGATAGTCCCGCTCGATGCGCCAGCGCAGCTTGGCGAGATCTATCAGTTCGCTGATGGAGGTCTGTGCCGGCAAGGTGGAGAGCCAATACTTGCTCGGCTCGACCTCGTCCTCGGGCCATTCGATCAACAGCCACTCCTCGGCATGGGGCTCGGAGCGGTTGACGTCCCGGTGGGCGGGGCGCACGCGCCGGGCGGCGAAACGGGATTTGAGCTCGGCGTTGCTTCCCTCCCGCCAGGTCACGACCTGCCAGGCCTCGGGCGGCAGGGTCGCGGCCAGGGCCTTGACCGAGACCGGCTGGTGCTCGGCGTCACGGCGCAGGCGCGAGGGCGGCCGACCCTGGCCGCTCCACGGCTTCGGCGGCAGCGGACCCTGGCCGGGCCGCCAGACACTGGCGCTCGACTGGATGCCGACGGCGTAAGCCAGGCCCAGCTCGCTCACCCCGGTGCGAAACCCGCCGTCGTTGCCATAGCCGG
>DATDAQ010000008.1:0-13424 GCA_036525295.1 Solirubrobacterales bacterium | reverse complement strand
CTTGAGTGTCCGGGATAGGGGCTCTCCGTTCCCCGCCACAGCTCTCGTTAAATGCTCAGGCTCAAGCGGTGCATAACAACCGAAAGCTGGCTGGCCGGATAGCGTTCCTCTCGTGGAGGCGGGGATCGGAACAGGTACGGCCGTGATCGAGGCTCGGAAGCTGGTCAAGCGCTTCGGGGAGCGTGAAGCGCTACGGGGGGTGGACTTTGAGGCCGCTGCTGGGGAGCTGGTGGCTGTTATTGGGCCGAACGGGGCTGGGAAGACCACGTTGCTTTCGATCCTTGCTGGGATTTCACAGGCAGATGGCGGCGAGGTGCATGTGCCCGAGGGGGAGGTGGGCTGGGTGCCGCAGCAGGCGGCCTTGTACCGGCGGCTGACGGTGGAGGAGAACCTGTTGCTTTTTGCTCGCCTAGAGAGACATGGCGACCCGGAGGCTTCGACTGAGGAGATGCTGGAGCTGACGGGGCTGGCCGAGCGGCGGGGTGAGGTGGTTGCGCGGCTGTCGGGCGGCAATCAGCAGCGGATCAACATCGCGATCGGGCTGCTGGCTCGGCCCTCGGTGCTGCTGCTCGACGAGCCCAGCGTCGGGCTCGACCCCCGCCAGCGGGCGCGGTTGTGGGAATTCGTCTCGGCGCTTGCCGAGACGAACGGCACGACGGTGATCTTCTCCACACACGACATCCAGGAGGCCGAGCGCTACGGGGGGCGGCTGCTCGTCCTCGCCGACGGCGAGGCGCTCTTCGACGGCTCGCCCGACGGACTCCTCGAGGCGGTGCGGCGTGAGGCGTCCGAGGCCGCCGACCGCGACTTCGAGACCGCCTTCGTCGCCTTCCTCCACCACCGGGGGCACTGATGCGCTGGCTGCTGCTGAAGGACCTCCAGATCCTGCGGCGCTCACCGCTGCAGGCGGTCCTGCTCGTCGCCTACCCGGTGCTGATCGCCGTCCTGGTCGGCTTCGCGATCTCGCGCTCGCCGGAGAAGCCGCGTGTCGCCTTCCTCAACGAGGTTCCCGCCGACGCTCGGGTCAGCGTCGGCACCAGGGAGCTGCCGAACATCGGCGTCAACGACCGCATCTGCGCCCGGGTCGAGTGCGTCCACGTCAAGAGCCGTGCCGAAGCAATCGAGGAGGTCCGCTCGGGCGACGTCCTCGCGGCCCTGATCCTCCCCGCCAACCTGGTGAACCGGATCAACTCCCTTTCGACGCCGTTTCCCAACACCCCCGAGATCGAGGTGGTCGTCAGCGAGGAGGACCCGGTGAAGGCGCGCCTGGTGAACGACCGGATCGACGCGCTGATCGCGCAGGCAAACCTCGTAATCGCACGCCGCATCGCGGCCGAAGGCGGCAAATTCCTCGGGCTCGTCCTCGACGGCGGCGACCTCAAGGTGCTGGGCCAGACAATCGAAATCCTCGGCCTGCGCAACAGCGCGAGGATCGTCGAGTCCCTGCGACCGTCACTGCCTCCGGGCGACCTTCGCGACTCGGTCGACCGGGTGATCCGGTTCACCAGGCTGGCCCGCAACAACCTCGCCACGGGCGAGCCGCTGCTGAGCCGCCTCGCGCAGCCGATCGCGGTCGACAAGGAAGTCGTCGACGGCTCCTCCCCCCCGCTCGAATCCTTCGCGATCGCCGTTGCCGCGACGTTCACGCTCGCCTTCGTCGTCGTCCTTCTCGTCGCCGGTTCGCTGGCGCTGGAGCGGGAGGAGAACGCCTTCCCCCGGCTCACCCGCGGGCTGATCTCCCACTCGGCCCTGCTGACCGAGAAGGTGGTGCTGGGAGTCGTGGTCGGGCTGGCGGTGACCCTGCTGATGCTGGCCGGCCTCGCCCTCTTCGTGCCCCTGCACTGGAGCCGCTTCGGTCTTTGGCTGGTGGCGATCGTGGCCGGCGGGGCGGCTCTCGGGGCGGCGGGGGCGGCTCTCGGGGCGGCCGCACGCGAGGTTCGCGCCGTCTCCCTGCTCGCCTTCATGGTCGTCCTACCGGTCGCCTTCCTCTCCCTCATCCCTTCCGGCGTCGTCGGCGCCGCGCTCTCCGACGTGATCGAGATCGTCACCGCCCTCTTCCCCTTCAAGCCGGCGCTCGACGCGATGACGGCCGCGCTCGACCCGGCCGGGCCCGACCTGGGCGTCGCCCTGCTGCACCTGGCGGCCCTGATCGTCGCCTATGGCCTGGTCGCCCGCTTCGCGCTGCGGCGGTTCGCGGCGGTCTAGGTGTTCAATGCAGTTCCAGGCAACACGGTTCGGATATCGGAGGTATTGGAGGTTTGGGCCCGAATATCGCCTCGACCGACTTGACCCCGCTCATCGTGACTTTGCAGGCGCCGGTCCCCGAGCAACCGCCTCCGTCCCAGCCTTCGAAGATCAGGCCTTTGGCGGGGGTAGCGGTGAGTTCGACCACTTCGCCTTCGTAGAAGGAGGCAACCGTCGAAGAGCAGATCGAGCCGCAGTTGATTCCCGAAGGCGAACTCTTGACTGTGCCGTCACCGTCGCCGTTCTTGGTGACGGTGAGGCTGAACTTGGGATCTTCGGCGAAGAGCACCTCGACATCACGCGCTTCGCCCATCGTCACTTCGCATAGACCCGAGCCGGTGCAATCCCCGAGCCATTCGACGAAGTGGAAATGCTTGGACGAAGCCTGGTTGAGTTTGACTTTGGCGCCTTCTTTGAAGGCAGCAGTGGTGGTCGAGCAGTTGGCCAGGCAGAGGATGCCACCCGGATAGCTGGTCACCTTGCCGAGACCCGAGCCCGCCGCTTTGGAGACCGTGAGTTTGGGGGTGCCTATGAAAGTCGCGACGACCGCTTTCCCTGTGCCCATGGTCGCCGTGCACTGGCCCCCGGCGACCGAATCGCAGCCTTTCCAGCTGACCAAGGCCGCGGCCGGGTCCGGAATCGCGGTCAGCGTGGCTTTTGGCCCTGGCAGTTCAACTTCACAAGAGGGTGGGAGGCAGGTTCCCCATTCCGGTATGTACACCGAGCCGGGGCCGTTGATGATCACGGTAAGGGTGCTGCCTTCCCCTTCGCTGCTGATCAGCAGGGCCACTGCCGCGCTCGGCAGCGCCAGCCCCAAGGAGGCCAGGAGGATCGCGACCGCCCTGAATCGGAGGCGTTTCACATGCTCACCCTAACCTGGGTTTTCAAAAATGGAAGGGAGGTTTTCGGAAAAACCACATCCCGTACCCCAGCGTTGGTGAAGTCAGCTTGGCGGCAAGAAGGTGCGTCGCTCGAGCTGGGCGGTCCGGGCCTGCGCCAGCTCGGGGTCGGTGACGCCGGCGAGGACGAAGGCGTCGATGCTCTCCTCTGGGCAGAGCTGCAGGCGCAGGCGCTCGAGCACCTGGGGCTCGCTCAGCTCGGCGAAGCGGCGGACGCGGGCGGGTACGGCCACGAGGGCGACCTCCTCGCCATCGGCCAGCAGGCAGCCGTGGCGGCTGATGTAGGCGGAGAGCTGCGTGACCGCTTCGCCGTTGGGCAGCTCGCAGCTCGCCGTGTCGAAGGGCACGAGCTCGTAGTTGGGCTCGGTCGCCGTGACCAGTCGTAACTGCTCGTCGGTCAGGTGGATGATCGCCACCCTGACCGTGGTCCCAGGGCTGCGCTGGAGCGTCGCCGGTACCGCACCGTAGGGCGCGAAGTGCGCCGAGTAGACCACGTCGAAGTCGTGCAGCCAGGCGGCCTCGACCAGCACCGGGTCGGAGCTGAGGGCCAGCTTGCGGGCCAGCGATTCGGGCGAGGCGTTCGAGCCGTAGACGAGAAGCCGCGAGCGTTGCTCTCGATCTATCTCGACCTCTGCCGGGTCGAGAGTGCGATGCCCCTGCTGCACGAACGAGCGCGCCGGCACCGCGTACGGGTAGCGCATCGCGCGCTCCAGGATCTCGCTGTCCTCACTCACGCCTACACCCTTGCGCATTTCGCAGCTAGTGTCAGGCGTCATGAGAATCCTTTTCATCGGCGACGTGGTCGGCGGGCCGGGGCGGCGAGGCCTGCATGCCGCGATGCCGGGGCTGCGGGAGCGCTACGCCCCCGACATGACGATCGTCAACGGCGAGAACTCGGCCGGTGGGATGGGGATCACCGAGAAGACGGCAAAGGCGATCTTCGACGCCGGTGCCGACGCGATCACGACCGGCAACCACGTCTACCGCCACCGGGAGGTCTACGACTTCCTCAACCGCAGCGACCGGGTCGTGCGGCCCGCCAACTACCCCTACGCGAATCCCGGTCGCGGCTACACCGTCCTCGAGGTTGCCGGCAAGCGGGTCGGTGCGATCAACCTCAGCGGGGCGATCGGGCTCGATGTCGCCCGCTCCCCGTTCCACGAGGCCGACAACATCCTCGAGAAGATCGAGTGCGATTTCGCGATCGTCGATTTCCACGCTGAAGTGACGAGCGAGAAGGTGGCGATGGGCTGGCACCTCGACGGCCGCGTCGCCGCCGTGCTCGGCACCCACACCCATGTGCCGACGGCTGACGCAAGGGTGCTGCCACAGGGGACCGCGTTCATCTCCGACGTCGGGATGACCGGGTCGCGGACCAGCGTGCTCGGCGTGAAGCCGGAGCTGATCCTCGAGCGCCTGATCACCCAGATGCCGGTCAAGTTCGAGACCGCCGAGGAGGACGTCTGGGTGATGGGCGCGGTGGTCGACGTCAACGAGCGGGGGCTGGCCGACTCGATCGAGCAGGTGATGGTGCCGGCGCCCAGCTGAGCGGCGTCACTCCAGGCAGCTCAGTGCCCGTAGGGTGGCCTGGACTTCCGCGGTGAGGCTGTCGGCGGCGGGCGAGCCGACCTTCTTGCCGCTCAGGGCCGCCAGCTCGGAAAGCAGCGCGCCGAGCTTGTTGGCCGCGGTTCGGGGCTGGCCCCGGTCGAGGCTGGCCTGGGCGCCGCGCAGCTTCGCCTCCAGGCTGTTCTCGATGCCGTGTGGAAGCCCCAGACCGGCCACGGACTCGAGCAGGTCCGCAACCGTCGGCGGTGGATCGCCGAAGACCTGTATCCGGTGGTTGGGACTGCCCTCGGTGACGTATACCTCGCCGAGCGGGCCGGTGGCCACCCCGACCGGAAAGCGGAACTGGCCGGGGGCGGACCCGAGTGTGCCCCATTTGGAGAGGAAGGCACCGGTCGCGTCGAAGGCCTGGATGCGGTTGTTGCTCGTGTCGGCGACGTAGACCTCTCCGAGCGGGCCAGCGACGATGCTTCGCGGAGATTTGAACTGGCCGTTGCCGGAGCCGAAGCTGCCCCATTTGCGGAGGAATTTGCCCGTCGAATCGAAGGCCTGGACACGGTTGTTGTCCAGGTCGAGGACGTAGACGACGTCGTTCGAGTCGATCGCGAGGGCGACGGGCAGCCTGAACTGGCCGTTGCCGGAGCCGGGGCTGCCCCAGGCGTGGAGGAAAGTGCCCGAAGGGGCGAAGACCTCGACCCTGTTGTTGTTCGCGTCGGCGACGTAGAGGTTTCCGTGCGAGTCGAGGTCGGCTCCGAGCGGAGCGTTGAGCTCTCCGTCGCCTGACCCAAGGCCCCCGAGCGTGCTCGTCCACCTGTGGCAGTAGTCGAAGGTCTGGATGCGGTGGTTGAAGGTGTCGGCGACGTGGGCGTTCCCCTCTGGATCGACAGCGAGGGCGGAGGGAGAGTTGAACTGACCGGCACCGGTGCCGAGACTCCCCCACGTAGCGAGGAACTCCAAGGACGTCGCGTGCGACGAGGCCGGAAGGACGAGCAGGACGGTGAGAACTGCGGCTACGAGAAGCGCTGGGGCCGAGGAGCGCCGTGGGTGCCATAGGACATTTGGATTAGAAACCCGCACTGGTCGTTCGGGAATCGGCACCGGTCCGTGGCTGTCCAACCAGGGGCCTTCCGATTAGCCGAATGTCGGACGGATCTGTGCCTACGAGTTGGTAACAGGGGTGGTCAGGGACCCCTCTGTCGGACGCGCGGCGGGAGCCGCGCTTGAGTGCCCGACTGAGGGGTCCCTGACCACCATTGCCACCAGCAGCAGAGGGTAGAACCAGACGATGTAGAGGTAGAACCAGTGCTGCATAGTCAGCTGGAGGCCAATCAAAAGCGCCGCGCCGAGAGCAGCTACCTGCGCCAGGCTCTTCCGCCTGGGTCGGAAAGCCAGGAACACCGAGAGAGCTCCTACGGCCGCGAGGATCGCAACCCGCAGCGGCTCTAGCCCAGCTACCTGACCCCAGATGCTGAATGGGGAGTCTCGACTGGCCTGGTAGTCGATCGTACGGTCGTAGACGGTGGAGAGCCCGGGATCAATCGCGGGCCAAAGCAGCAGGACAAAAGCTGTTAGTGCGAAGGCGATTACGAACGTCACTCCCGCGGGTGGCGCTGTAGGGGGGACCGCCCCTGAGGACGCTTTAGCGACCGGAAGGGGCGGTGGGTCCCCTGCAGCGACAGGACCCGCGGGCCAGCGCCGATACGTCGCGAACATCGGCACCAACACCACCGGTGCAAACTTGGCGAGAGTTGCGAGAGCGGCCATCGCTCCCCTTGCCACCGGACGGACAAGGACCAACAGCGTGGCGGCGAGGAGCATCGCCACCAACGTGTCGTTTGAGTTGGAGAGAAGAGCGAAGGCGGTATAGGGATAAGCCGCCCAGCCGAAGGCGAGCGTTGCCGCGAGCCTGTTGCCTTCCGGTCCGGGGCGGATACGACGGCCAAGCAGGATCAGCAGCGCGAAGGTCGCGAGGTCGAAGAAGACCGCGGCGCCGTGGGCGGCGGGGAGGTCGTCCCAGCTCCCCGGCCAGGGCCAGATCGCCTCGAAGGGGACGTAGGCGAGGTAGTTGACCGGACCGTAGGTGTCTCCCTGGGAGACGTCCTCGGGGAAGTTGCCGTAGACCGGTTCTCCGTGGGCTACCCGGTCGGCGCCGACCACGCCCGCGTAGCCGACGTCGATCGCGCCCGAGTCGGCGACGTTGAGGCCGACCCGGAACCCGATCAGGAAAAGCGCGGCGACGAGCAGCCAGGCAGCTGGCCAGACCGGCCTGATTCCCTCGCCGCGGCCGCGCAGGCCGAGCCACAGCGCCCGGCCGAAGAGGTAGGCGAGGGGCACGTACTGGAGCGGGACCGAGACGCCGATCTCGCCCCGGTTGAAGAAGAGGTGCGAGACGCCGAAGCCGAGCAGGAAGAGGAGGTCGAGGTTGGCGAGCCGGAGCAGGCGCCTCCAGTCGACCAGGCCGAGGAGGAAGATCGCGCAGAGCGGCAGGAAGACGTAGGGGGCGTTGAGCTTGTGGCCGAAGGCGCCCGAGTAGCCGCGCGCCATCTTCCAGGCGACCTGGTACCCGGTCCAGGACTCGCGCACGGCGCCGGTTGCCGGATCGACGAGAACGAGGGCCGCCTGCTCGTCATCCGCGAACCAGGCGACCTCCCAGTTGCCGTCGACCCTGGCGGTCGTGTGCGTAAGTCCCCCGTTCTCCCTGCGCTCCTCCACCACCTTCGAGTCCTGCGCGGCGTTGCGAGTCGCCTCGGAGGCGCCCACGTCCGCGCTTGCCGCCGCCGGAACGAAGAGAGCCGCGGCGGCCAGCGCCGCCGGGACCCACCTCATAGCCCGAAGTGGTCCAGCACGACCGGCGCGACGTCGCGGAGAGTCCACTGGGCGCGTTCGGAGGCGTCCGCTGGGCCACAGCCGACGAAGAGCAGCGGGCCCAGAGAGTCGCCGGCGTGGAGGGAGCCGTGGCTGCCGCCGCCAGCGTGAGAGATGCCGCCCCAGTCGACCGCCTCGTAGCCAGGTGCAAGGCTGAGTATGAAGTCGCCAGCGTGCGGGGCGTTGAGGGCAGACCAGATGCGGGCGAGCGGGTCGGGATAGATTTCGCTGACGAGCTTGCCGTCCTCAAGGGTCGCCTCCAGGGCCTCGAGGTCGCCGCCGAACTCCCAGGTATCGCCGCGCAGGTCGGCAACCGACGTACCGGGGTGGAAGCGCAGCTGGGACTCCCCCCGTTCGACCACAGCGACCGCGCCGTCTCCGGGCGCCCCCGGCTCCTCTCGCACCAGCGGGTCGCCGTCCGCGGACTCGAGCCGGCAGACGAGGTCGACCCCTTCGAGCACGTTCAGCCTCGCCCGCACCGCCTCCGGGTCAGCCCGCTCTCCCGCGCCGGGGAGCAGGTAGACGTGGGCGGCGCGGCCGGTCGGGCCGACCGCCAGCTGGGCCTGGTCGGGCTCGGACTCCGACGGCCTCAGCACCGACCACTCGTGCCCCAGCAGAGTCGCCAGCGGCAGGCCGCGGTGCACCGGCGTCTGCGCATGGTCGGCGAGCAGGACGACCGCGTGACTGCCGAGGAAGTCGTCGAGGCCGCCGCCGGCCTCGACCAGCTTCGCGAAGCAACTGTCGGCCTTGGAGATCGACTCGACGCTCGCCTCCGGTCCGTGGCGGTGGGAGTAGTTGTCGTTGTCGGGGAGGGAGAAGAGCAGAAACTCGAAGCCGTCGCGGCGCGCCAGCTCGGCGGCGCAGCAGGCCGAGTAGCCGTCCCGCGAGCCGGGGATCGAACTCGGTTTGCAGGGCACCTCGCTGCTCGCGTAGAGATCGCCGTAGAAGAGCTCGGCGGGTCCCCAGGTGTGGTGGCGGAACTTCAACTGCGTCGCGTCGACCGCCCGGCGCAGGAGCCCCTCGAGCGACACCTGGTGGCGATGGCGGCCGCGGTAGATCAGGAACGGCGTGCAGGCGGTGCGCACGCCGGCGTCGTCGAGGCGCTCGAACAGCGTCTCGACGGCGGGATTGAGGTGTGCCAGGTTCATGTTGTAGACGAGGTCGTAGAGGGCGCGGAAGATGCCGAACGCCCGGCTCGCCTCCAGCGAGGAGCCGTACTCGACGTAGCGACGCTCGAGGCGGTGGTACCAGTCCATGCCGCTGATCCAGTGGCCGTCCGCACCCTGGCCGGTGACCATCTCGGCGCAGGCGACCGGGGTCACCGAGGGGAAGCTGGAGACGCAGTCCTCGACCAGGATGCCGCGTTCGATCAGGGCGCCGAAGGTGGGTGCGCGGCCCTCGGCAACGGCGCGGAGCAGCATGTCCGTGCGCAGCGAGTCGACGTAGGTGAGGACGAGCTTCTTGGCGGTCACCGCCGCCAATCATCCTGAATCGCGAGAGGTGACCGAGGGCGCTAGCGCAAGACGCGGAGGCCGGCGTGCTTGCGCTGGGCGCGACGGCGGCGTGAGATTCCGAGCCAGGCGAGGGCAGCGATGACGAGCAGGACCGCCGGCTCGATCAGCAGCGCAATCGCAACGACGACGAGGGCGACGAGAGAGACCAGGAAGCCGAGCGCGCCGGAGCCGGTGCCCTCGCGGCGGCCGGCACCGCTGACCACATCGCTGACGATCAGGCAGGCGAATACGGCGCCCGCCATGCAGAACAGAGCCCCGGCCACTGTGCTTACGTCGGCGCTGGCGGCGAGCAGAATCCCGGCGACGAGGGCGATGACCCCGGCCAGGATCGTCATCCGGCCGCGGGCCGAGCCGTGCGTGCCGGTGGTGCCGGCCAGCATCCCGATCGCGATGCCGATGCCGAGCTCCAGGCAGAGTCCCGAGAAAGATCCCACGCGGGAAACCTAGCTCCCCGGGCGAGGCGGCGCCAATTCGGCACACTGTCCCAATGCCAGAGCCACCCCACCGGCGTCGCGCCCATGCCCGCAGCAGCGACCTGGAGCGGTATGCCGGCCTCTTCGCGGCGAGGACGCAGGTGATGCGCTCCTCGGCGATGCGCGACCTGATGGCGGTGACGGCGCGGCCGGAGGTGATCTCGCTTGCCGGCGGCCTCCCCGACACCTCGACCTTCCCGCCGCAGACCTTCGCCGCGCAGATGACGCGGATCGCCCAAGAGTCCGCCGCCGAGGCACTCCAGTACGGGCCCACCGAGGGATTCCGCGAGACCGTCGACTGCATCGTCGAGGTGATGGGAGCCGAGGGGATGCTTCCCGACCCCGAGGACGTGATCGTCACGACAGGCGGCCAGCAGGCGATCGACCTGATCTGCAAGACGCTGGTCGATCCCGGCGACGCGGTGATCTGCGAGGCGCCCACCTACCCCGGCGCGATCCCGGTCTTCTGCAGCTACGAGGCCGACACGATCCAGGTCGAGTGCGACACGGAGGGGATGCGGATCGACGAGCTGGAGGTGGTGCTCGAGCGGCTCGACGGCGAAGGGCGCCGGCCGAAGTTCGTCTACTCGGTGCCGACCTTTCAGAACCCCGCCGGCGTGACGATGTCGCTGGAACGGCGCCGGCGGCTGGTCGAGCTGGCGCGCTCGCGAGAGCTGCTCGTCGTCGAGGACAACCCCTACGGCCTGCTCCGCTTCGACGGCGAGGGCGTGCCGCCGCTCTACCAGCTCGACGGCGGCGACTTCGTCGTCTACGTCGGCACCTTCTCGAAGATCCTCTCGCCCGGCATCCGCCTCGGCTGGGCGGTCGCCCCACCACCGGTGATGGACAAGGTCGTGCTCGGCAAGCAGGCCGCCGACCTGTGCACCTCGACCCTGACCCAGTACTTCGTTCGCGAGTACTTCCGCGACGGGAACTGGCGCGAGTACGTCGAGAGCCTGGCCGGGATCTACCGCTCCCGCCGCGACGCGATGGTCGACGCGCTTCGCCGTCACTTCCCGCCCCAAGCCACCTGGACCGAGCCCGACGGCGGCCTGTTCATCTGGGCGACCCTGCCCCCCTACATCGACACCAGCGACCTTCTGGCAAAGGCCTTGCGCGAGGACGTAGCCTTCGTTCCCGGCCAGGCCGCCTACGTCGACGGCAGCGGGCACAACTCGATGCGGCTCAACTTCTCCGCCGGAGACGAGGAGGAAATCCGCGAGGGCATCCGCCGCATCGGCAAGGTGATCGGCGAGCAGATCGAGCTGTACGGCGCCCTCACCGGCGAGCGGCCGGCGGCCCCCCAGCCCAAGCAGGGGGCGGACGAGTCGGAGTCGGAGAACGTCGTCCCGTTTCGCAAAGCCGGGGAGGGAAGCGCGTGAAGGTCGCGGTCCTCAAAGGCGGGCGGTCGCTGGAGCGGAGCGTCTCGTTGCGCTCCGGAGCTCGGGTCGAGGACGCGCTTGGCCGGCTCGGTCACGAGGTGCTCGCGCTGGAAGCGGACGGCGAACTGGCCAAGCTGCTGAGCGCCGAGCGGCCCGACGTCGCCTTCGTTGCCATGCACGGCATGGGCGGAGAGGACGGCACCGCCCAGGAGCTGCTGGAGATCCTCGGCATTCCCTTCACGGGACCGGGCGTCGCCGCCTGCGTGCGCTGCATCGACAAGGTTCTGACCAAGCACGAGCTGCGGGCGGCGGGCATTCCCACCCCCGACTGGTTCGCGTTCAACGAGACGGCGTTCCGCGAGCTCGGAGCCGCCGATGCCCTCGAGAGCCTGGAGGAGCGGCTCGGCTTTCCGCTCGTGATCAAGCCCAGTCGCGGCGGGTCGGCGCTGGGAGTGAAGTTCGCCGAGAGCGGCGCCGACGTTCCCGGCGCCCTCGTCTCCGCCTTCAGCTACGACGAACGAGTGCTGCTGGAGCGCTTCGTCAGCGGTCGCGAGCTGGCGGTCAGCGTGCTCGGCGGCGATGCCCTTCCGGTGGTCGAGGCAATCCCCCGGCCCGGCCACAGCTACGACTTCGAAGCACGCTATGAGATCGGCCGCACCTCCTTCGTCTGTCCGGCGCGGCTCGGCGAGGGCGAGACGGCAGCCGTGACCGAGGCCGCTCTGGCCGCCTACGAGACGCTCGGCTGCGCCGGCTTCTCGCGCGTCGACCTGATCCTCGGCGAGGACGGTCCCCAGGTGCTCGAGGTCAACGCCATCCCCGGCCTCACCGACACCAGCCTCCTCCCCCAGGCCGCAGAGGCCGCCGGAATGTCCTTCGAGCAGCTGGTGGAACGGATCTTGGAGCTCGCCGTAGACAGCTTCCAGTCAAGTAGGTCGGAGGATGCAGGGAGGCTGACGAGGGGAGCGCACTAGGGTGCGTGACCCGAGGAAGCCGACCGAAGACTCCGAGATACGCCGACTGGAAGCTGTCTACGAGTCCTCGCCCTTGGCGAAGTCGTCAGGCGTGACCTCGTCGAGGAACTCTTTGAACTTGTCGACGACCTCCTCGGTGTCCTCGACGTCGTGCTCGAACTCGATCGCCGACTCCTCGATCACGTCCTCGTCAGCGAAGATCGGCGCCGAGACGCGGACGGCGAGGGCGAGGGCGTCGGAGGGGCGCGAGTCGATCTCCATCTCCGACCCGTTGACCGAGACCGTGATCGAGGCGTAGAAGGTGTTGTCGCGCAGTTCGGTTACGGAGACCCGCTCGCATTTGGCGTCGAGCTGGTCGAGCAGGTCGGAGAGCAGGTCGTGGGTCATCGGGCGCGGGGTCGAGGCACCCTGGAGCTTCATCAGGATCGCCGCCGCCTCGGGATGGCCGATCCAGATCGGCAGGAACTTGTTGCCCTCGACCGTCTTCAGCAAGACGATCGGCTGCTTGCCGACCATGTCAAAGCTGACGCCGTAGATCTGCATCTGCTGCACGAGTGGGCGATCCTGGATTCGAACCAGGGACCTCGTCCTTATCAGAGACGCGCTCTAACCAACTGAGCTAATCGCCCGGAGCCAAGCCGAAGGATAGCGGGGTAATCGAGGCCTAACGACGGGGCCTCAGCGACCGTTGCGGGCGAGGGCACGGGCGAGCTCCAGGGCCTCGTCGAGGTCGCCGAAACGGATCTCGACCGCGACCCCCCCACCCTTCGGTCGCACCCTGACCTCGTGGCCGAACGCCGACTCGAGCTCGTCGGCCGCATCGCGGATCGCCGCGGCCTCCTCGACCGACAGGGCCCCGCTGGAAGGGCTCTTCTCTTTCTTTGGCTGGCCAGCCAGCTTGGCCCGGTTCTCGGTTTCGCGGACCGACCAGCCGGCGCGGGCGGCGGCGCGGGCGAGGTGGCGGCGCACGTCGTTTCCCTCGGCCGCGAGGAGTGCCTTGCCATGACCTTCGCTCAGCTCTCCCGACTCGAGCAGGTCCAGCGCCTCGTCGGGCAGGTCGAGCAGGCGGATCAGGTTGGAGACGGCGGGGCGGCTGCGCCCGACGCGGCGAGCCAGCTCCTCCTTGGAGAGGCCGAGGTCGTCGACCAGAGCGGCGCAGGCGCGCGCCTCGTCGACCGGGTTGAGGTCCTCGCGGACCATGTTCTCGATCAGGGCCACCTGAAGGCGCTCGGCCAGCTCCTGGTCGCGGACGACCGCGGGAACCTTGTCCAGGCCCGCGGCCTGCGCGGCGCGCCAGCGGCGCTCGCCGGCGATCAGCTCGTAGCTGCCGTCGTGGAGAGGGCGGACGAGAAGGGGCTGGACGACGCCGCTCGTCTCGATCGAGGAGGCGAGTGTGGCGAGGGCGACGGGGTCGAAGTTGGTCCGGGGCTGACTCGGGTTGGGCTTGACCAGCGTCACCGGCAGTTCGCGCAGCTCTCCGGCGTCGACGGCGGCGGACTCCGGCAGGATCGCC
>DATDAQ010000007.1:0-2450 GCA_036525295.1 Solirubrobacterales bacterium | reverse complement strand
CGCGCTTGAACCAGATGTTGAACCACGCGGTGAAGCGGTGCCACGCGATGCCCATGGTGATGTTGCGGGCGATCACCATCAGCCAGACCATCGCCAGGGCGATCTTGAACGTCGCGATCACGTAGATGAGGTTCTCGAGCGAGGTGACCGAGCTCGGGTAGAGCAGGTCACCGAGCCACGACGAGAACGGGTAGTGGGCGCGGCCTGCCTCCTCGTCGAGCCGCCACTCCGCGGCACGGACGAACAGGATCGCCGAACCCTCGAGCAGCGCGAGCGCCTCGACGAAATAGGCCTGCCAGAAGTTCGACCCGAAGAAGCGGCTCCTGCGGCCCTCGCTGCGCGGGTGGTGCTTCTGCCGGTAGACGATCAGGAAGACGATGCCGATCGTGCTCAGGGCACCGATGACCTCCATGAGCCACTCGAAGGGGTACCAGTGGCCGATGATCGGGTAGGCGAAGTCGGGCTTGAAGAGCTGGAAGTACGCCGCCAGGACGGCGGTGCTGAGGAGCAGGAACCCCATGTAGACGAACCAGTGCATGATGCCGACCCAGTGCCACTGGAGCATCCGGGTGTGGAGGAACGTCTCCTTGAGCATCGTCGCGGTGCGACCGGCAGGGTTGTCGCTGCGGCCGGCCGCCGGCTGGCCCGCACGGATGACGCCCAGCATGCGACGTACGGCGGGGACCAGCATGGCCACCGCGGCGACGGTCAGTGCGAACGAGACGACGATCGCGAAGATCTGCATGAAGGGCTGCTCCTCGGTAGGGGCGTACAGAGCCGCAGCCTAGGGCCGCCGAACACGCCGACGGCAGGGCCCTGCGGCGTGAGAAGGATCCTACCCGCAGGTAACTTGGCGCCGTGCCGGGGCGGCGATCAGTTCACGATCGCGACGTTCTCGACCTCGATCTCGCGAGCGTCCTCGCGGTAGGTCGCGACCTTGGACCGCACCTGGTCGAGGGCCTCGGTCAGCCGCTGGACGCCGTCGCGGAGCCGCTGCTGGTGCTCGAGGTGGGCCGCGTGCGAATCGCTCGACTCGTCCCAGCCCGGCGTGAGCGACTCGACCTGCTCGAGGAGCTCGTCGATCTGGGTGGTGATCGCCGTCGTGGCGTCGGCGAGCGCGGTCTCCAGCGTCGAGAGGGAGCCCTGGTGGACGATCAGGCCGCGCGCGCTCATCGGGGACCACCGCCGAGGCGATCGGCCAGCTGCCCGGCCCGATCGGCCTGGGCGACGTCGTTGGTCGCGTGCTCCTGGGCCACGTACATCAGGTTCTGCGAGTAGCCCTCGAGGATCGGACCCAACGTGATCGCCACGTCGAACCACGCGTTGATCGCCTCGCCGAAGCCGGCGGCCGCCTGGCCGCTGAACCCCTTGCCGGCCTCGGCCTCGATGGTGGCGCCGAGGTCCTGCAGCGTCTTCTGCAACGGCTCCACCGCGTCGGCCACGGCCTGGGCCGCTGCCTGCATCTCGGAGTAGACAAGTCCGACGGCCACGGCCGCCCCCTCTCGCTCGGATCGATCACCACCTTCCTACCCCGTACGCCGCCCGCTCACACACTCCGGAGCCGGAACCTCCTCCTCGGTTTGAGCGACCCGTCGGAGGGGAATCGGGACCCCATGCCGTCGTACGACTACGAGGTCGACCTCGAGAGCATGGGCCAGGCCGCCCAGGGGCTCAGCGAGACCGTCCAGCTGTTCAAGGACAAGGACGTCGAGGACCTCGTCCCCGGCAAGGGCGACGTCGGGAGCGACGTCGTGTGGGACGCCCTCGACGAGTTCAAGAATCGCTGGGAGGAGGGCGTCAACAACCTCTGCCAGGACGTCGAGGAGATGTCCGGGCGACTGGGCAAGATCGCGATGAACTACTTCGAGACCGACAAGGCGGGCTACGACGCCCTGTCCGCGGTCAAGGGCACCATCGCCGGCATCAAGGTCATGTGACGTGCCGGACTTCGTGATCGAGGGCAACCCCGGCAACGTCCGGGCCAAGGCCCTCACGATGGAGCAGAAGGGCCAGCTCTTCTACGACACCGGCGACGCGCTGACGAAGATCGACGTGTCGGGGTGGAGCGGCCGCGCCGCCGACGAGTTCCGCGAGGCGCACGACCTCGAGCCGGACCGCTGGGTCAAGGCGGGCAACGGCTTCAAGAAGGCCTCCGCCGGCCTGACGACCTACGCCGGCGCCCTCGAGGACGCGCAGCGGCGGGCCGCCGAGGCCAAGGCCGAGTACGAGCGCGGGGAGCGGGAGTCGGCGAGCGCGCGCACGCAGTACGACTCCTACATGGGCCGGATGCGGACCTACTGGAGCAGCGGCGGCACCGACCAGGCAGAGCCGTTCGTCGACTGGGGGGACCCGATCCAGCAGGAGGCGCTGGGCGCGCTGAACGCCGCGAGGAGCGACCTCGACAACGCCGCGGCGGTGTGTGCGGGTGAGGTGCGCGCCGGTTGCGCCGA
>DATDAQ010000006.1:0-7607 GCA_036525295.1 Solirubrobacterales bacterium | reverse complement strand
CTTTGGGAGCGAGGCGCTTTCGCAGTGCAGCGCGTGCGAGACGGACGGTCTCCGTGAGAGGGGGACCCGTCCGGCCCCTCAGCGGATTAGCTCTTGCTCCGCGGGAGCTGGAGGCGCGGGCTCGTCCTTGCCTCCAGCTAGGGAGGAGGGCCACCAGAAGTTGTCGCCGAGGGCGAGGGCGGCTGAGGGGACGAGGACGCTGCGGACCAGGAAGGTGTCCAGGAGGACGCCGAAGGCGACCACGAAACCGAGCTCGGTGAGGAAGGTGAGGGGGAGGACCGCCAGGACCGAGAAGGTGCCGGCGAGGACGATGCCGGCGCTGGTGATCACCGCGCCGGTGACGGCGAGGGCACGCAGGATCCCCTGTTCGGAGCCGTGTTTGATCGTCTCCTCGCGGGCGCGGGCGATCAGGAAGATGTTGTAGTCGACGCCCAGCGCGACGAGGAAGACGAAGGCGAAGAGCGGCAGCGAGGGGTCCGAGCCCGGGAAGCCGAAGACCACGTCGAAGAAGAAGTAGCCGACCCCCAGCGCGGCGAGGAAGCTGAGGATCACGGTGCCGATCAGGACCAGGGGCGCCATCACGGCGCGCAGCAGGCCGACCAGGATCAGGAAGACGACGAGCAGGATAATCGGAGGGATCACGATCGAGTCCCAAGCGGCGGCGTCGCGGACGTCGAATTCGACCGCTGTCGGCCCGCCGACCAGGGTTTCCGGCGAGACGCCGTGGGCCGCCTCGCGGATCGGCTCGACCAGGTCGAAGGCGTCGGTCGAGTAGGGATTGGGTTCGAGGGTCGCTTGCACCAGGATTCCGGGCGGCCCTTCCGCAACCGGCTGCGAGACCGCCTCGACCCCATCCACTCCGACAACCGCGGCCTTGACCGCCGGCACTTCGGAACGCTCCGGAACGACGACGTCGGTCAGCGCGGTGGTGCCCGCCGGGAAGCTCTTGTCGAGCAGGTGCTGGCCTTCGACCGATTCGACTTCCTCGCGGTAGGTGTCTTCGCTGGTCAGTTCGGTCGAGAAGAAGGCGAGGCCGCCGCAGAGGATCAGCAGGACGACGGTCGAGCCGGCCATCACGCGGCGCGGCGAGATCGCCACCCGGTCGCCGACGCGTTTCCAGAAGCCGTGGGTGGCGTCGGCGGCGTGCTCGAGACGCCGGCGCCGCGCCTCGTAGGGGGTGAAGATCGCCCGGTCCAGGGGGCCGACGATCAGCGAGGGGATGCGCTTGCCGCTGAGCGCGCGCAGGAGCCAGTTGATCAGGACCAGCGGTAGCAGGACGAGCACCAGCAGGCAGGCGAAGACCACCCGCAGCAGGGAGCCGGCGGCGGAGCCTTCGACGATCGCGTGGCGGGCGCGCTCGGAGACTTGGTCGCCGTCCGGCGCCGTCTCCGGCGTATGCGGGACGAAGGGCCAGAAGGCGCGCCGGCCGAAGATCGTCAGCAGAGCCGGCAGCAGGGTCAGCATCGAGAGGGCGGCGCAGGCGATCCCCATCGCGGCGATCGGCCCGAGGCCGGCGGTGCCGTTGACCTTCGCCAGCGTCAGGCAGAGCAGCGCCGCGACCACGGTCGCGGCCGAGGCGAAGATCGCCGGGCCGGCCGAGGCCAGCGCGGTCCGCATCGCCTCATGCCTGTCGACTGTGTGGTGCAGCTCCTCGCGGTAGCGGGCGACGAGCAGCAGCGCGTAGTCGGTCCCGGCGCCGAGGACGAGGACGGACATGATTGAGCTCGACTGCCCGTTGACCGTCACGCCGAGCTCGGTCAGCCCGTAGCCGATCGAGCGCGAGAGCATCTCGGCGAAGACCACCGCGGCCAGCGGGATCAGGAAGAACATCGGCGAGCGGTAGATCACGATCAGCAGGAAGATCACGAGGCTGACCGCGGCCAGCAGCAGCGTTCCGTTGATGCTTTCGAAGACTTCGATCGCGTCGGCCGAGAAGCCGGCGCCGCCGGTGATCTTGGATTCCAGGCCGCCCTCTTCGTCGGTGATCTGTTCGCGCCAGTACTTGACCGGGTCGACGATCCGTTCGCCCTCGCCTTCGGCCTTGATGTAGGCGGTTACGATCGCCTCCTTGCCGTCCGGCGAGCAGGTCGGGCCGACGAAGGGGGCGTAGTCGGAGGGCTGCCCGGGCACGGCGGTGGCGCTGCCTTCCGCCACGCAGGTCGCAGGAATGCCCTTCGCCGTGGCCAGGGGCTTGCTGGAACCGGTCTGCCTGCCGCCCGAGGCGGCGGTTTCGCCGTCGGCGATGACTCCGGGGAAGCGTTTCTCGGTCATTTTCCCGATGTCCGCTTCGATCGTGCTGCGGTCGGCGGCCGTGAGGCCCGAGTCGCGCCGGTAGACGATCACTGCGGGGGCGATTTCGCCCTTCTGCAGGGCCTCGGTGGCGTCGAGGGAGTGGGTCGATTCGGCGTCGCCGGGCAGGTAGGAGGTCGCCTCGTTGCTTTCGGCGTCTTCGAACTTCTCCGGCAGGCCTGCCGGCCCGGCGGCGATGAAGATCCCGGCGAACCAGATCGCGAAGACGACCCACTTCGAGCGACGACCGGCGGCGAACGTGAACAGGGAGCCCCTCACTGGTCCTGCATCCTTAGCAGGTCATCGAGGGCTGCTGCGTCCGTGACCGGCTGGCGGCAGGAGAAGCGCTCGCAGACGTAGGCGGTAGGGCGGCCGTCGAGTGCGCCTCGATGTCTGAGCAGCTCAGGAATCTCGCTCCCCTCTGGACCACCTGCCAGGACGAGGTGGGGGCGGTGCTGCGAGCGGACGACTCTGGCGAAGGCGGTCAAATCCTCGCCGATCAACGCCACCTCCACGGTGGGGGAGAGGTGGAAGTCGATTGCGCGGAGGAGGTGGGCAAAGGACTCGGGGTGCTGGGACGCGGGGCCGGCGAAGAGGCGGAAGACCTCCTCGGCGTGGTGCTCGTACTTGTGCTTGCCGCTGAGCGCCGCGAGGCGCAGAAGTCCCATCGCGGCCGAGCTGTTGCCTGAGGGGATCGGGTGGTCGCCGATCTCCTTGCGGCGTGCGATCAGCGCTTCATGGTCGTCAGAGGTCGAGAAGAAGCCGCCGCGCTCGGCGTCGTGGAAGCGGTCGAGCATCGTCTCGGCCAGGGCCTCTGCCTCGCCGAACCAGCCCGGCTCGAAGGTCGCTTCATAGAGCGCCAGCAGCGCCTCGAGCAGGAAGGCGTGGTCCTCGAGGTAGGCGTTGAGGTGGGCTCTGCCGTCCTTGTAGGCGCGCAGCAGATTGCCGTCCGCGTCGCGCAGGCGCTCGAGGACGAACTCGGCGCAGGATCCGGCGGCCTCGACGTAGTCGGCCCGCTCCAGCACGGCCCCGGCCTCGGCCAGCGCACCGAGCATCAAGGCGTTCCAGGCGGTGAGGCGCTTGTCGTCGAGCCCCGGCCAGACGCGTTTGGAGCGGTGCTCGTAGAGGGCGCGGCGGGCCTCGTCTAGGCCGTCGGGCTCGGGGGCTCCTGCGCCGCCGGCGAGGTGGAGAATGCTCCGCCCCTCGAAGTTGCCGCGCTCGGTGACGCCGTAGAAATCGATGACTGGCTGCGCGCCGTCGCCCAGCACTTCGCGGACCTGCTCGGGTGTCCAGACGTAGAAGCGGCCCTCCTCGCCCTCGGAGTCGGCGTCCAGCGCCGAGTAGAAGCCGCCCTCGGGGCCGCGCATCTCGCGCAGCGCCCAGTCGAGCGTCTCCTCGCAGGCCCGGCGGTAGCGCTCGTGGCCGAAGGCCTGCCAGCCGTGCAGGTAGGCCCGTGCCAGCAGGGCGTTGTCGTAAAGCATCTTCTCGAAGTGGGGGACAAGCCAGGAGGCGTCGACCGAGTAGCGGGCGAAGCCGCCGCCGATCTGGTCGTAGATGCCGCCGGCGAGCATCGCGTCGAGGGTCTTCTCGACCACCTCGTGCTCGCCGCGGGCAAGCAGCAGCTCCAGCGCCAGGGCCGGCGGGAACTTCGGCGCCCCGCCGAAGCCGCCGCGCTGCACGTCGGCGCTTTCGAGCAGGCGTGACACGGCCTGCTTCAGCATGTCCGCCTCCGGTGGCTCCGCCGCCGGCTCGACCTGCCCGATCGCGCCGAGCCGCGCCCGCATCTCGGGTGCCCGCTCGCCGATCTCCTCGCGCCTTCGCTCGAAGGCGTCGACGACGGCCTCCATCACCATGCGGAAGCTCGGCATCCCGCGGCCCTCGTCGGGCGGGAAGTAGGTGCCGCCGTAGAAGGGCACGCCCTCGGGGTCGAGGAAGACCGTCATCGGCCAGCCGCCCTGGCCGCTGATCGCCTGCACGGCCTCCATGTAGAGAGCGTCGACGTCGGGCCGCTCCTCGCGGTCGACCTTGACGTTGACGAAGTGCTCGTTCATGTAGGCGGCTGTCTCGGCATCCTCGAAGGACTCGTGCTCCATCACGTGGCACCAGTGGCAGGCCGAGTAGCCGACCGAGAGCAGGATCGGGCGGTCCTCTTGACGGGCGCGGGCCAGCGCCTCCTCGCCCCACGGGTGCCAATCCACCGGGTTGTCACGGTGCTGCAACAGGTACGGGCTGGTCTCCTGGGCAAGGCGATTGGCCATCGCGCTCACACTACCCGCGGATGCCTGGACTCCCACTTTTGGCACGGTGAAGTAGCCAATACTTGAACGAATTCCCCGCACTCATGCGTGGTCTGCGCTCCGATCGGGTCTGGAAAGCTCTAACTTCAGCGAGTGGCTAGGGAAACACGTCCGACGCAAAGCAATCCAGAGGTCGAGTCGGTGCTCGCCAAGCTCGATCCCGAGGACCGCAAGGTCGTCGCCGAAGCCCTTGCCAAGGCCGAGAAGACCGAGGCGCAGCTGCGCTACATCGCCGACCACGACTCGCTCACCGGGCTGCTCGATCGTCGCCGCTTCCGCTCCGAGCTCGACCAGTTCGCCTCCTTCACCGCCCGCTACGGCGGCCAGGGCGCGGTGATGATCATCGACATCGACGGCCTCAAGGCGGTCAACGACTCGCTCGGGCACCACGCCGGCGACATCCTGATCCGCCGCATCGCCGGGATCATGCGCGAACGTGTGCGGACGACCGACATCGTCGCCCGTCTCTCCGGCGATGAGTTCGCGGTGCTGATGCCCCAGTCCGACACTGCGGGGGCGCTGCAGCTGGGCGAGGACCTGCGGGCCCAGGTGGCGGAGAGCGCCGCGGCGTCCGAGGCCGGGGGCGCGACGATCAGCGTTGGCATCACGATGTTCGGGGGCGAGCGCGAGGTCGGCGCCGAGGCGATCCTCGTCGCGGCCGATCAGGCGATGTACCGGGCAAAGGAGGATGGGCGCAACCAGATCGCCCTCTTCCAGGACCCCCGCGAGCCGCAGCGCAAGCAGGACCGGCGCCAGACCACGACGGCGAGGATCCGCGACGCCCTCACCCACGACCGGCTCAGCCTGCACACCCAGCCGATCCGCAGCCTCGCCTCCGGTGGGATCGAGCGCTACGAGTTGCTTCTGCGGATGACCGGCGAGAACGGCGAGCTGCTGCCGGCCGCCTCCTTCATCGAGGCGGCGGAGCGTTCCGGCATGGTCCAGGAGCTCGACCGCTGGGTCGTCGCACAGGCTCTCGAGCTGCTCGCGTCGCGCGAGCGCAGCGGAGCCCCGGTTTCCCTGCACGTCAACCTCTCCGGTGCCTCGGTCGCGGATCTCTCGGTGCTCGAATTCATCGAACGACGCCTCGACGAGGGCGAAGCCGACCCGGCTCGCTGCACCTTCGAGATCACCGAGACGGCGCGCGTGCACGACTATGAGGCGGCAGGGGGCTTCGCCGATCGCCTGACCGAGTTCGGCTGCCAGGTCGCGATCGACGACTACGGCGCCGGCTTCGGTCCCTTCCACTACCTCAAGCAGATCCCCTTCGACCTGATCAAGATCGACGGCTCCTTTGTCCGCGACATGCCCAACAGCGACGCCGACCAGCTCACCGTGCAGGCGATCGTCCAGATCGCCCGTGGCCTCGGCAAGACGACGATCGCCGAGTACGTCCAGGACGACACCACCGCCGAGATGCTGCGCGAGTACGGCGTCGACATGGCCCAGGGCTACCACCTCGGCCGCCCTGTCGACGTCACCGAGGCACTCTAAAAGCCCGCCGACGGGACGAAAACCGGACTCTGGATCCGGATTTCGGCCCATCGGCGGGCGGTTAGGTCGTTACGTCGCGGGCGAAGGCCTCGAAGGCGTCGAGGTAGCGCTGCAGGTCCTCGTCGGTGTGGGCGATCGAGAGCGTCCACCCCTCCTCGACGCCCGGAGTCATGAAGATGCCGTGGTTCATGTGGTAGAGCCAGGCCAGGGTCGAGAGCTCCTCGTCGACGTCGCTGAGGTAATCGCGGTACTCGTACATCCGGGTCGGCGAGAAGATCACGCAGCCCTTGGCGCCCATGCCCTCGGTGTAGGCGGGGAGGGCATATGAGTCGACGATCGCCTGGCAGCCGTCGAGCAGGCGCCGGTTGGTCGCCTCGAAGCGCTCGTAGGCGTCGTCGGTGAGGACCTCGGTCAGGGTCGCCTCGGCGGCCGCCATCACCAGTGGGTTGCCGTTGAAGGTGCCGTACTGCTTGACCGTGCCGTCGGCGACGATCGCCGCCAGCTCCTCGCTCATCCCGATCGCGCCGCCCGGGTAGCCACCGCAGCTGGCCTTGGCGAGGGTGATCATGTCCGGGACGACGCCGAAGCGGGCGGTTGCGCCGCCCGGCGAGATCGTCGCACCCGTCTTCACCTCGTCGAAGATCAGCTTCACGCCGTGCTCGGCGGTCAGCTCGCGGACCCGCTCCAGGTAGCCCTCGCGCGGCGGGATGATGTTGATGTTCATCATCGCCGGCTCCATGATCAGCCCCGCGACCTGCTCACCGATCTTCTCCAGCACGCTCTGCAGGGCGTCGGCGTCGTTGAAGGGGACGGCGCGGGTGAGCTCACGCACCGCGTTGGGGATGCCGCCCCCGTAGGGGACGCTGATCGGGTCGTCGCGGGCGCCGAGCGCCTCCAGCGGTGGGTAGACCGAGACCATCACCGCGTCGTGGTGGCCATGGTAGGAGCCCTCGATCTTGAGGATCGTGTCGCGGCCGGTGGCACCGCGTGCGAGGTGGACGGCGTCCATGGTCGCCTCGGTGCCAGAGTTGTTGAAGCGCCACTGGGGTAGGCCGAAGCGCCGCACCAGCTCCTCGGCGACCGCGATCGAGCCGTCGGTGGGGGCGGCGAAGTGCGTGCCTTCGTCGATCCGCGCCTTCACCGCGGTGCCGACGGTCGGGTTGGCGTGGCCGATGCACATCACGCCGAAGCCATTGTGGAAGTCGGCGTACTCGTTCCCGTCGACGTCCCAGACCCGGCTTCCCTTGCCGCGCTCGACGTAGACCGGCCAGGGATCATTCTCCTGAAAGGAGGAGGGGACCCCGCCCGGCATCACCTTCACCGCCCGCTCGAACGTCTTCGCCGAGGCGCCGGTGTTGTTGCGGAAGACCTCCTGCTGCGCCTCAGTCAGCGCCGCGATCCGCTTCCGATCGATCAGCTCCACAGCTCAAGCCTAGATGGTGGACGGCGCTTTGGAGGGACGGCGGGTGCCCCACCCCAAAACACTCAAGCGCGGCTCCTGCCGCGCGTTTTGGGGTGGGGCACCCG
>DATDAQ010000005.1:0-12351 GCA_036525295.1 Solirubrobacterales bacterium | reverse complement strand
CGCCGCCGGCAGGAAGGGGATGGCCCGTCTCAGGCTGTCGGACTCGGTCAAGGACCTTCGTAGCCGAATCGCCACACCTTGCCGCCCGCCTCGTCTATCGGTCCGAGATCCACGAGGTAGAGAGTCTGCTCTCCGGCGGGGACGTCACGGTCGACCGGCCCCTCAGTGACCATCACGGGGCTGGTGAAGCCGCCGGCGAACGTGCTCACGTCGAGTTTTTCGTCAGCCGCGCCGGTGAGCACGCGAACGATGTCGCCGCTGGGGTAGTCGCCGTAGTAGAAGGCGGCCTGACCAGCCGCCGGCTTCCAGGGCGAGGGGAAGGCCGAGCCGGTGTAGAAGGCGCCGCCGATGATGGCGTGGTCGACGCCGCTGCTGTCGTACTCGTACAGCGGCGTCAGCGGGGAGGCGAAACCGCACTCGCTCGGGTAGAGGTCCTTATAAGGGCTCTCGGGCGTCCCCTCGTAGCAGGGCCAACCGTAGTTGGGCACCACCCCGGCGCTGGCGGTGCCCGTGATCACGTTGAGCTCCTCCCAGGCGCCCCAGCCGACGTCGGTCAGGTACCAGCTACCCGGCGAGCTGGGCCGCTCGGCGATGCGGAACGGGTTGCGGAAGCCCATCGCCCAGGTGCGCGCGCGGGGGCTGGACTTGTCGACCTGGCTGGCGTATTCGGGATTGCCGGGCACGCCTTCGCCGGTCGCCGGGTCGACACGGAGAAGCTTGCCCGCAAGCGAGTCGGGATTGACCGTGCGCAGGGCGAGCGGATCCGTGCCACCGGTGCCGGAGCCCTCCGGGCTGGCACCGTCGGGGGTCGAGATCCAAAGCATGCCGTCGGAGCCGATCTGCAGGCTTCCGGCCGAGTGGGTGTAGGCATCCGAGGGAATGCAGTCGGAGCCGGGCCCGGGCGGGCAGCTGTCCCCGGTCCCGGGCGCCGGGGCGTCGGCGCCGACGAGGATCTTGCGTTCGGGATCTTCGCGATGCGCGGTGCCGTCGGGGTCGAGCTTGAAGCGCTCGACCCGGGAGACGGTGCGGTCGCCGAAGGTGTCTTCTTTCTGCACCGTGTAATAGACGTAGAAGAAGTCGTTCGTTTCGAAGTCGGGGTCGAGCACGAAGCCGAGCAGGCCCTGGTCGTTGGGGCCGCTGTTGACGAGGTCTTCGATGTCGAGCACCTCTTCGAAGGAGCCGGCGTTGCCGGCGCCCTCGGCGGCTTCGCTGTCGAGCCTGACCACCTTGCCGTCACGCTGCGCCACGTACATGTCGCCGTTCGCGGCGAAATCGACCGCGGTCGGGCCGTTGAGCCCCGACGCGACTTCGACCGCGTCGAAGCCCGCGGGCAGCTGCACGTTGCTGCCGACGCCGCCGAAGGACTCCTGCGGCACGTCGCGGTAGTCGGTCTGGTAGACCGCGTGGACCTCGTCGAAGCGAACGTCGCGGGGCGCCAGTTCCGCCTGGCTGGTCTCGTTGGTCAGCGAGAGCCAAGCTTCCGGCATGCTCCCCGGGAGGGCGCGGTCGGTGCCGGGGCCTGGGTCCAGGTCCAATATCTGGTCGACGTCGGGTTCGGCCGTGTTGGGCTTGTAGCGAACCTCGTAGCGGTCCGGCGCACTCAATTCGATTGTCATGTACACGTTCTGCAGGCCGACGGTGGTCAGGTCGCCCGAAGCGCCGATCAGGTGGTCGGCGCCAATGCCGGCACTGTCCCTGGCGACCACCTTCACCGTGCCGTCGGCGTCGCTGCGCAGCTCGACCGAGATCCAGGGCGCCTCTGAGCCACGCAGGTCCGCGACCGTCCCGTCTTCGTCGTCGCGGATTCCCGCGGGATGGTCAACCGAGAGGTTGAGCTGCGCGCCGACGTGAGTGCCGGGTGTCGAGGGGTCGATCGGGACGAGCGCCCTCGTTTCCACAATGGTCGCTTCCCCTTCGCGCCAGGTGAGCGCGACCGGAGTCTGGTAAACGGCAATCTCGCCGACGAAGTCGTTCGAGCCCGGGGGGCCATCGCTGGCGATCGTGCTCCGCAGCGAGCCGGACTGGGCGCTGCTGCTGCCGCACTGGGTGCAGTTCTGCTCGACCTGGGCCCAGCCCTCGACGTTGGGGACCTTGCCGGCCCCGCGGACCGCGAGGGTGTTCGATCCGGGGACGTGTCCCGCGTCGGTGACGACGTCGGTGCGGTACAGGTAGTCGGTTCCCTTGGCGACCCGCTCGTTGTCCTGGATGATCCCGGCCAGGGGCGAGCCGCTGGTGCCGACCAGGTGGTAGGTGCTGTCGGGTTCGTCGCGTTTCTTGCGCAGCAGGCAGACGAACTGGAAGTCCGTCCCGGCGTAAGCGCCGTGCCCGACCTTTGGCCTGCCCTCGTCGATCACGTTGGCGAGGCCCTCGAGGCTCGACGTCAGGCCGGTCCCGCCTAGGGCCGGGCCGCGGGAGTTGCAGTCGTTGGCGGCGTTGAGGCTGAATTCGGCGCTGACTTCTTTCGCCACGCTCATCGTCACTTCGCAGCTGCCCGAGCCGGTGCAGGCGCCGGTCCATTTGACGAAGGTCGAGCCGGCGTTGGCGGCCTGGGAGAGCGTCACGACTTTGCCTTCGTAGGGCTCTTCGCAGTCTGAGCCGCAGTCGATGCCCGAAGGGGAGCTGGTGACTTTGCCGGTGCCGGTGCCGATCGTTTTGACTTTGAGGACGAAGGGGAAAGTCGGTTCTTCGCCGGGGGGAGGCGGTGGGGGCAATGCCCCGCCACCACCACTCAGCGGGTTGAGCGGGTCGGCGTCCTCGCCGTCGGGAACCCCGTCCCCGTCGGTGTCCGCCTTGCGCGGGTTCGTCCCTTCCCGGAGCTCCTTCTCGTTCGCCCAGCCGTCGCCATCGTCGTCGAAGAAGACCGAGAACCGGGTCGGCTTGCTGCGCCCGTGGCGGTTGACGACCTGCAGCGGACCGCTGACCGCACCGCCGCCATTGCCCTTGAACTTGGCGGCCGGCGCAGACAGGACGATCTTCTGGTCGCCCTTGGCGACCGTCTGGTGGACCTGAACGTCATCCGAAGCTCCAGGGCGCCCCCGGAACACGATGACGTTGCGCTTCTCCCCGGGCACGAATCCGTGGCCCTTGACCACCAGCCGCGCATTGCGCTCGAGCTCGTGCGGCGCGGCGCTGCCGATCGACGGTCGGCCGCCACCCGCCGTTTGCGCAGGAACGACCGCGGCCGTGGCCAGGGCCAGCAGCGCCAGGGTCGCGGCGACGGCGGTACCGCGAAGCATGGGAGTCAAGCTAGTCGGCAAGCACAAAAGCGTACGACACCGGGGCCTTTCTGCATTTAGACGGTCAAACGCTTTCTTCACAAACACTTCGACGCATTGGCGTAGCGTCCCTATCATGTCGCCCTTGGGGCTTTGCATGGCCTCCCCCAACGTCCGTCACTAGATGCCCTGGAATTCAAGTCCTTGGGGTCCCTTGCCGAAAGTCTTCCTATCCGGCCATGACTCCCGATAACAAACACGAACTGCACATGATCCATTCGGCCCCTGGAGTCGAAAGTCAACCGATGGCCGGTGGCCCCACGCAAGCCGCTCGCCTGCCGGACTTCTCGGCCGACACCGGGCCCGCCACCTCGACGGCGTCGGACCTCCGCGAGAGGCTCAACGCGTTTGCGATCCGCGCCGTGGACATCCTGGTCTCGGCGATCCTGCTGGTCCTGCTCCTGCCGGTGATCCTGATCGCGGTGATCGTGATCAGGGTCGACTCCCCCGGCGCCGCGTTCTTCCGCGTCGACCGAGTCGGCTTCCACGGGCGCCCGCTGCGGATGCTGAAGTTCCGAAAGATGCGCGACGACGCCGCCGGGCCCAACCTGACGACCGACGACGACCACCGCTTCACCCGGGTCGGCGTCCTGCTCGCCAAACTCAAGATCGACGAGCTGCCGCAGCTCTGGCACGTGCTCCGAGGGGAGATGAGCCTCGTCGGCCCGCGCCCCGAGGATCCGGAATTCGTCGCCATGCACGAGCACGTCTACCAGACCATCCTCAGCGTCCGGCCCGGCATGACCGGCCTCTCCCAGATCGCTTTCGCCGAGGAGAGCAAGATCCTCGACGACGACGACCCGCACAGTCACTACGTCGGGAAGATCCTGCCCCAGAAGGTCCTGCTCGACGAGATGTACGCGGAAGAGCGTAGCCTCGTACTCGACCTCAGGATCCTGTCCTGGACGACCGCCGCCGTGATCATGCGCCGGCAGGTCGCCGTGCACAGGGACTCGGGCAAAATGAACCTGCGCAGAAGGGAATCGGCATGAGCAAGAAGGCAGTGGTCCTCGCCGGCGGCAAGGGGTCCCGGCTCGCGCCCTACACGACCGTTCTGCCGAAGCCGCTCCTTCCCGTCGGCGACCGCGCGATACTCGACGTCGTCGTGCGCCAACTGCGCGACGACGGCTTCACCGACCTGACCTTCGCGGTCGGCTACCTAGCCCACCTGATTCGCGCCGTTTTCAGCGACGGCTCGGGCCACGACGTCTCGATCGCCTACCACGAAGAGGACACCCCGCTGGGGACGGCGGGGGCTCTGGCGACGGTCGAGGGCCTGGACGAGACCTTCCTCGCGATGAACGGCGACGTGCTCACCGCGCTCGACTACGGCGCGCTCTACCAGACTCACCGGGATTCCGGCAACTTGCTGACGATCGCAACCCACCGGCGAGTGGTCAAGACCGACTACGGCGTGATCCACGTCAACGGAAGCACGGGTGAGACCAACCGCGTCACCGGCTACGAGGAGAAGCCCGAGATCCCCTACACGGTCAGCATGGGCGTCTACGTCGCCGAGCCGGAGATCCTCGACTTCATCCCCCAGGGCGAGCACTTCGACGTCCCCGACCTGGTCGTGAACCTGCTCGAAGCGGGCAAGCCCGTCGGCTCCTACCTGTACGAGGGCTACTGGCTCGACATTGGCCGCCACGACGACTACGAACGCGCGATCGCCGAGTACGAGGAGCTCAAAGACCAGCTCTTCCGCACTCCAGACGCATCGACCGTCTGACCCCGGCGGCACGGATGCCCGCCCCTCCCACGGTCGCCTGCGTCAGCAGCGCACGGGCGGCCCATCACCCCCGCCACCACTACAGGCTCGCCGCCAGTCTCGCCAAGGCCGGGTACGACGTCGTCATGTTGGCGCAGCCGGACCTGACGCCCGGACACGAGGACGCGGTCCCGATTCGCTACCTGCCGGTCCGCTCCAACCGCCTCA
This sequence comes from Solirubrobacterales bacterium, assembly GCA_036525295.1. Taxonomy (GTDB): domain Bacteria; phylum Actinomycetota; class Thermoleophilia; order Solirubrobacterales; family 70-9; genus VRUE01. The sequence goes on along the minus strand of DATDAQ010000005.1, from coordinate 7,137 downwards.
CGCGGATGGCCAGCGCGCCGCTCTCTCTGCTGCGGGCGCTGCGCATGCGGCCCGACGCGATCTACGTGCTCACCCTCGACCTGCTGCCCTGGGCGGCGCTGCTGAAGCTGCTGCGACCGGGCGTCGCGGTCGTCTACGACAGCAACGACGAGTACGACACCTTCATGCTGATCAAGGAGTGGCTGCCGCGCCCGGTGCGCCCGGTGCTGCGGCGGGTCTTCCGCTGGCTCGAGCCCTGGCTCGCCAGGCACCTCGACGCGGCGACCACGGCTCTGCCCGCGACCCAGGAGAAGTTCGTCGCGGCGGGGGTGCGCTCGACGCTGGTGCGGAACTTCCCCCCCGCCGAGATCGCCGACGACTCGCCCCACGGGCCGGACTTCGACCACGACGTGCTGCTCGGCGGCAGCCTGCCGGAGGAACAGATCCCGCTGCTGGCCGAGACGGCGCGCCTGCTGAAGGAGCGGCAGGGCAAGCCGGTGCGCTGGCTGACGGCTGTTCGCAACTGCGGCGAGGCGGACCGGCAGCTGCTCGAGCAACTGCTGGGGCAGGAAGGCGTGCGCGAGGACTTCGACCTGCGCTACAACCGCCCCTTCACCGAGATGAAGGAGCTGATGGCGCGCTCCCGGATCGGCTTCGTGCTCTACCCCTCGGGGGTCAACTACGCCTCGCGGATCCCGATCCGCATCTTCGAGTACATGGCCGCGGGGGTTCCGTTCGTCGCCAGCGACCACCCGACGACGCGCCTGTTCACCGAGGGCCACGACGTCGCCGAGCTCGTCCCCGCCGGCGACACCGCCGCCTTCGCGGAGGCGCTGGGCAGCCTGCTCGCGGACCCCGAGCGCCAGCGGACGATGAGCCTGAAGGGCCCGGAGCTGGTCCGCGAGAGCTACAACTGGGAGCTGGAGTCGCGCCGGCTGACCGACGTGTTCGACTCGCTGCTGGATGGGAAGGTCCGCCGCAGCGCCTCCCCGGCGGAGACCGGCGGCTCCCAGCCGAGCAACGCGGTAGCGCGCGAGACGTCGTAGCGCAGGCGCTTGAGGCTCGGTTCCATCACGTAGGGCTGCAGGAACGCCGCCGGTGCCGTGCGTCCCCCGCTGCGCTCTTCCGCCCGCTCCAGCGCGCGGGCGAGGAGCCGGTAGACCCAGAGCGGGAAGGGGATGACCTTGAGCTGGGGATCCGCCTCGCGCCAGGCCTTCAGGTAGGCCCGTTGGGTCGGCGGCGAGGGATCGACGGCGTTGAACGTCTCCCCCGCCGCCGCGGGGTTGTGACCGCACTCCGCGAGCAGCGAGGCGGTGTTCTCGACGTAGTTGAGCGGCATCGGGATGCCGCCCCCGAGCATGAGGACGACGTGCTCCCCGAGGGGGCGGCCGAGGCGGTACTGGAAGCGCCGCTCCCTGGCGTAGATCGCGCCCGGCCGGACGACGACCAGCTCGACCCCGTCCATCGCCCCGAGGCGCTCACGGACCAGGCGCTCCTGCAGCAGCTTCGTCCAGGCGTAGTCGTCGCGCCTTCCCGGCTCGGGCTCCAGCGGAGTCGACTCGTCGAGCGTGGTGCCGCGGGCGAGCTGGTTCGTGCCGTAGACGGCGAAGCTCGAGACGTGGACGAAGCGGCCGCGCCATCCGGCGGCGGCGAGGGCGTCGAGCAGGTTCTCGGTCGCCGCCACGTTGCTCTCGAACGCCTCCCGCCAGCCGGAGCCGGCAGCGGCGACCAGGTGGTAGATCGCGTCGAACTCGGCCAGCGAAGCCGCAAAGCCCTCCGGCGGGCGCCTCAGATCGCACGCCAGCACACCCTCGCCGGACTCGCGACGGGCCGCGCTCGAGGGACGCATCATCGCGGTCACCGAGTCGCCGCGCGCCTCCAGCTCGGCGACCAGGTGCCGGCCGAGAAAGCCGCTGCCACCGGTTACGAGCGCCTTCAAACCTGACGCCCCTCTTCGAAGAGCCCCTCGACCAGCCGGTTGGTCGCGTCCATCTGGGCGAGCGATATCGGCGACGGGCCGCCGCTGGCGACGGCGGCGTAGAAATCGTCCAGGAGCCGTTCGAAACCCTCGAAGTAGGAGTGGCGGTCGGTCGCCGCGCGACCGACCTGGGCCGCCGCGGCGCCGAGACGGCCGATGCCCTGCCGTACTTCGCCGCTGAGCTTGGAGAGCGGCGAGCCACCGGCGATGACCTGCAGGCGCTGGCCGAAGACGTCGCATTCGAGCGTCCCCTCGCTGCAGCGGAGCAGCCAGGTGAACTGCGACGGCTGCGAGCGAGTCGTGATCGAGAGCGTCGCCGAGACGCGATCGTCGCCGACGAGGGCGCGCAGCTCGTCGTTGCCCGGCATGCCGGCCTGGAGCTGGCGCTGGCTCACGGCAAGCGAGCTCCACTCCTCGAGCACCGCGGTCACGATCGAGGCCGGGTGGCTGGCGAAGTTGCGCAGGGCACCGCCGGGCATGTCGTGTGCGAAGTGGCGTATGTCGGGGTCTCCGTAAGCCGCCCGGCCCAGCCCGACGCCCATCGAGACATCGAGGTTGACCGCCTCGCCGAGCTGCCCCGAGCGGAAGAGGTCGAGGCCCCGCCGCGTCGAGTCCATGAAGAGGTAGTTGTAGTTCTCGGTCAGCAACAGGCCGCGCGCGACCGCTTCCTCGCGCATCCGTTCGTACTCGGCCAGGCTCGGGGCGATGGGCTTCTCGGCGAAGACGTGGGCGCCGGCCTGCAACGCCGCGCCGACCAGCGCGGCGTGGGTGGCGGGCGGCGCCAGCACGTGGACGACGTCCGGCTGGGTCTCGGCGAGCATGCGGTCGTAGTCCGTGAAGCCGGGACCGACCGAGTAGCGATCGCAGACCGCGTCGACCAGCGTTTGCGAGAGGTCGCAGACGCCGGCGACCTCGACGCCCGGCAGGCGGTGCAGCTTGACCAGGTGCTCTTCGGCGATCCCTCCCAGGCCCACCACGGCAGCTCGGATCGGCGTCATTCCATCAACTCCAGGATGCGCGCCGCAACGTGAGCGCCGCCGAACCGCGCCCGAGCCGAGTCGCGCACACCCTCCGGGTCGGGGAGCGCACCGCTCCCCGCGCGTTCGACCGCGTCGGCCAGCGTCGCCGCATCGCGGGGTTCAACCAGCATCCCGGTTCGCTCGTCGATGATCTCGGAAAATGGGTAGAGGTCGAAGGCGAGCGCCGGCACGCCCCTGCCGAGCGCCTCGAACAGAGCATATCCCCACTCCTCGTAGAGACTCGGAAAGAGGAGGAGGTCGGTCTCGCGGGCGAGCAGCTCGAGATAGTCCTCGCGGGGAACCTTGCCCAGCACGCGCACCTCGATGCCGGCGCTGCGAATGCGCTCGACGCCTTCCTCGAGGCTCGGGTCCATGCCGCCGACCAGGGTCAGCTCGAGTGGCCGGCGGCGCACCGCCGGCAGCGCCTCGAAGAGGAAACGCAGGCCCTTGCGCTTCAAGGTGAGGGGGTGGCTGCAGAACACGAGTCGCAGCGCCTGCCCATCGCGCGGCGAGAGCGGCTCGGTCCCCACCTCGATCGGGGGCGGGACGCAGACCGCCTCGAAGCCGCGACTGCGCAGGGCGGTAGCCGCGACCTCGGTGTTAGCCAGCACGAGGTCGGCGCGGCGGTAGCCGGCGAGGTCGCTGAAGTACGACTGGACGTGGACGACCAGGGAGACCGGGTACAGAAACCAGCTAGCGGTGAACGGAAGCAGCGTCTTCAGCCGGGCGAGCAGCCGCGGCGGGTGGAACCAGGCCTGGACCGAGACGCGCGGGCCGGGGGGCACGAGGGCGGCCATGCCGGGGCTGAGGACGTGCAGCGCATCGACCGGGTGCTGTCTGAGCGCCTCGGCAAGACGCCGCGAGATCGCCAGCCGGGCCACCAGGAAGAGTGCGGTAGAGCCGATCCTGCCCCGCAGCAACCGGGGGATCGGGCGCAGCTTGACGACCCTGCCGGAGATCGCCTCGGCGCGCTCGGGGAGCGTGCTGCCGTCAAGCGCGAACAGGGTCACGTCGACTCCCGCCGCGTCGAGCGCGAGGGCCGTGTCGACGGTTGCCACGGCGAGCCCGCTGGGCTCGTCGGCGAAGACCCCGATCCCTAGACGCAAGGCCTCATCAGGCGACCGCCTGAACGGGCAGGATGTCGGGCATGGAGATCGATCGCCACGGCGGCGAGTCTAGCGACGCCCCTGCCCCCGGCCGCCGTTTCGGACTGCGCTCGCGCCGCCTGCATCCGTTCTTTCAGGACGTCTCGGTAACGCTCCTGGCGCAGGCCTGTGTCGCGATCGGCGGCCTGCTGCTGGCGCGGCTGCTGGCACACAACGCGGGGGCCGACGGCTTCGCCTCCTACTCGCTCGTCAAGCAGGCGGCCAACATCCTCTTCCCGGTCGTCACCGTCGGGCTCGTCGGTGGGCTGCCGCGCTACCTGGCCCTGCCCGCCGGGCGCGACGACCCGAGCGCGGGCTCCTACCTGGTCGCCGCCGCGGCGATCTGCTGGGGGGCCACCGCGATCGCGGTGGTCGCCGCGCTGGCCGCACCGGACGCCGTCGCGGCCCTCTTCTTCGGCAGCTCGGAGGCCAGCGAGTACGTGCTGCCGTTCGCCCTCCTCCTCGCCGCGACCTCCAGCTTCTACATCGCCTACGGCTACTTTCGCGGCCTGCTGCGCCTGCGCATGGGCAGCCTCCTGCAGGTATCCGCCCTCGGCGCGCTGCCGCCCGCCGTCGTCGCGATCGCCCCCGGCGAGCCGGTCGATCGCCTGATCGTCGCGATGGCGGTCGGGACCGCGGTCCTCTCGCTGGCGGCGATCGCCGTCCCCCTCGCCCACGGCCTCGGCTCGGCACGGCGCGCAACGATGCGGACCGCCACGCATCGCCTCTGGGGGTACGGGCATCGCCGCGTGCCGGGCGAGATGGCCCAGCTCGGCCTCTTCGTGCTGGTCCCGGTGCTCGCCGCCCACGTCACCACGCTGCGCGAGGTCGCATACCTCAGCGCGGGCCAGCAGATCCTCAGCATCGTCTCCCTGGCGGTCCTGCCGCTGGGGCTCGTCCTGCTTCCGTCGCTGACCCGGATGTGGGAGGAGGACCGCGAGCGCACCGCCGGGCACGTCGCCCAGCTGAGCTCCTTCGCGGCCAGCCTGGCGCTCTTTGCCAGCGTCCAGGCCGTGCTCTACGCGGGCATCGCCGTGACCGCCTGGCTGGGCCCGGAATTCGAGGACGCCGGGTCGGTGCTGACGGTGACGGTGGCGCCGACGGCACTCTTCGTCGTCTACCTGATGCTGCGCAGCCCGCTCGACGCGGTCGCGGTTAAGTCCTACAACTCGCGCAACAACCTCGCCGCCCTGTCGGTGTTCGTCGCCGTCGCGGCCCTCCTCCTCGGCCTCGACCTCATCTCCCCCGCACTCGGCGTCGCCTGGGCCTTTGCCGCCGGGGTGACGACGCAGGGCCTCCTCACCTTCCTCACGGTGCACCGCTTCTTCGGCGTGCGCTGGCACGACTACGGCTTCCGCTACACCGTGCCGATCGCGCTGGTCGTGGGAGCCCTCGGCCTGCTGGCAAGGCCCACGATCGAAGCGGTGCCGGCGACGCTGCTGTCGCTGCTCGGACTGCAGATCGTCCTGGCGGCGCTCTACTTCGGCGCGATCGCGCTCTCGCCGGTCCGCTGGCCGAAGCTGCTTGCCGAGCGCCTCTTCGATCGCTGAGTTAGTGGCGGACGGCAACCCGGACCGGCCGCGAACGGCCGATACCCCGCACCATCGCCCGCGCGCGGGGCTTGGCTCCATCCGTGCGCAGCCTGGTCCAGCGGTGGAACCGGATGCGGCCGTTCACGCCGACCTTGGTGCTGCCGACCTTGCGCCAGTTGCGGCGGTCGCGAATCTGGATGAACACCCTGGCGCCGACGCGCGCGGGCCCGGCGACGCGGCCGAAGAAGCGGAGCCTGCCGGCGCGCTTCGCGCGACGCGTCGCCGCCGGGCTCTTGCCCAGCGAGGGGATGCTGATCGTCACGCGGCGCACCACCACGGGGGCCGCCGTGACACCCTCGGCGCCAGCCGTGAACAACTGGGCCCGGTCATCTTCCTGACCAAGGGTTTCGGTTTCGAAGGCCCAGGAGCCCGTGCCGATCTTGAAGGTCGAGCGGATGAAGCTGTCGCCCTCGGCCTTGAGGACCCTGCCCGTGTTGGAGATCTCATAGCTCTGGCCGGCTTTCACGGGGACGGGGTTGTCGAGCATGCCGCGGACCAGGCCGCTGCCGAGCGAGGCGGTGCGGCCGGTGGCGCCGGTGCTCAGGTTGCGGACGGTCAGCACTCCGGCCGAGGAGCCGACCGGGGCGTAGCCGCCGGCTTCGGTCAGCGTCACCGAGGTGGGAACCGAGCGCAGCCGCAGGGTGTAGCTGCCGCTTTCGGTGTAGGCGTAGTAGGGCTGGTTGGACTGGGGAGCCGCGCCCGGGGCGGTCTGCCAGCCGTACCAGGGAAGCCGGGTGCCGTCGTCGCCGCTCGCTGAGCCGGCGTAGGCGCCGGGGGTGCTGCCTTCGCCGGCGCGGCGGCCCCAGACCCAGGATTTACCGGAGTCGCGCGACCAGGCGACCGCCTCGCGGGGATCGAGGCCGGCGATCGCGCCGGGGGCATTGGGATCGAGCGTGTTGACGCCGTTGGGGCCCGCCACCGACTCCTTGACGGTCGGGGAGTTCTCCGAGAACCAGTTGCTCGCCGGGGAGGAGTCGACGTTTTGGTAGGTCATCGCGTAGGTCTGCCCGCCGTTGACCGCCACGCCGCCCATGTTGAAGTAGAGGAGCTGGGTTTTGCCGGGGGCGCCGTAGGCCTGCTTGGACTCCTGGTAGCGCTGCACCGCGCCGACGGTCTCTTCGGCGAGGACCTGGGACATGTCGGGGGTGCCGTCGGGACGAACCGCCACCAGGCGGGCGCGGATCGTGCCGCCGTTGCCGTCGGCGTAGCCTTCGCGGCCGCCGAGGGGGTCGGAGCCCTCGAGGTTAAAGCCGGAGATGAAGCGGTCGATCGTCGTGTTCTGGTCGATCACGAACCGGATCGCATAGACGTACCCGGAGCTGTTCATCACCTGGTTGTTGACGTTGTAGAGGCCTACCGGGACGCCGCGCTGGGCGGAGGCCGTGGGGGCGGCTAGGAGGGCCAGGGTGAGGAGGGCGGCGGCG
>DATDAQ010000004.1:0-84953 GCA_036525295.1 Solirubrobacterales bacterium | reverse complement strand
GCGCAAGATTCCCCACTGCTGCCTCCCGTAGGAGTCTGGGCCGTGTCTCAGTCCCAGTGTGGCTGATCGTCCTCTCAGACCAGCTACCCATCGTTGCCTTGGTAGGCCGTTACCCCACCAACAAGCTAATGGGCCGCGAGCCCCTCCCAATGCGGAGGCCGAAGCTTCCTTTAGCGAACAGGCTTACGCCTGTGCGCCACATCCGGTATTAGCCCGAGTTTCCTCGGGTTGTCCCGGTCATCGGGGCAGGTTACTCACGTGTTACTCACCCGTTCGCGGCTTTGCCCCAGGGCAAGCCCTGGTTCGTCGCACCACTTGCATGTGTTAAGCACGCCGCCAGCGTTCGTCCTGAGCCAGGATCAAACTCTCCGTGAAAGGTACTTCTTACAGAGAGCTGTCATGCCTGGCAAAATTGCAAATCGCCGGGTACACATACTCGGCGACCGGCATGACGGGTAAATCAGACCACCCGGCGCGCTGGCGCACCGAGTGGATCGGGCTCAAACATCCCACGGACACGCATGTCCGCGGGGTGCACGCTGCTCAGTTTTCAAAGACCGCTGCGCCCCAGAGCGACGGGACTCGCCGCTCATCACGCACGGGCCAGGCACAGGGCCTTGCCCAGAGGGACGAAGGAGTATAGCGCCGCTGCGGCGATTTGCATAGCCGGCGCTAGGCGGCGGCACGCAGGCGGCGGAAGCGTCGCTTGCCGACCTGCAGGACACGGCCGTCCAAGGCCGTCTGGGGCATGTCCAGGCTACCCGACGGGAGCGCCTCGCCGTCGAGCTTGACGCCGCCCTGCTCGATCAGGCGCCGTGCCTCGCTGGAGCTCATCCCGAAGAGATCGCTCATCAGGCGGGGCAGATGAACCGTCTTGCCGCCGTTGCCGAGGTACGGCTCGAGCGCAGCCTCCTCGACGTCATCCGGCGCCTGGCGCTCGACGACGCCCCGGGCCAGCGCCCGCTTCGCCTCGTTAGGTGCCACGCCCTGTGGCGGTTCCGACCCAAGGACAAGCCGGTAGTAGTCGGGCATCGCCGTGTCGGGCACCCGCATCGTCTTGCCGAACATCTCCTCGGGCTCGTCGGTGACCCCGATGTAGTTGCCGAGCGACTTGCTCATCTTCTGCACGCCGTCGGTGCCGACCAGGATCGGCATCGTCAGGACCGACTGGGGCTTCTGGCCGTAGGCGGACTGGACGTCGCGGCCGAAGAGCAGGTTGAACTTCTGATCGGTCCCCCCCAGCTCGACGTCGGCCTCGACCGCCACCGAGTCGTAGCCCTGCAGCAGGGGATAGAGCAGCTCCAGGGCCGCGATCGGCGCCCCCGCGGCGAGCCGCTTCTGGAAGTCGTCGCGCTCGATCAGGCGGGCCACCGTGGTCTGGGCGAGCAGACCCAAGAGCTCCTCGGGGGCCATCCGCAGCCACTCGCTGTTGAAGCGGACCTCGGTGCGGTCCCGGTCGAGCACTTTGAAGGCCTGCTCCTGGTAGGTGGCGGCGTTGGCCTCGATCTCCTCCGGCGTGGGCAGCGGCCGCTGGGCCGAGCGGCCGCTGGGGTCGCCGACCCGGGCGGTGAAGTCGCCGACGATGAGCACGACCTGGTGGCCGGCGTCCTGGAACTCGCGCAGCTTCTCGAGCACGACGGTGTGCCCGAGGTGGATGTCGGGCGTGGTCGGATCGATCCCGAGCTTCACGCGCAGCGGTCGCCCGGCGGCGAGCTGGTCCTCAAGCATCCCCGCCGGCAGCACGTCGACGGCGTTGCGCTTCAGATTCGAACTTGCCGGCTCGGCGTTCACGGCCGCAATGCTAGACTGCCGCACTCTCTTGGCGGGCGAACGCAGCAAGCCGCGCCTCAAGAAGCTACGCATCCTCTTCGTTTTGCTGGGGCTTGGCGTACTGGGGCTTGTCTCGATGGTCTTCGGGATGATGGCCGCTGTCTCCCGCGACCTACCGGCGATCTACAACTTCGCCCAGTACAGGGAGTCGAAGAACAGCGAGGTCTTCGACGCCGCCGGAGAGCCGATCGGCACGCTGACCAGCGACCAGAACAAGATCTTGCTCACCTCCGGGCAGATCTCCCCCAACCTGAAGAACGCGGTGGTCTCGATCGAGGACACTCGCTTCTACGAGCACAGCGGCGTCGACTTCCAGGGCATCGGCCGCGCCCTGGTCAAGGACATCCTCAGCCAGAGCGCGGCCCAGGGCGGCTCGACGATCACCGAGCAGTTCGTCAAGAACGCCCTGGCCGCCCAGGACAGCCGCACGGTCTTCCAGAAGTTCCGCGAGGCCGCCCTGGCCTACCGCCTCGAGCGGCACTGGACCAAGGACGAAATCCTCACCCAATACCTCAACACGATCTACTTCGGCGAGGGCGCCTACGGGATCGAGGCGGCGGCGCGCACCTACTTCGGTGAGGCGCACCCCGGCTGCGGGACGACGAGCGAGCCCTGCGCCGCGGTGCTCGAGCCCTGGGAGGCGGCCACACTGGCCGCGATCATCGCCTCACCCTCCGCCTACGATCCGAAGATCTACCCCGAAAACTCGCTCGGACGGCGCAACCTCGTGCTCGAAAAGATGTACGAACAGGGCTTCATCACGCGCGAGCAGTTCATGGAAGGACGCCAGAAGGCACTACCCTCGCCCGACGACATCGAACCGCCACGGCTCGACTCCGAAGCGCCGTACTTCACCGCCTGGCTGCGCCAGCAGCTGGTCGAACGCTACGGCGCCGCCAAGGCCTTCTTCGGCGGGCTGAAGGTCAAGTCGACCCTCGACCTGCGCCTGCAGGGAGCGGCCGAAGAAGCGGTCAACTCCTATCTCGGCTACTCGCCCGCGACGGCCTCCGTCGTCGTGATCGAAAACAAGAACGCCGGCGTAAAGGCGATGGTCGGCGGCCCCGACTTCGAGACCAAGCCGTTCAACCTCGCCACCCAGGGACACCGCCAGCCCGGCTCCTCGATCAAGCCGTTCATCTTGCTCACCGCGCTCGAGCAGGGAATCTCCCCGTACACCACCTATGAATCGGCGGCACAGGAATTCAGCTACGGCAAGAAGGGACAGGAAACGTTCGTCGTCACCAACGACGAGGGCGCCTACGCCGGCGTCAGCGACATCGTCTCGGCGACGACCAACTCCGACAACTCTGTCTACGCCCAGCTGGCGCTCGAAGGGCTGAAGGGCAAGACGGTCGGGGACCGGACGCGGTCGATCGCCGCGACCATCCACAAGCTGGGCTACAACGACCCGATCTCGACCAACCCGGCGATGGTCCTCGGCGGGATCGACCCAGGAGTGACGCCCCTGGGCTGGACCTATGCCTTCACGACGATCGCCAACGACGGAGACCGTGTCAGCGGATCTCTGGCGCCGCGACCGGGGAACAGCCCGGTCGCCTACACCCAGGTCACCGATCAGGACGATCAGACGATCAAGGACGGCGACAACGACTCGCGCCACACCCAGGTGGTCGACGAAGACGTCGCCAAGGAAGCGAAGAGCATCCTCGAAACCGTGGTCAGCAGCGGCACCGGCGTCAACGCCGACATCGGCGCCCCCGGCCAGTGGGGCAAGACCGGCACCACGGAGGAAAACGGCGACGCCTGGTTCTGCGGGGCGACCGAAGAAGTCACCGCCTGCGTCTGGGTCGGCTACGCGGACACCGTGACGCCGATGACGACCCTCTACAACGGTGGGCCCGTGCAGGGAGGCACATTCCCGGCCCTGATCTGGGCGAGCGTGATCTCCTCCTGGGAAGAGATCAAGGCCGAGCGGGCGGCGGAAGCCGAGGCGGAGCGCGAGGGCGAGGAGTCGCCGGGCTCCGGCTCGACCTACGCGCTCCCGTCTTCGCCGGCCGAACCGGAAGCGAACCCGGAAGTGCCGGAACCGACCGAACCCGAAGCGCCCGAACAGGCCGAACCGTCGACGCCGGCGCCGGCCGAACCGGTAGCGCCGTCCACCGGCGGCGGCGTCACCGCAGGCTAGGCCGGGATACGTAGGCGCTACCGGCGGCTGCGAAGCGCCAGGGGCGGTCGACCGCTTTGGTGATGCCCACGCGCGGGCCGGTGATGACCTCCGCCTCCCAGCCCGGCTCGGGCGCCAGCAGCAAAAACGGGTAGTCGGTCAGATCGGCGCCGTTGTCGCCGAGCCCTATGCCCAGGGCCTCGGTCAGCTTGCCCGGGCCCGAACAGAGCTCACGGTCGGCGCGGTCGCCACGTCGCGCGCGCATCGCCTCGATGCCCACGGTCGGCTCGATCGCCCGGATCAGCACAGCGGCCGCCTCGCCCTCCGGTTCCGCCACGACGTTGAAGAGGCTGTGGATGCCGTAGGAGAGGTAGACGTAGGCACGTCCCGGCGAGCCGAAGAGCACCTCCGTCCGCGCGGTCAGCCCGACGTAGGCGTGGCAGGCGGGGTCGTCGCGCTCGTAGCTCTCGGTCTCGACAATCGTGCCGCCGCAATCGCCGTAGAAGAGCCGGCAGCCGATCAGCTCGCGGGCGACGAGGTGGACCGAGCGCTCGAAGAACGCGGCCCCGAGCCGCTCGCCCTCGGCTGCCAGAGCTCCGGTCACGAACGCTCTTCGAGCGCCCTTGCCTTGACCGCCGCCAGGGTCTCGCCCGCCTGCTCGAGCTGGCGGGCGAGCGAGGCCGAGGAGGTGCCGCCCTCGATCCGCTTCGACTCGAGCCAGCTGCTCCGGGTCAGGACCTCGTAGAAGGAGTCGTCGAGGTGCTCGGAGCGCTCGGCCAGCTCCTCCGGCGTCAGCTCGGAGAGCGACTTGCCTCGCTCGACCGCGTCGCGGACCAGGCCGCCGACGATGCCATGCGCCTCGCGGAAGGGGACACCGCGGCGAACCAGCAGGTCGGCGATCTCGGTTGCGGCGAGCATCTCGTCGCCCGAGGCGTCCTCAAGCCGCTCGCGGTCGAACTCGATCCCCGCCAGCATCCCCTCGGTCGCGTCGAGGCAGGCCTCGATCGTGTCGATCGCGTCGAAGAGGGGCTCCTTGTCCTCCTGCATGTCCTTGCCGTAGGTGAGCGGCAGCGCGTGCATCGTGCCGAGCAGGGCCGCGTAACTCGCCGCGACCCGGGGGCTCTTCGCCCGCAGCAGCTCCGCCGAGTCGGGGTTCTTCTTCTGCGGCATGATGCTGGAGCCCGAGGAGAAGGACTCGTCGAGCTCGCAGAAGCCGAACTCCGAGGAGCTCCAGATGACGATCTCCGAGCCGAGCCGCGAGAGGTGCATCGCGCAGGTCGAGGCTGCGGAGAGGTAGTCGAGGACGAAGTCGCGGTTGGACGAGCCGTCGATCGAGTTGTGGCTGACGTGCTCGAAGCCGAGATCGTCGGCGACCGCTCGCCGGTCGATCTCCCAGTTGACCCCGGCCAGGGCGCCGGAGCCCAGTGGCATCACCGAGGCGCTGTCGAGGGCGAACTGGAAGCGCAGGACGTCCCGGCCGAGCATCCAGAAGTAGGCGAGCAGATGGTGGCCGAGGTAGACCGGCTGGGCTCGCTGGAGGTGGGTGTAGCCGGGCATCGCCCAGTCGCGGTGGCGCTGGGCGAGCTCGAGCAGCCGCTCCATCGCCGCCCCGGCCAGCTCGATCGCGCGCAGCGAGTGCGCCTGCACGACCATCGCCACGTCGGTGGCGACCTGGTCGTTGCGAGAGCGCCCGGTGTGGAGCTTGCCGGCAAGCGGGCCGATCTCCTCGCCGAGCAGCCGCTCGATCGCCATGTGAATGTCCTCGTCGGCCTCCTCGAACTCGAAGCCGTGCTCGCCCATGCGGGCGCGGACGCGCTCCAGCCCCGCGTCGATCTGCTCCAGCTCGGCAGCGTCGAGGACCCCGATCTCGCGCAGACCGCGAGCGTGGGCCTGCGACTGGTCGATGTCATAGGGCGCCAGCCGCCAGTCGAACTCGATCGAGCGGTTGATGCGCCAGAAGCGCGGATCCGGGTCTTTGCGGAAGCGGGACATCAGAGCGATTGGGCGAGAGCCTCGCACACGCGCCCGACCTCGGCCTCCTTCATGGCGGGAAAGAACGGCAGCGCGAGAGAGCGGGCCGAGGCGGCTTCGGCGACCGGGAACTGCCCCTCGCCGTAGCCGATCTCGCGCAGGTGGGGAAAGAGGTGGATGCAGGGAAGGTAGGCCTTGCTGGAAACGCCTCGCTCGGCGAGCCTGGCGATGACCACGTCGCGGTCGGCCCCGGCGGGCAGCTGGACCGTGTAGACGAACCAGCTGCGCACCTCTTGGCCACGGCTTCCGACCGGCACCCGCACTCCCTCGATGCCGGCCAGGCCCCCCTCGTAGAGCTCGGCTATGCGAGCGCGGCTCGCGAGCATCGCGTCGAGCTTCTCGAGCTGGGCGACGCCGAGCGCGGCGGCAACGTCGGAGAGCCGGTAGTTGAAGCCGAGGCGGGTGTGGTCGAGCCAGCCCATGTCGGCTTCGCGCCCCTGGTTGCGGGTGCTGCGGAGTAGGCTCGCCGTTCCGGGATCGGTCGGCACGACCATTCCCCCCTCCCCCGTCGTCAGCTGCTTGTTGGCGTAGAAGGCAAAGGTCGCGAGGTTGCCGCGGGTGCCGACCCGGCGCCCCTCGGAGTCGACCGCGCCGAGGCTCTCGCAGGCGTCCTCGACGATGCCGAGCCCGCGGCCGGCGGCGAGGGCCTCCAGCTCGGGCATCGCCGCCGGGTAGCCGAAGATGTGGACCGGGAGGACGCCGACCGTGCGCTCACCGACCGCGGCGGCGGCGGCCCCGGGGTCGATGTTGAGCGTCTCCGGGTCGACGTCGCAGAAGACGGGGCGCACGCCCTCGTAGAGCAGGCAGTTGGCGGAGGCGACGAAGCTGAAGGGACTGGTCAGGACCTCGTCACCGGGGCCCCAGCCGAGCGCCCGGACGCAGAGGTGCAGCGCCGCCGTCCCGCTGGAGACGGCGACTGCGTCCCCGACCCCGAGCCACTCGGCGAGCTCGCGCTCGAAGCGAGTGACCATCGGCCCCAGCGAGAGCTGACCGGAGCGCAGCACCTCCAGCACCAGCTCCTCCTCGCGGGCGCCAATCTCGGGTCTGGCCAACGGGATCATCGCGGCTGGAAGGCGTAGGCGAGCGAGTCGACCAGAGCCTCCCAGGAGGCCTCGATGATGTTCTCCGACACCCCTATCGTGCCCCACTCGCGCTGGCCGTCGGTCGAGTCGAGCAGCACCCTGGTGACGGCCCCGGTGCCGTGCGCCTCGTCGAGGATCCGCACCTTGTAGTTGGTCAGCTCGATGTCGGCCAGGTGCGGGTGGCGGGCACCGATCGCGGCACGCAGGGCCTTGTCCAGGGCGTTGACGGGACCGTTTCCCTCCGCGACCTCGACATAGCGCTCGCCGTCGACCTCGACCTTGATCGTCGCCTCTGTTTCGACCCGGCCGCCCTGGCGCTTCTCGGTCGTCACCCGGAAGCCCTCCAGCTCGAAGAGCGGCTCGTAGGTCCCGGCCTCACGGCGCAGCAGCAGCTCGAACGACGCCTGCGCGGCCTCGTAGTGGTAGCCGGCGTGCTCCCTCTCCTTCAGGCGGTCCACCGCACGCGCGGCCGCCTCGTCGCTCAGCTCCAGGCCGCCGCGCTCGGCGGCGCTGCGGATCGTCGCCTTGCCGGAGAGCTCGGAGGTGAGGATGTCGCGCTCGTTGCCGACCACGCCAGGGTCGAGGTGCTCGAAGGTGCTGGCGTCGGTGGCCACCCCCGCGGCGTGCATCCCCGCCTTGTGGGCGAAGGCGTTGCGGCCGACATAGGCCCGGTCGGGGTTAGGGGTCATGTTGCAGAGCTCGTCGAGGTAGTGCGAGGTCGGGGTGAGGCTCGCGAGCTGCTCGCCGGAGACGACCTCGAAGCCCATCTTCAGCTGCAGCGCCGGCAGGATCGAGGCCAGGTTGGCATTGCCGCAGCGCTCGCCGTAGCCGTTGATGCATCCCTGCACCAGGCGCGCCCCGGCCTCGACCGCCGCGAGGGAGTTGGCGACCGCGCACTCGGCGTCGTCGTGGGTGTGGATCCCGACCTCGACCGCGCCGCCGAGGTCGGCGACGACCGCGGCCGTGGCCTCGGCGACGAACCCCGGCAGGCTGCCCCCGTTGGTGTCGCAGAGGGTCACGTTCTCGGCTCCCGCCTCGGCCGCCGCGCGCGCACATTCGAGCGCGTAGGCGGAGTCGTCGCGATACCCGTCGAAGAAGTGCTCGGCGTCGAAGACCGGCCGCTTACCCTGCTCGCGGAGGAACGCCAGCGAGTCGCCGATCATCGCCAGGTTCTCCTCGGCGGAGACCTTGATCACCTTGTCGATGTGCAGTCGCCAGCTCTTGCCGACCAGGCAGACAACCGGCGCGAAGCAGGAGGCGAGCACGGCGAGCGCCTCGTCGTCCTCAGCGCGACGGTCGCGGCGGCGGGTCATGCCGAAAGCGGCGATCGTCGCCTGTTTCAGCTCCTGCCCGGCCAGCAGCTCGAACAGCTCCGCCTCCTTCGGGTTGGAGCTGGGGAAGCCGGCCTCGACGAAGTGGACGCCGAGCGCGTCGAGTGCCTGGACGACCTTCAGCTTCTCGCCCACCGAGAGCGACATGCCGTGGCCGCCCATGCCGTCACGCAAGGTGGTGTCGTAGAGCTTTACCTGTTCCATCTGATGCCTTTCGATTCGAGAGATCGGGGTGAGGGCCTGCCGGCCCGCGCACACGGCATTGCCGCGCCAGCCGCTAGGCGGCTGCGGTAATTCGCCCGATTGCCTCGAAACGGTGCTGCATCAGGAACTGACCTTACTCGGTCGATCCGCCTCGGCCGGAGCCTCGACGAAGTCGAGCCACTCCAGGTACTCCTCGGCGCGCCCACGCAGAGCATCCTCGAACTTGGCCTGGATCACCCGAGTCGCCTCGCCCGGCTCTCCCAGCTCATGGTCGTCGACCGAGCGCACCGGCACCAGCTCGGCGGCGGTGCCGGTGAGGAAGACCTCGTCGGCGAGGTAGAGCTCGGCGCGGGCGATGTTGCGCTCCTCGACCTTGTAGCCGAGGTCGCCGGCGATCTGCATCACCGAAGCGCGCGTGATCCCGTCGAGGATCGCGTTGGAGTGGCCGGGCGTGGCCAGCACACCGTCGCGGACCACGAAGACGTTCTCGCCCGAGCCCTCGGAGACGTGTCCGTGCTGGTCGAGCAGGATCGCCTCCTCGTAGCCGGCCTTCTGCGCCTCGGTCTTGGCCAGGATCGAGTTGAGGTACTGGCCGGCGGCCTTGGCGTGCGGAATCAGGCTGTCGCCGGAGATCGCCCGCCATGAGGAGACGGTGGCGCGGATCCCGTGCTTCTGGCCCTCCTCGCCGAGGTACACGCCCCAGGGGAAGGCGGCGACGATCACGTCGATCGGAGCGTCGGTTGCGTAGAGCCCGAGGTCGCCGTAGCCGCGGTAGGCGAGCGGGCGGATGTAGCAGGAGGCGAGTCCGTTGCGGCGGACCAGCTCCCGCGTCGCGGCAGCGAGCTCCTCGGTCGAGTAGGGAAGCTCGAAGTAGTAGAGCTCAGCCGACTTCGCCAGCCGGTTGAGGTGATCGGCATGCCTGAACACAGCCGGCCCCCGCTCGGTCTCGTAGCAGCGGACACCCTCGAAGACGCCGGTGCCGTAGTGCAGCCCGTGGGTGAGGACGTGCGTCTTGGCGTCCTCCCAGGCGACGAACTCGCCGTTCTGCCAGATCAGCTCCGCGGTCTCCATGCTCGGGGAAGTATGCCGAATGAGCTAGAGCGCGGCGAGGACGGCGTCCGTGACCTCGCCGGTGCCGACGGTCGACTCACCTGCGGCGGCCAAATCAGGCGTGCGCAAGCCGCTGTCGAGCACCGTGTCGACCGCTGTCTCGATCCGCGTCGCGTCGTCGGGTCGGTCGAGGCCGTGGCGCAGCATCAGCGCCGTCGAGAGGAAGGTGGCGAGGGGGTTGGCGACGCCCTGGCCGGCGATGTCCGGCGCGGAGCCGTGGACCGGCTCGAAGAGGCCCGGCTCGCCCTCGGCGCCGAGGCTGGCCGAGGGCAGCATTCCCAGCGAGCCGGTCAGCATCGCCGACTCGTCGCTGAGGATGTCGCCGAAGAGGTTCTCGGTGACGATCACGTCGAAATCGGCGGGGCGCGAGACGAGCTGCATCGCGGCGTTGTCGACCAGCAGGTGGTCGAGCTCAACGTCGGGGTAAGCGGGGGCGACCCGGCCGACCACCTCGCGCCAGAGGCGCGAGGTCTCCAGCACGTTGGCCTTGTCGACGGAGGTGACGCGGGGCTTGCGGCCGGTGCCCGCCGCGCGGCGTTGCGCGGCCTCAAAGCCGACCCGGGCGATTCGCTCCACTTCGGCGGCCGAGTACTCGCAGGTGTCGTGGGCTACGTCGCCGTCGCGGCCGCTGTCGCCGAAGTAGATCCCGCCGGTGAGCTCGCGGACGACGATCAGGTCGGTGCCGGCGATCACGTCGGGGCGCAGCGGGCTGGCGTCGACGAGCGCCGGACTGGGCCGCACGGGGCGCAGGTTCGCGTAGAGCCCCATTCCCTTGCGCAGCCCGAGCAGGCCCTGCTCGGGGCGCGGCGCGTCGGGGTCGGTGGTGTCCCACTTGGGGCCGCCGACGGCGCCGAGCAGAACGGCGTCGGAATCGCGGCAGGCGGCGAGAACCTCGTCGGTCAGAGCCGTGCCGTGGGCGTCGATCGAGCAGCCGCCCATCGCGTGCTCGGTGAACTCGAACTCGCCGAGCTCCTCCAGCAGCCGGCATGCGGCAGCGACGATCTCGGGGCCGATCCCGTCGCCGGGCAGGAGGACTATGCGCGGGGCGCTCATCGGGGCGGCACTTTATGCGTGCGGCTCATGCGCTGACGCCGGCCTCGATGTTGAGACGGATGTAGTCGAGGGTGAACGGCGTGCGGGAACGATCCAGGACCGACTCGGCAAAAGGCCGGCGCAGTTGCTCGGGAAGCTTTGCCAGGTGCGCGCCGAGAGTGGCGGTCATCGTGAAGCGGAGTGGGTCCTCTGGGACGATCGGCCTCGGCTCCAGCCAGCAGCGCGCCTCGGCGAAGCCCGCCCGCCGCAGCCTCTCTTCAGTCAGCCCGGGGCCGGCGTAGTTCCACAGCTCGCCGGCGTCGCCGAGGTATGGCTCGTACTCGGGTAGGGCCGCGACCGCCGCCGCGGCCTCCGCGTGCTCGCGGATGTTGCCTTCGCCACCGCACTGGGCGACGAGGCGGCCGCCGGGGCGCAGTGCCGAGCGCAGGCTCTCGAAGAGCCTGTCGTGATCGGGGATCCAGTGGAAGGTCGCGGTCGAGAAGACCAGATCGACCGGCTGTTCGATCCGCAGCTGCGCCAGATCGGCGACCAGGTACTGGGCTCGCCCGCCGAGTCGCTCCTTGGCCTTCTCGATCATGGCCGCGGAGCCGTCGACGGCGATCACCCTGCCGTCCGGCAGGCGACCGGCCAGTTCCTCGGTCACCCGGCCCGACCCGCAGCCGGCGTCGAGTGCCGTCTCGTCGCCCCTCAACTCGAGCCGCCCCAGGACCTCCATCCCCCAGCTGTGCTGGGGGCCCGAGATCTCGTCATAGCTCTCGGCATCCCACTCGATCGGGCCGCCGCTCACGGCCGACTCAGAGCGCCGTGGTCACCGGGCCGTGCACGGCCCCGGACCGCTCGAACTCGTCGATCGCGACGACGTTCTCCAGGGTGATGCCGATGTCGTCGAGGCCGTTGAGCAGGCGGTGCTTGACGTCATGCTCGACCTCGAACTCGAAGACGCCCGCCGCGCAGGTGACGGTCTCGTCGTCAACGTCGATCCGCGCCTCCCCCGCCTCGGCGACGGCCCGGCAGTGCTCCTCGTCGAGGATCGCCGGCAACAGCCCGACCTTGGTGCAGTTTGAGTAGAAGATGTCGGCGAAGGACGGTGCGACGATCGCCTGGAAGCCGAAGTCCTCCAGCGCCCAGGGAGCGTGCTCGCGCGAGGAGCCGCAGCCGAAGTTCGCCCCGGTGACGAGGATCGGGTTGGGCTCCAGCTCGATCTCGCCGTCACGGATCCAGTCGTAGAAGAGGAACTCGCCGAAGCCGGTCCGCTCGACCCGCTTGAGGAACTGCTTGGGGATGATCTGGTCGGTGTCGACGTCGGCGCGGTCCAGCACCGACACCTTGCCCTCGATCACGTCTATCGGCCTCATCTCTAGCTCCAATCCCTGATGTCGACGAAGTGTCCCTCTATCGCGGCCGCGGCCGCCATCTTCGGGCTGACCAGGTGGGTGCGTCCGCCCTTGCCCTGGCGCCCCTCGAAGTTGCGGTTCGAGGTCGAGGCGCAGCGCTCGCCCTCCGACAGGGTGTCGGGGTTCATGCCCAGGCACATCGAGCAACCCGCCTCGCGCCAGTCGAAGCCGGCCGAGCGGAAGACCTCGTGCAGGCCCTCTTCTTCCGCGGTCGCCTTCACCTGCTGGGAGCCGGGCACCACCATCGCCCGCACCGAGCCCGCGACCTTGCGGCCGTCGACGATCTCCGCCGCCTCGCGCAGATCCTCGATCCGCGAGTTCGTGCAGGAGCCGATGAAGACGCGTTCCGGCGCGACCTCGGTCATCGGGGTGCCGGCCTGCAGGCCCATGTAGGCAAGGGCGCGTTCGGCCGACTCGCGGTCCGCCGGCGAGTCCATCGCGGCGGGATCGGGGACCGAGTCGGTCACCTCAACGACCATGCCGGGGTTGGTGCCCCAGGTCACCATCGGCGAGATCTCGCTCGCATCGATCTCAACCTCGGTGTCAAAGGCGGCGCCGGCGTCGGTCTGCAGCCGGCGCCAGCGCTCGACCGCGGCGTCGAAGTCCCGTGGCGCGGCGGGCTTGCCGCGAACCCACTCGAAGGTCGTCGCGTCGGGGGCGATCATGCCGGCTCGGCCACCGCCCTCGATCGTCATGTTGCAGACGGTCATCCGCCCCGGCATCGTGAGCGCCTCGATCGCGGGCCCGGCGTACTCGACCGCGTGGCCGACCATGCCGCCGGTGCCGAGGCGGCCGATCGTCGCCAGGATCAGGTCCTTGGGGGTGACGCCGGCACCCAGCTCGCCGCCGTAGAGGATCCGCATCGTCTTCGGCCGCTTCTGCACCAGGCACTGGGTGGCGAGCACGTGCTCGACCTCGGAGGTGCCGATGCCGAATGCGAGTGAACCGAAGGCGCCGTGCGTCGAGGTGTGGCTGTCGCCGCAGACGATCGTCATCCCCGGCTGGGTCACGCCCAGCTCCGGGCCGATCACGTGGACGATCCCCTGGCGCTCGGAGCCCAGCGAGTAGATCGGGATGCCGAACTCCTCGCAGTTGCGCTCCAGGGTCTCGACCTGGACGCGTGAGAGCTCGTCGGCGATCAGTCGCGCGGCCATCGTGCCGTCGGTGGGCACGTTGTGGTCGGCGGTGGCGATCGTCTTGTCGGGCCTGCGCACAGGCCGGCCGGCCATCCGCAATCCGTCGAAGGCCTGCGGCGAGGTGACCTCGTGGACCAGGTGCAGGTCGATGTAGATCAGGCCGTCGGAGACCTCGTGCGCTTCCCAGAGCTTGTCGAACATCGTTTGCGGCATCGGGCCTCCTAGCCCCGGCGCAGGCCGGCGGCGATCACGGCGATGAAGCGCGTCGGCTCCTCGCCTTCGTTCTCGAAATGGTGTGGCAGGTCGGCATCGAAGGTGACGCTGTCGCCCTCCTTCAGCTCGTGCCGGGTGCCGTCGACCACCAGCACAAGCGTGCCAGAGAGGACGACCGCCGTCTCGCGGCTGCCCGGCTCGTGCATCGGCGGGTCGTCCCGGCCTCCGGTGGTCGCTCCGGCGTCGAGGCTGTGCAGCGAGACGTCCGCGCGTTGCCCCGGCAGCGGCGGCGTCAGCTCCTCGAAACCGTGCCCCCCGCGCTCGAGCGTGCGCCGCGCGCCGGAGCGACTGACAGCCACGTGCTCACCCTCGTCGAGGCGCAGCAGCTGGGAGAGCGTCAGCTCCAGACCGGCAGCGATCTTCGCCGCCACGGCCAGGGTCGGGCTTGTCTCTCCGCGCTCAACCTGCGAGAGCATCGGCGCGCTCACCCCGGAGCGCTCGCCCAGGTCGCGCAGCGACAGCCCCATCGCCTCGCGTAGGGCATGGACGCGATTGCCGATAGCCGGCGCCTCGGCCTCGGCAGGGATCCGGGCACTCGGCGTCTCGACGGCGGATGCAGTCGCAATCGACAGCATGGTTGTACGTTATCACATACGCTTGTATTTCAACAAGGTTCGGAGATCATGCGCAACGCGCTCCGGGTCATCCTGGAGTTGCCGCCAGGTGATCCTCACCGCCCGCCAGCCCTCTGACTGCAGACTGCGATCCCGCTCCCGGTCCGCCTCGAAGGCCGCACGAGTTTCGTGAGCGGCTCGACTGTCGAGCTCCACGACCAGTCGCTCCTTGCGCCAGAGGCAGTCCACTTCGAGCCACTCTCCACATACCTGGAGCCGGGCGTTGAGATGTGGCCTCGGCAGTCCGAGTCGGTCTAGGAATGGGAGGAAGAGCTCCTCGAGATCGCTTCGCGTGAAGCCGACTGTCTTGTTCAGGCGCTCTAGGCAGAGACGCACCTTGGCGTTCCCTCGGTGCCCGGGATAACGAGCAAGTAGGGCAGGTAGGGACAGTCGGTCCCAGAGCCGGCGGTACTCGGCCTCTCGGATCGCGGCCTCGAGACGATCGAGCGAGGAGACCCCCGCATAGTCGAAGAGGGTGCGGTGCACCGAAGTGACCGGGATGCCGTCGCGCACGGCGACCTCGTCCGGTGGCAGGAGAGCGCGGTGCCGGCGGATCGCGCCACGTGAGCGGGTATCGCGGGGGGAGGTGACTTCGATCGCACCGCTGAACGACGCGATCCCCCAGAGCGCCGCTGCCGACCGGTGGCTCAGGACAGCGCCATCACCACACGCCAGGACCGCGGCCATCCAGCGTCCCTCGCGAGACACAATTCGATGGCCCACCGCGTAGACACCCGGATGCAGTCGGTGCAAACGACTGGCCCGTAGGCAGTTGTCGACCGCGTTGCTTCCCATCCCTGCCTCAATCAGCTGTCGCCGCGCCACCACACCGTGCTGCCGCTCCGCCACCTCGACAACGCGACCCCATGGACCGTGAGTCTGCAGTTGCCCCCGCTGAGAGCGGGTAAATGCAGACTCGGCGGGCATGCACCAACGGTGGCGGGTCCCGGCGCGCGTGTGGTGCGCACAGGCGCGCGGATGTGTGACTTTCTATGGGCCGGGAGTGCGTTCGACCGCTGCCTCGGCGGTTGCCGCCTCGGCCTCGCGGATCGCGGCGCCCTCGAGGGCGTTGGACAGCGCCCGCACGTAGGCTCGCGCCGAGGCCTCGAGGATGTCCGTTGCCACGCCCTGGCCGGTGGCCAGGCGACCCGCGGTACGCAGCATCACGGTCACCTGGCCGAGGGCGTCCTCTCCCCCGGTCACCGCCTCTACCGTGTACTGGCGCAACTCGCATTCAGTCCCGGTTGCCTTCTGGATCGCGTGGAAGATCGCGTCGACGGGACCATCACCGCTGGACTCGCCGACAGCCTCCTCGCCGGAGGGCATCTTCACGGCGACGCGGGCCAGGGGCTCACGCCGGGAGCCCGCCTCGACCTCGAACCAGGCCAGCTCGTGGGCGTCGGCCTTCTCTCGCATCTCGTCGGAGACGATCGCCTCCAGGTCCAGCGCCGTCACCTGCTTCTTGCGGTCGGCGACCTCCTTGAAGCGCTTGAAGGCGGCGTTGAGGGCGTTGCCCTCGACCTTGAAGCCCAGATGCTCCAGCGCGTCGCGCAGGGCATGGCGGCCGGAGTGCTTGCCCAGGACGATCGAGTTCGACTCCAGACCGACCTCGGTGGCGTCCATGATCTCGTAGGTGGTGCGCTCCTTCAGCACACCGTCCTGGTGGATCCCGGACTCGTGGGCGAAGGCGTTGCGACCGACGATCGCCTTATTCGGCTGGATCGCGTACCCGGTGAGACGCGAGACCATCCGGCTGGTGCGGGCCAGCTCACGGGTGTTGATCCCGGTGCTCAGCCCGTGCACGTCCTCGCGGGTGCGGACCAGCATCACGATCTCCTCCAGCGAGCAGTTGCCGGCGCGCTCGCCGATGCCGTTGACGGCGCACTCGACCTGGCGGGCGCCGGCCAAGACGCCGGCGTAGGAGTTGGCGACCGCCAAACCCAGGTCGTCGTGACAGTGGACCGACATCTCGACGCCGCGCAGCGCCGGCACCAGCTCGTAGAGACGACGGAAGTAGTCCGCGTACTCCTCGGGCGTGGTGTACCCCACGGTGTCGGGGATGTTGACCACGGTGGCGCCCTCCTCGACCGCGATCGCACACACTTCCGCCGTGAACTCGACGTCGGCGCGGGTCGCGTCCATCGGCGAGAACTCGACGTCCTCGCAGTAGGACCTGGCCAGCGTCACCGCAGCGCGGGCCTGGCCCTTGACGTCCTCGCGGTCGGTCTGCAGCTGGTGCTCTATGTGGATGTCGGAGGTCGAGATGAAGGTGTGGATGCGGGGGCGCTGCGAGTCCCTGATCGCCCCCCAGGCCGCGTCGATGTCGGCCTTGTGCGTGCGCGCCAGGCCGCAGATAACCGGACCCTCGACGTTGCGCGAGATCGACTCGACCGCCTCGAAATCGCCGGGTGAGGTGATCGGGAAGCCGGCCTCGATTACATCGACGCCGAGACGCGCCAGCTGCTGTGCGATCTCGACCTTCTCCGCGGTGTTCAGCGAGATGCCGGGCGACTGCTCTCCGTCGCGCAGCGTCGTATCGAAGATGTGGACGCGGTTTGCGTCAAGTTGGGCTGGTGACACCGTTCCTTCTCCTTCTCTACCTCGTTCGAATGACCTTGTCTCTCGCGGCTATCGCGCCGCCCAGCGCTATTCCCCCCGAAGGGGGAGGAGAAGGAGAAGCGCGAGGCTGTTGAGCCGGTGCGTCATTCGGTCGCCTCAGCTTAGCGTAGGCTGCGCGCACCGCAAGCGAGGATTCCTCAAGCGCGATACCCCGCTCGACCTGGTTCGCCCTCCTAGTAGCAGCGCATCGGCACAGCGTCGTGCTCTGCGTAGATGACGTCCATGCCCGGCCCGTCGCGCGACTCGTCGCGCCCGGGTCCACCGCGCAGAACGTCGTCGCCGGGCCCACCCAGCAAGAGGTCACTTCCCGGCCCACCGAAGATCAGGTCGTCGCCGGCCCGGCCGCCGAGACGGTCTTCGCCGGGACCGCCGACCAGCAGGTCGGATCCACCGCCACCGAACAGCAGATCACTGCCCCTCCCTCCTCGAATCGTCACCGGCACTTGTACGGCACGCGTCACCACGACCTTGTCCTCCCGGGGCCCTGCGTGGACTTCGAAGCCGGCCACCATAGGGGCGTCGCAGATCAGCTCGTTCGGGTTTTCGGGGGCGAGCTGGCAAGCCGGCTCGCCCCCTTCCAGCGGGGCAGCCGAGTCGATCACATAGCTGTACCCGTCAGGAGTGAGCCAGATCAGCATTGTGTTCTCGGTGGCGTCGCTTCGCGTGAGCCGAACCGTGATGGCGGGTGAGTCCGGAGGAGTTTCGGCGCGCACGAACGGCGCGGTCACAACCGCCAGCACGGCGAGCAACATGATGATCTTGGTCTTCATCGCAACAACCTTCGCCCCGGCCGGCGAACGCCTACCCTGGAAACAACACGACCTTGCCGACGTTGCGGCGCTCGGCGATGAACCGGTGGGCCTCGCCCGCCCGCTCGAAGGGGAACGACTCGGCGACGACCGGCTCGAGGCGACCGGCCTCGAGGTCGGCCATCAGCGGCTGCGTGACCCGGTCGAGGTTGCCCTCGCGTTCCCACCACTTGAGCATGTTGAGACCGAAGACGCCCTTGTTCTCGTTCATCATCGCCAGGCTCTTCCACCAGGGGACCGTCGCCAGCGGCATCTTGAAGAGGCCCTTCAGCATCGCCGGGAGGTCGCGGCCGCTTTCGTTCGTGACCTCCGAGAGCCCGTACATGACGAGCCGCCCGCCCGGGCGGAGCAGGCGGTAGTCCTTGCGGAAGGAGGTGGGGCCAAGGGCGTCGACGATCAGGTCGACCCCCTCGCCGTTGGTCAGGCGCATCGTCTCGGTCTCGAAGTCGAGGTTGCGGTAGTCGATCGGGTGGTCGACGCCCTGGGCGCGGATCGCGTCGTGCTTGGCGGGCGAGGCCGTGCCGAAGATCTCCGCGCCGGCGTTGCGGGCGATCTGCGTGGCCGAGATCCCGACTCCGCCCGCGGCTGCGTGGATCAGCACCCGGGTCCCCTCGCGCAGGCTGCCCATCAGGACGAGGGCGGCATAGGCGGTGCCGTAGTTGACCGGGAACGCCGCGCCCTGCTCGAAGCTGAGCCGCTCGGGCATCGGCAGGGCCTGCTCGGCAGGAACCGTGACGAGCTCCGCCTGGCCGCCGAAGCGGGTTCCGGCGACGACGCGATCGCCGACCGCGTGATCGCTCACGCCCTCCCCCACCGACTCGACCGTGCCGGCGACCTCGTACCCCATCACGCAGGGCGGTTTGGGAGCGTCGGGGTAGAGGCCGACCCGCGCCATCGTGTCGGCGAAGTTGATCCCGGCCACCTTGACCGCGATCCGCACCTCGCCCGGGCCGACCGGGGGGTCGGGCATCTCCTGGACCCTGAGCACCTCGGGCCCGCCCGTACCGGTCTGAACCAGCGCCTTCACTTCATCAAGCCTATGCGCTAGAGACCCTTAGAGGTCTACCGCACGGCCGACCGAGAAACCGTCCAGCTCTAGGATCTTGGCGACCGTCTCCTCGTGGACCGGCGCGTCGGTGGTCAGTGCCATCACCGCGCGCTCGCCGTCCTCCTCGGCGCCGACGGCGGCGGAGACAATGTTGACCCCCTCCTCGCCGAACACGGTGCCGACCCGGCCGATCATCCCCGGCCGGTCGGCGTAGCGGAAGACCGCGATGTGCTCGGCGAGGGGCAGGTAGAAGCTCTCGCGCCAGACCGAGACCAGGTAGGGCTCGTTGCGGGGGCCGACGCCCGTTCCGGCCACCTCGACCTCGTCGTCGCCGGAGCGGAGAGAGACTGTGACCAGCTCGGTGAAGTCATCGGAGCTCGACTCCTTCGTCTCGACCAGCTCGATGCCGCGTTCCTCGGCCATCTGCGGGGCGTTGACCAGATTGACCGGCTCCTCGGTGTGCCCGGCGAGAAGCCCGACGAGGACGCCGATGCCCAGCAACCGCGTGTCGTACTGGGCGAGCTTGCCGCGGAACTCGACCGAGACCCGGTCGACGGACCCCTGCGCCAGCCCCTCGGCGAGCCGGCCGAGCTTTTCGCA
The DNA here is from genome assembly GCA_036525295.1 of Solirubrobacterales bacterium. Classification (GTDB taxonomy): domain Bacteria; phylum Actinomycetota; class Thermoleophilia; order Solirubrobacterales; family 70-9; genus VRUE01. Next base: position 65,694 of record DATDAQ010000004.1, on the reverse strand, counting down.
GAGCGGCACGAAGGGCGCCAGAGCTTCCATTTCCTCGGGGCGCACGGCGGCGATGTTGACCGCGTTGGTGACGACCGCGCCGGTCAGCGCCGCGATCACCTGCTCGGCGGTGACGATGCCGGCCCGGTCCTGCGCCTCCGCCGTGGAGGCACCCAGGTGTGGCGTGACGACGACGTCGCCGCGGGAGAAGACCGGGTGCTCGGTGAACGGCTCGGAGGGGAATACGTCGAGCGCCGCGCCGCCGACCCTGCCCGACTCCAGCCCGTCGACCAGGGCGTCGAGGTCAACCAGCTCGCCGCGGGCGCAGTTGACGATCCGGACGCCCTCCTTCATCGCCGTGATCGCCCCGGCGTCGATCAGGTTCACCGTCTCCGGCGTCTTCGGCACGTGGACGGTGACGACGTCGGCACGCCCGTAGAGCTCCTCGAGGCTGTCGGCGCCCTCGACGCCGAGCTCGCGGAAGCGCTCGGCCGAGACGAATTTGTCGAAGGCGACCACGTCCATCTCGAACCCCTGGGCACGCTTGGCGACGAGCTGGCCGATGCGGCCGAAGCCGACGATGCCGATCGTCTTGCCGTACAGCTCGGCGCCCTTGTACTTGGCCCGGTCCCAGCGCCCGTCGACGAGCGCCCCGTGCGCCTGCGGCACGTTGCGGAAGAGCGCCAGGGCGAGGGCGACGGTGTGCTCGGCAGCGGCCACGGAGTTAGATTCCGGCGCGTTGGCGACGACGATTCCGCGTCGCGTCGCGGCCGGGATGTCAACGTTGTCGACCCCGGTGCCGGCACGGCCGATCACCTTGAGGTTGGTGGCGCGCTCGATCAGATCGGCGGTGAGCTTCGTCGCCGAGCGGATCAGGATCGCGTCGTAGCCGGCGATCTTCTCGGCCAGCTCCTCGTCGGACATCTCCAACCCGAGATCGACGTCGAAGTTCTCGCGCAGCAGCTCGACGCCCGAGTCGGCGATCTTCTCCTTGACCAGGACCTTCATGGACGGACCTCTCCCACGTTCTCGACGATCCAGTCGATGCAGGTCGTCAGTGCCTCGACGTCGGCCGGCTCGACCGCCGGGAACATCCCGACTCGCAGCTGGTTGCGGCCGAGCTTGCGGTAGGGCTCGACGTCGACGATGCCGTTCGCGCGCAAGGTCGTAGCGACCGCCGCAGCGTCGACCGAGTCATCGAAATCGATCGTGCCGACGACCAGAGAGCGCTTGGCCGGATCGGCGACGAACGGAGAGGCGAAGTCGACCCGCTCAGCCCAGTCGTAGAGGTGACCCGAGGAGGCCGAGGTCCGCTCCACGCACCAGCCCAGGCCCCCGCCCTCCAACATCCACTCGACCTGATCGGCGAGGAGGAGCAGCGTGGCCAGGGCGGGCGTGTTGTAGGTCTGCTCCTTGCGCGAGTTATCCAGCGCGGTCTGCAGCGAGAGAAAGGCTGGCTGCCAGCGCCCCTCGGCGCCGTCGAGCTGCCCGATCCGCTCGATCGCCGCGGGGCTGAGCGCCGCCAGCCAGAGGCCGCCGTCGGCACCGAAGGCCTTCTGCGGCGCGAAGTAATAGGCGTCGGCCTGGCTCACGTCGACCGGCAATCCTCCCGCGCCCGAGGTCGCATCGACGAGAACCAGCGCACCCCCGCCGCTGGCTCCCTCGGGTCGCGCAACCGCAACCATCACCCCCGTCGAGGTCTCGTTGTGTGCCCAGGCGATTGCGTCCGCGGCCGGATCCGCGACCGGCGCGGGCGCGTCGCCGGGGTCGGCCTCGACCAGGATCGGGTCGGCCAGGAACGGGGCGCCGGCCGTCACCTTGGCGAACTTCTGCGAGAACTCGCCGTAGGTCAGGTGCAGGGCCCGCCCACGCACGAGCCAGGCCGCAGCGGCGTCCCAGAAGGCGGTCGTGCCGCCGTTGCCAAGGGCGATCTCGTAGCCGTCGGGGAGCGAGAAGAGCTCGGCGAGTCCGGAGCGGACGCGCTCGACCAGCTCGCGCACAGGTGCCTGCCGGTGCGAGGTGCCCATCAGCGCCGACTGCTCGGCCAGCCTCGCCAACGCCTCCGGTCGCACCTTCGACGGCCCGCAGCCGAACCGGCCGTCGGCGGGCTTGAGGTCTGCGGGGATCTGGGCGCTGCCGGTGGGCGAGTTCATGGCTGTCAGGTTCATGTCATCTCTGGGCGTCGGGAGGCGACAGGTTATTGACAGTCGCGGGTGGACCTCGCGCAGGCTCTCGGCGTAAGCTGCCGGGCATGAGCGAGACCACAGAGCAGGCAGCCACGAAAGGCGACGGCTATGCCGTCGCAAACCTCAGCGACCTCGGCGAGGGGCCGGGCTTCCGCAAGATCCGTAAGGAGCTGGGGGTCACCGCCTTCGGCGTCAATGCGATCGTGCTGCCCCCCTCCTACGAGACCGGGAGCCATTACCACGACGAGCAGGAGGAGCTCTACTTCCTCCACAGCGGACGCGTGTCGATCGAGTTCGGCGACGGGACCAGCCACGAGCTCGAGCCCGGCGGCCTGGCCTGGGTCGCCGCCTCGACCGTCCGCAAGCTGCGCAACCTCAGCGACAGCGAGGACGCCCTCTACGTGATCGTCGGCGGCAAGGACGGTTACGTCGGCCGCGACGGCAAACAGCCCGAGGGCGAGACTAGGCGTTAAGAGTTCTGAGGGGCAAGCAGTTCAAGGACGCAGGGAGCGTGGCGTGCTCTGCACGCGAGCGACCGAGGACGCAGAAATGCGCCGCCCATCAGAACTCTTGGTCGACCCAGGGCATCATGTCGCGAAGATCTTTGCCGACCTTCTCGACCTGGTGGTCCTTGCCCTCTTCGCGCATGCGCGAGAGGTTCTCGCCGCCAGCGCGGTTCTCGGCGATCCACTCGCGGGCGAACTCGCCCGACTGGATCTCGCCGAGGATCTCCTTCATCGCCGCGCGGGACTCCTCGCCGATGACTCGCTTGCCGCGGGTCATGTCGCCGTACTCGGCCGTGTTGGAGATCGAGTAGCGCATCCCCTGGATCCCCTTCTCGTACATCAGGTCGGCGATCAGCTTGAGCTCGTGCAGGCACTCGAAGTAGGCCAGGCGCGGGTCGTAGCCGGCCTCGACCAGGGTCTCGAAGCCGGCCCGGACCAGCTCGCTGGCGCCGCCGCAGAGGACAGCCTGCTCGCCGAAGAGGTCGGTCTCGCACTCGTCCTTGAAGCTGGTCTCGATCACCGCGGCGCGGCCACCGCCGATCCCGGAGGCGTAGGCGAGGACTAGGCCGTGGGCGTCGCCGCTGGCGTCCTGGTGGACGGCCATCAGGCAGGGAACCCCGTTGCCTTCCTCGTACTGGCGGCGGACGAGGTGGCCGGGGCCCTTGGGCGCGACCATGCCGACGTCGACGCCGGCCGGGGGGGCGATCTGCTCGAAGTGGATCGAGAAGCCGTGGGCGAAGAGGAGCAGGTTGCCGGGGGCGATGCCGTCGGCGATGTCGGTCTCCCAAACCTCCGCCTGCTTCTCGTCGGGCAGCAGGATCATCACCGCGTCGCCACGGCTGGCGGCGTCGGCGATGTCGAGCACCTCGAGACCGGCCTCTTCCGCCTTGGCGCGGCTGGAGGAATCCGGACGCAGGCCGACAACTACGTCGACGCCGGAATCCTTCAGGTTGAGTGCGTGGGCGTGCCCTTGGGAGCCGTAGCCGAGAATGGCCACGGTCTTCCCGTCGAGCAGCGAGAGGTCGGCGTCTGAGTCGTAAAAGATGTCTTGAGCCATAGGCGCGCGACTCTAGCGGAGGGCACGCCGCATCAGCTTGCCGGAGGGAGTGCGCGGCAGCGCCGCCGCCAGCTCAACACGCTTGGGCACCTTGAAGCCGGCGAGCGACTCGGCGCAGTGGCGACGCAGCTCGTCGGGAGTCGTCTCGGCGCCGTCCTCGAGCACGACGATCGCCGTCACCGCCTGCTGCCACTCCGGATCCTCACGCCCGACCACCGCCGCGTCGGCCACCTCGGGGTGTCGCAGCAGGACCTTCTCGACTTCGGCCGGCATCACGTTCTCGCCGCCGCTGACGATCAGGTCGTCCATCCTGTCCTCGACGTAGAGGAAGCCCTCCTGGTCGATGCGACCGAGGTCGCCGGTGTGCAGCCAGCCATCGGGGTCGGCGCGACCGGGCGCCACGGTCGGGCCCTGGACCAGGATCTCGCCGTCCTGGATGCGCAGGTGGGTGGTCAGCAGCGGCCGCCCGGCGGAGCCGAGCTTGCGTTTCGCGTCGGCCGGGGCCAGGGTGGTCACCTGCGAGCAGGCCTCGGTGAGTCCGTAGGTCTGCACGACGGTGGCCCCGCGCCCGATCGCCTCCTCGAGCGCATCCTCGGGAACCGGGCCGCCGCCGACGAGGACCGTGCGCGGGCCGGAGAGGTCGGCGCCGGAGTCGAGCAGCCGCGTCAGCATCGTCGTCACCAGGGAGACGACGGAGATCCGGTCGCGCTCGAGGGCCTCGGCGACACGGCCGGCGTCGAAGCCGTCGTGCACCACCGCCGTCGTGCCGTAGATGACCGAGCGCATCACGATCCCCAGCCCGGAGATGTGGCTGAGCGGCAGGCAGCAGAGCCAGCGGTCCTCGGGCTCGATCCCGATATTGAAGGCGGAGGCAACGGCGCTCCAGAGGAAGTTGCCGTAGGTGAGGCCGACCCGGTCGGGAACGCCGGTGCTGCCGCTGGTCATCACCTTGCAGGCGAGGTCGTCCATGTCGTGCTCGCCGAGCAGTGGCATGTCGGCCTCGGTCTGGGTCAGCTCGCCGGCGTCACCTAGATCCACCGCCGGCTCCTCCGCCGCGATGATCTCGGCGTGCTCCTCGGCGGAGAGCCTCGGGCTGAGCGGCAGCAGCACCGCGCCGAGCTTCATCAGTGCGTGGACCAGCACGACCTGCTCGCGCCGCGGGTGCATCGTCAGCGCGGCGACGGACCCCCGGCGGACGCCCTGGGCGGCGAGCCGCCTCGCGACCCAGGTCGCCTCGGCCTCCAGCTCGGCGTAGGTGACCTCGGACCCGTCCGCGACGAGGGCGACGCGGTCGGGGCAGCTCTGCGATCTCTGGGCCAGCCAGTTGTCGAGCTTCATCGGCGGGATATCGTGCCCATCATGCCCAAACGCCACAAGGAAGCCCCGTCCCAGGAAGACCTCTACGCACCGATCGCCTGGGAGAGTGCCGCCGAGTACGAAGACATCCGCTACGAGGTGGCCGGCGGGATCGCCAAGATCACGATCGACCGGCCGGACGTGCTCAACGCTTTCCGGCCGCAGACGCTGGTCGAGGTCTCGGCCGCGCTCGAGCTGGCTCGCGAGGACACCGAGGTGGGGGTCGTGATCCTCACCGGCGAGGGGCCGCGGGCGTTCTGCTCCGGCGGCGACCAGCAGGTCCGCGGCGACACCGGCTACGTCGCCGAGGGCGCCTCCCTCGGCCGCTTCCACGTCACCGACCTCCAGGTGCAGATGCGGCGGCTGCCGAAGCCGGTGGTCGCGATGGTCGCCGGATACGCGATCGGCGGCGGCCACGTGCTCCACCTCTGCTGCGACCTGACGATCGCCGCCGACAACGCCTGGTTCGGACAGACGGGCCCGAGGGTCGGGTCCTGGGACGGGGGCTTCGGCGCCTCCCTCCTACGTGACCTGATCGGCACCAAGCGGGCGAAGGAGCTCTGGATGCTCTGCCGCCAGTACGACGCCGAGGAGGCCGAGCGCATGGGCCTCGTCAATACGGTCGTCCCGCTCGAGCGCCTCGAGGAAGAGACCGTCGCCTGGTGCCGCGAGATGCTCGCCCTCTCGCCCTTCGCCCTGCGCCTGGTCAAGGCGAGCTTCAACGCCCACGAGGACGGCTACACCGGGATCCAGCAACTGGCTCACGACACCAACCTCCTCTTCTACGGGAGCGACGAGGCGCGCGAGGGACGCGAGGCCTTCAAGGACAAACGCCAGCCCGACTTCTCGCAGTACCCTCGGCGACCATGAGCACCGACGCGACCGGAGCCCGGCGGTGAGGATCTGGCTGATGGCGGCCCGGCCGCGGACGCTGCCGGCGGCGATCGCCCCGGTGCTGGTCGGCACCGCGGCGGCGGTCGAATGGTTCGGCAGCCTGCCCCGACTCGGCGCCTTCCTCGCCGCCCTGGTCGGCTCGATCTTCATCCAGATCGGCACCAACCTGGCCAACGACTACTCGGACGCTCGCCGGGGGGCCGACACGGCCGATCGGCTGGGACCGGTGCGAGTCACCTCGGCCGGCTTGGTGACGCCGCGACGGGTGCTGAACGCGACCTGGATCGCCTTCGGCATCGCGATCGCCTGCGGTATCTACCTGGCCACGGTGGCCGGCATTGTGATCCTCGTCGTCGGCGCCTTCTCGATCGCCGCCGGGGTCCTCTACACAGGCGGTCCGCGGCCCTACGGCTACGCCGGCCTGGGTGAGATCTTCGTCTTCCTCTTCTTCGGCCTGGTCGCCGTCAACGGCTCCTATTACGTACAGCTCGAGGAGCTCGACGCGCTGCCGCTCGGGCTGTCGATCGCGATCGGCTTCCTCTCGACGGCGATTCTCGTCGTCAACAACGTGCGCGACCTGGAGACCGACCGGAGAGCGGGGAAGATGACCCTGGCGGTGCGCACCGGGCGCCACAACGCGGTCGTCCTCTACCGGATGCTTGTCCTGGGAGCCTTCGCCGTGCTGCCGATCACCGTGGCCGGCGCCGGTAGCAGCCCCCTGCCGCTGATCGGCCTTCTGGCGCTCCCCATGGCGATCGGCCCGATGCGGGCGATGACCAACCGCACCGACGGCCCCTCCCTCAACGGTGCCCTCGCCGGCACCGGCGCCCTGCTGGCCGTCTTCAGCCTGCTCGTCTCGGCGGGTCTGCTGCTCGCGGCCTGAGCGCGCGGCGAATCTGCATTTGGGCGTCTTCAACCCACCCAAATGCAGATTCGGCCACGGTGGGATGCTGTTGAGGTGAAGATCGCTTCGGTTGAGGTCATCCCCTACGCGCTGCCGTTTCGCACGCCCTACGTGACCGTGCGCGGACGGCTCGACAGCCGGGAGATGGTGCTGTTGCGGCTGCGCGCCGACGACGGCCTGGTCGGCCTCGGCGAAGCGGTGCCGCTCTCACTGCGGGGCGGGACGGCGCTGGCGCAGGTGGTTGGTGAGCTCGAGGCACTCGGCCAGCGAGATGCCCTGGACGAGGCGACGCTGCGCAGCGACGCCGTCGCCCTCTCCCCTCCCGCGCGCTGCGCGGCGCTGACGGCACTTCTCGACCTTCGCGGACGCATGACGTCGAGCGAGATCGCGACGGCAGCGGCGCCGTCGCAGCCAGTCGAGTGCAACGCGACCCTCGTCGCGGGCGAGCCCACCGCGGTCGCAGCCGACGCCCTGGCCTGGGCGGAAGAGGGGTTCACCAGCTTCAAGCTGAAGCTCGGGCTCGGCGACGACGTCGGTCAGGTGCGGGCCGTGCGCGAGGCGGTCGGGCCGCGGGCGCGGATACGGGTGGATGCCAACGCGGCCTGGGACGTCGATGCCGCCGTGCGCATACTCCTCGAGCTGGAGCCGTTCGACGTCGAGCTCGCCGAGCAACCAGTCGCCAGCCTGGAGGAAGCGGCCGAGATCGCGAGCGCCACCTCGATCCCGATCGCCGGCGACGAGAGCGTCGAGACCCAGGCCGATGCCGAACGAGCCAGGGACCTGAACGCGTGCGCGCTCACCGGGATCAAGCTCTCCAAGGTCGGGGGGCCGGAGGCGGCGATCGAGATAGCCGAGGTGCTGCCGTCCTATGTCTCCAGCGCGCTCGACGGGCCGGTGGGGATCGCCGCCGGCGCCCAGGTCGCGCAGACGCTCGACGCCGGCTCGGAGGGCGAGGCCCGCCTCGCTCACGGCCTCGCCACGCAGCGCCTCTTCGCCTCGACTATCGCCTCGGTCGAGTGCGAGCTGCAGGACGGCATGCTGCACTCGCCCGCCGGCCTCGGCCTCGGTGTCGAGATCGACGAGGCGGCGCTGCAGGCACACCGCCTCTGACCATCGCCTTTCGGCCATCGGCCGAACGGGGTGGCAATAGGCTTCCGGCGTGGACCGGACCAACGGCAACACAGCGCTTGCCTCCGCCTTCGTCGAGGAGCTTGCCCGGGGCGGCCTGCGGCATGCGGTCATCTCGCCCGGCTCGCGTTCGACACCCCTAGCCGTCGCGCTCTGGCGCCAGCCCGAGATCGAGGTGAGCGTGATCGTCGACGAGCGCTCGGCCGCGTACTTCGCCCTCGGCGCCGCCCAGGCGACGGGCGCGCCGGTGGCGATGCTCTGCACCTCCGGCACCGCGGCCGCCAACTACCACCCGGCCATCTGCGAGGCCGACGAGTCGGCGGTACCGCTGATCGCGCTCAGCGCCGACCGGCCGCCCGAGCTACGCGGCATCGGCGCCGAGCAGACGATCGACCAGACGAAGCTCTTCGGCTCCTCGGTCCGCTGGTTCTGCGAAGTCGGCACTCACGACGCGAGCGACGACGGGCTCCTCCATTACCGCTCGGTCGCCTGTCGGGCACTCGCGGCTGCCCGCGGCGAGCACCGGTCCGGCCCCGTCCACCTCAACCTCCCGTGGCGCGAGCCGCTCGCGCCGGTTGCGGACGCCGGCGCGGTGACGGCGACCGACCCGCTGGCGCTCGAGGGACGGGACGGCCGGCCGCTCACCGCGGTGACGCCGATCGACATGGAGCCCTCGGGGTTCCTCCTCGACGAGGTAGCCGCGCACATCGGAGAGTCGGACTTCGGTGTGATCGTCGCCGGTCGCCAGCTCGACCCCGAGTTGCGCGAGCCACTCACCCACCTGGCTCGCGCTGCCGGCTTCCCGATCCTCGCCGAGCCCACCTCGCAGCTGCGCTGCGGCCCCCACAACCGCATCTACGTCGTAAGCGCCTACGATCATCTGCTGCGCGACGAGAGCTTCCGCGAGGAGATGAAGCCCGACCTCGTCCTGCGCTTCGGCGAGATGCCGACCAGCAAGCCCTTGCGCACCTGGCTGGCGACCTCGGGCGCGGACGAAATCGTCGTCGACCCGAGCTGCGGCTGGAACGAGCCGACCCGCCGCGCCGCCGCACTGCTGCGAGCCGACCCGACGGAGCTGGCCTCGGGCTGGGCGGCGCGACTCGGTGAGGATCGCCCCCCACCGGCCCGGTGGCTGGACGCCGAGCGAGCCGCGTGCGAAACACTGGAGACGGAGCTGGCGGGCCTTGCCAAACCGACCGAGCCCGGGCTCCACCTGGCCCTCGGCCGTGCCCACCGCGGCGGCGATCTGGTCTACACCGCGTCGAGCATGCCGATCCGGGACCAGGAGGCCTTTCTCGCCCCCTCGGCTGCCGACGTCATGTTCCTCAGCAACCGCGGGGCAAACGGCATCGACGGCCTCCTCTCCTCGGGGATCGGCGCCGCGCACGCCTCGGGCCGCCCGACCACGATCGTCACCGGCGACCTCGGCCTCCTGCACGACGTCGGCGGCCTAGCCTCCGTCCGCGAGGTCTCCACGCCCGTCCGCATAGTCGTCATCGACAACGACGGCGGCGGAATCTTCGGCTTCCTCCCCCAGGCGGAGGCGCTGCCCGGCGAGGAGTTCGAAACGCTTCTCGGCACCCCCCGGGGAGTCGACGTGGCCAAGGCGGCGGCACTGTTCGGCCTGCCACACCACCGGCTCGACTCGCTGGAGCACCTGCCCGCCGCGCTGGACGCGGGGACGAGCCTGATCGAGGTCAAGGTCGACAGACGGGCCAACGTCGAGCTGCACCGCCGCCTCACCGCCGCGGTCCTCGCGGCGGTACGCGCGTGAAGCCGGAGCGGCTGCACCATCTCGACGCGTTGCGCGCTCTGACCCTGGTCCTGATCCTGCCCGCTCACGCCGTCGCCATAGCTGGCCTCAACGGAGGCTGGAACGACGCCGAGGCGTCTGTCTTCTGGCTGATCCACGTCTTCCGCGTCCCCCTCTTCTTCCTCCTTGCGGGCTTCTTCGCCGCGCTTCTGCTCAACACCCGCGGCAGCGAGGGACTGCTGCGCAACCGGCTGGTGCGGATCGGCCTGCCACTCGTCGTCACGGTGGTGCTGGTGGTGCCCGGCCTGAGCCTCATGCTGGACAGCGTGTCCGCGGTCGACCCGCGGCCGGGGAGCGAGGGGCTCGGCATCCTCGTCGACTTCCATCCCCACTACGTGTGGTTCCTCTGGTATCTGGTGATCCTCTACTGCGGGGCGCTGCTGGTACACCATCTCCTCGGCCGCCTGCCGACCGTGCGCGGCACCCTCAGTCGTCTCAGCACCAGCCTGCTTCCTCACCCGATCGCGCCGCTATTGCTGGCAATCCCCTGTGCGCTGCTCCTCTACCGGGAGCCGACCTGGATCGCCGAAGCGCCGGCGGGGAACTTCGTGCCCCGCCTCGAACTGCTCGCCTACTTCGCGATCTTCTTCGCCTGCGGTTGGGCGCTCTACGCCATCCGTGGCCTGCGCGACGCGATCGAGCGCCGGCCGGGCCGCTACGCCCTGCTCGCCGCGATCGCGTCGCCCCCGGCGCTGGCGCTCTACCTGCTGCAGAGCGAGCCGGCGATAGGGGCAAGTCGCTGGGCTCACCTCCTTGCCCTCGGGCTGTTCTCGGTGGCGACCTGGTCGTTGACCTTCGGCCTGCTCGGTGCCTCGCGCAGCTTCCTACACGAGGCCAGCCCGCGCCTTCGCTACATGGCCGATGCCTCGTACTGGATCTACCTGAGCCACTTCCCGGTGATGGCCGCGCTCGCCCTCGTCCTCTTCGACCTGGCGATGCCCAACGCGCTGCGACTACCGCTACTCGTCGTCGCCACCTTCGCGATCATCTACCCGGCCTACGGCGCCTTCGTTCGCCACACGGCGATTGGCCGCGTCCTACACGGCCCGCGACCCCGAGCACCGGAGAGGCGACGAGCGCGGCGGCAGCTCACTCCCCCCGCAGCGGCAGGGCGCCGAGCTTGAGGCTCAGCAGACGATGGGTCCAGCCTCTCGTCCGACACCGGGTTGCCAGGCGGCGCCGAAGAGGGTCAGGCCGGGGTCCGAAAGGACCGTCCTGAGACAGGTCCCATCGGCATTGATCTCCATCACCCTGTCGCCCGGGTCGGGGGTCCGGTCCCCAATCTCGTCGGCCGGGGAATGGGTGAATGCCAGGCGCTGTCCGGAGGGGTCCCAGCTCGGCCAGGCGAAGAAGCCGCGCCTGCGCAGCAGCAACCTGGTCCCGGTAACGGAGCCGACGCGTCCCACTCGCAACTCGTCGGCCGCCGGCACCTTCTCGTTTATCCCGTTGAGCCGCCAGTTCAGGTAGCGCACAAAGGCGAAATGTGAGCCATCGGGCGAGTAGGTCGGCTCCAGGGCTTCCCGGGCGAGCAGCGAAAAGTCGCCACTGTCGAGGTCGATCGCAACCGCCCTGAATCCCTGTCGGCTGAACATGCTGGTGGCGAGCATCGAGCCGTCGGGCGAGAAGGAGCTCGGCGTCAGATACGTAGAAAGCCGCCACCGGGTCAGTCGCCGAACCGAGCCGCTCTTTACGTCGAGCAACCAGATCGCGCTCTTGAACAGATAGTTCTCCCTGCCCGGCAGCACCTTGACGAGCTTTGCCCGCGAGAAGGCGACAGAGTCGCCGTCCGGAGCGATCACGGGGTCACCGCCTTCGAGGGAGGCGCGGTGGAACACTCGCAAGCCACCGCCGTCCGCCCTGGCCACGCCTACCGCCTGTCCTTCATCGCCTGAGATGGACAATGCAAGCAGGCCACCATCAGCCGACCAGGAGGGATGCGAGCTGGCGATCAATGCGAACCGCGCAAGTGGACGGATGACCAGGCCTTCGACCGTCTCGCCGCTGGATCCGACCGTGATCACGGTCGACCCGTAGTACCCGTTATGAGCGACGATCGCGAGCCGGGGGCCGGGGGGTGTCGTCGTCGCGACGGCAACACTCGATGTGAGGGCAAGCAGCGCCAGCATCGCCCCCACCACGCCTGATGCCCTCCCCCTCATGCCGGAGATTCTTACGTACCGAAACCTCTCGTGGTGCCCGCCTATTCCGCCAGCAGCGGCAGCAGGGCGCCGAGCTTGATCTCGGTCTCGGCCAGCTCGGCAGCGGGGTCCGAGCCGGCGACGACGCCGACTCCCGCGTAGAGGTGGGCCTCGCGATCGCGCAGGACCGCGCTGCGCAGGGCGACGCAGAACTCGCCGTCTTCGGTGGCATCCATCCAGCCGACCGGGCCGGCGTACCAGCCGCGGTCCATCTGCTCGAGGTCGGCAATGACGGCCCTCGCCACCTCGCGCGGCTCACCGCCGACGGCGGGTGTCGGGTGCAGCATGCCGGCCAGCTCGACCGCGGAGCGCGGCTCGGCCAGCTGGGCCACGACGGGGGTGGCGAGGTGCTGGATGTTTGCGACTTTGACGATCTCCGGCTCGGCCCCTGCCTCGACCCAGACCGCATGGGGACGCAGGGCCCGGGCGATCCGCTCACCGACGATCGCGTGCTCGCGGCGGTCCTTGTCGCTGCGCAGGAGCTGCTCGCCGAGGTGGTCGTCGACGGCGGGGTCGGAGCTGCGGCGGGTCGATCCGGCGAGGGCGACAGTCGAGACGCTGGCCCCGGAGCGGCGAACGAGCAGCTCGGGGCTCGCGCCGATGAAGGCCACCTCGGGCGTGCCGCAGCAAAAGCAGAAGCAGGAGGGGAACTGCTCGCGCATTGCACCGAAGACGGCGGCGGGGTCATGAGCCGCGCCCGCCGAGACGAGCACCTCACGGGCCAGCACCACCTTCGACATCTCCCCCGCCTCGATCCGCTCGGTGGCAGCCGCCACGGCCCGCTCGAAGTCGCCGGGGGGACGGGCGCTGGCGATCTCGACCCGTCCCGTCGGGTGGGGGTCGAGCATCGGCAGCGGGCCGGGACGCAGCCCCGAGAGGCGAGCCGCGATCGCGCTCTCCTTCGCCGCCGCGTCATCCCCGGGATGGACGACGGCGTTGACGGTGAGAAAGGCGTCCTCGCCGCTGCGGCAGAGCGAGAGCTCGGGTAAGACCAGCGAGGCCGGAGGCAGCGAGGACCAGGTCGAGGAGGAGCCGCCGTCGGGATCGAAGGCGAAGCCGCCGACCCAGACGGCTCCCGCACCCGCGGGCAGACCCCGCGGCTCCTCGAAGATCGCCGCGGCGCCCAGGCACTCCCGGGCCACGTCGCGGAAGCGATCCGGCCCGCGCGACGTCACCTCCTGAGCGACACCGAGCCCGGCCAGGGCGAACTCCCGATCGGGCTGCTCCCAGCAGAACCAGCGGTCCGATGCCAGCCGCGAGGCGAACACGGCCGCGCAGGGGTCGACTGCCTCGACCGGTGTCGTGACGCTGACCACCGTCCGGCGGTCGCGTTCGGTGGCGCGCTCCAGCGCCCCGTTCAGCTTTGTGAGGAGGCTCTCAGTCGCTGCCGCGAGCAATCGCGATCTCGCCGGTGCGGACCATCTCTATGAGGCCGTGCGGGCGGATCATCCGCTCGAAGGCCTCGATCTTGTCGGCGGAGCCGGTGACCTCGATCGTCAGCGCGCGACGGGAGACGTCGACGATCTTGGCGCGGAAGATCTCGGCGAACTGGATGATCTCCGAGCGGCTCTCGACCGCGGCGGAGACTTTGAACATCGCCATCTCGCGGGCGACCGTCTCCCCGGGCTCCATGTCGCGGATCTTCAGCACGTTGACCAGCTTGTGCAGCTGCTTGGTCACCTGGTCGATCGGGTGCACGGCGCCGTCGAGGGTGAGGGTGATGCGGGAGATGCTCGGGTCGTCGGTCGGGCCGACGGCGAGCGTGTCGATGTTGAAACCGCGCCTGGAGAAGAGCCCGGCGACACGCGCCAGCACGCCTGGCTTGTTCTCGACCAGGATCGAGAGGATGTGCTTGCGTCCGCTGAGCTGACCGGGGACGCGCAGGTCCTCCAGCTTGACCACCTGTGGAGTACCCGCCTCCATCAGCCCACCATGTCTCTGGCTGCCGCGCCGGCGGGAATCATCGGGAAGCAGTTCTCCTCGGGCGAGACGCGCACGTCGAGCAGCACCGGACCGTCGGTCTCAAGCGCCTTGACCATCGTCTCCTCGAGGTCGGCGGAGTCCTCGCAGCGCAGCCCGGTGGCCCCGAACGCCTCAGCCAGCTTCACCCAGTCGGGGCTCGGGCCCATCTCGACCGCGCTGTAGCGGCGGTCCCAGAAGAGCTCCTGCCACTGGCGGACCATGCCCATGTAGCCGTTGTTCATCAGGAAGACCTTGACCGGGATCTCTTCGGCGACACAGGTCGCGAGCTCCTGGCAGTTCATGATCAGGCTGCCGTCGCCGGCGAGGCAGACGACCGTCTCCTCGGGGCGGGCGACCTTGGCGCCGACAGCCGCCGGGAGCCCGAAGCCCATCGTCCCCAGCCCACCCGAGTTGATCCAGCGGCGTGGCTTGTCGAAGCCGTAGTACTGGGCCGCCCACATCTGGTGCTGACCGACGTCGGAGGTGACGATCGCGTCGCCCTGCGTCGCCCGGTGCATCGCCTCGATCATGAACTGGGGCTTGATCTCGCCATCCTTACCCTCGTCGTAGCGCAGCGGGAACTCGTCCTGCCAGGCCTTGATCTGCTTCCACCAGCCGTCGAGGCGCGAGCCGTCGGTCTGCAGCGCCCGGTACTCGCGGGTCAGCGCCGGCAGCACGAGCTTGGCGTCGCCGACGATCGGGATGTGGGCCGGGACGTTCTTGGAGATCTCCGCCGGGTCGACGTCGATGTGGATGAACTTGGCGTGGGGCGCGAACTCGGAGAGTTTGCCGGTGATGCGGTCGTCGAAGCGGGCGCCGATCGCGACGATCAGGTCGGCCTCGTCCATCGCGTAGTTGGCGGCGCGGGTGCCGTGCATGCCGAGCATCCCCAGCCAGTTCTCGCCGGAGGCCGGATAGCTGCCGAGGCCCATCAGGGTCGAGGTGACCGGGAAGCGATCGGCGGCGGCGAGCTCGCGCAGCTCCTCGGAGGCGTTGGCGTTGACCACCCCGCCCCCCGTGTAGAGGATCGGCTTGCGGGCGTTGGCGATCGCCTTGGCGGCGATGCGCACCTGCTTGACGTTTGGAGCGCTCGGCGGTTTGTAGCCGGCCAGCTCGACCGGCTCGGTGCGCGGCGCGTAGTCGATTTCGGCGCGCGAGAGATCCTGGGGGATGTCGAGCAGTACCGGGCCCGGCCGCCCGGTCGAGGCGACGTGGAAGGCCTCGTGCACGTACTCGGGGATCTGGCGCGGGTCGGTGACCTGGAAGGAGTGCTTGACGAAGGGCAGCGTCGAGCCGAGGATGTCGGCCTCCTGGAAGCCATCGGTTCCGATCAGCTCGGTCCGCACCTGGCCGGTGATGAAGACCGTCGGCACCGAGTCCAGCATCGAGTCGGCGATCGCCGTGACCAGGTTGGTCGCGCCGGGGCCGGAGGTGGCGAAGGCGACCCCGACTTTGCCCGAGGCCTTGGCGTATCCCTCGGCCGCGTGGCCTCCCCCCTGCTCGTGACGCACCTGGATGTGGCGGAACTCCGCGTCGACGAGCGCGTCGTATGTGGGCAGGTTGGCGCCGCCGGGAATACCGAAGACGTGCTCGGTGCCCTCGGCTTTGAGGCTTTCCATCAATGCGTCGGCGGCTCTCATGGGAATCGCGATGGTACCAGCGGGCTTATGCCTGTCTCGCAGGCGATTAGAGCTGCACGGGCTCGCCGGGATTCCAGCGAGTGTGGGGGTCGATGGCGGTCTCGATCGCGCGGTCCTTGTGGCGCTCGATCGCGTGGATCATCGACTCGACCAGCTCCTCGCCGAGCAGCGTCGGCTCGAGGCCGAGGTCGAGAAGCTTGGTGTGGATCGCGTTGTAGTAGTGCTCTTCCTTCTCGACCCTGGGATTCTCGTAGTGCTGGATATCGACCGAGTAGCCGAGGTGCTCGCCGGCGTGCTTGACCAGCTGGGCGAGCTCGAGCACCGAGAACTGCTCGGTGAACTGGTTGAAGACGCGGAACTCGCCCACCTCAGCCGGGTTCATCGCCGCCAGCTCGACGCACTGAAGCGTGTCGCGGATGTTGAGGAAGCCGCGGGTCTGGCCGCCCGTGCCGTAGACGGTGAGCGGGTGACCGATCACGGCCTGCACGCAGAAGCGGTTGAGCACGGTGCCGAAGATCTCGTCGTAGTCGAAGCGGGTGATCAGCCGCTCGTCGCCGGCGGTCTCGTCGGTCTCGATCCCGTAGACGACGCCCTGGTTGAGGTCGGTGGCGCGCAGGCCCCAGGTGCGGCAGGCGAAGTGGATGTTGGTCGAGTCGTGGACCTTGGAGCAGTGGTACAGGGAGGCCGGCAGCTTGGGGAACGGCAGCGTGTCCCTGCGCCCCTTGTGCTCGATCTCGATGTAGCCCTCCTCGATGTCGATCTCGGGCTGGCCGTACTCGCCCATCGTGCCGAGCTTGACCAGGTGGCACTCGGGCACGTGGTCGCGGATCGCGAAGAGCAGGTTTAGGTTGCCGATCACGTTCCCATGCTGGGTCTCGACCGCCTTCTCGCGCGAGGCCATCGAGTAGGGCGCTGAGGCCTGCTGCCCGTAGTGGATGACCACCTCGGGCCGGGTCTCGGCGACTACTCCGTCGAGGAACTCGCCGTCCTCGACCGAGCCGACGAAGCAGCGGATCTCGTTGCCGGAGATCTCGCGCCAGGCGTCGATGCGCTCGGCCAGCCCGCCGATCGGCGTCAGCGAGTCGCTGCCGACGCCATCGACCCAGCGACGGCGGACGAAATTGTCGACGACGGTGACCTCGTGGCCCCGAGCAGAGAACCTGAGGGCTGTCGGCCAGCCCAGGTAGCCGTCGCCCCCAAGGATGAGAACGCGCATAAGTCGCGGCAGCGTAGCGGACGGGGGCGACGACCCGCGCCCATAGCATCCGCCCGATGAGCGGCCTGGCGGAGCGCAACGGTGGCAGGGCTGGCCTAGTCGTACTGGCCGTAATCCTGCTGCTTGGGCTCGTCCTGCGAGTCGGCGAGGCCTGGGACGGCCGCGCCCCGGTATTCGACGCGGCGGCCTACGCCGAGATCGCCCGCAACCTCGATGGGGGCGAAGGATTCACACTCGGCTCGACCGCCACCCAGCCCGCGAGCAACTACTCCCCAGGCGTGCCGCTCTTCGCAGCGGGCATCTACAAGCTGACCGGAGGTGTCCACGAACGCACAGTGCGGCTGGGGCTGGCTCTGCTGGGGACGCTCGCCGTGTTGTTCACCTACCTGATCGGACGCCGACTGTCGGGGCCCCTCGCGGGTCTAATCGGAGCCGGGGCGATAGCTATCTACCCAGCGCTGCTCGAGTACCAGGGCATGCTCATGGGAGAGCCGCTTGCGGCGGCGCTGCTCTCGGGTGGGGTGCTCGCCACGTTTTGGGCGGCGGGACCAACCGTGTTGGCCCGCGGGTCCTGTCGCGGGGGGTGGGGGGCGCTGCGGGCGGGCCACGGTCCGTCCTCGACCCCCCTCCCCCCACGCCACCCGCGGGTGAAATGGCTCTTGCCTGGTGCCCTATTCGGATGCCTGATGCTCGTCCGGCCGGAGTACCTCGGGATCGTCTTGCTCGTGAGCTTGGCTGTGCTCGCCAAGGACTGGCGGCTTGACCGGCGGGGGTCACTTGCAAACGCGGCAATCCTGCTTGCTGGGGTCGCGATCGTGGCCGTTCCGTGGACAGTGCGGAACGCAGTTGCATTGGACAGGTTCGTGCCCATTTCGACCGGCGGGGGCCAAGTGCTGTTCGCTGGCACGTACCTGCCCTCTGACGGCGATCCGGAAAAGGTCGGGGCGGAGGTAGTAGAGCGTCACCCGGAGCTGTTCGGGCCCGGAGCGGTCGAGCAGCTGCGGCTGGAGCAGATACTGGCGCGACTGTCGGCTCAGCGCTATCCGAAGCTTGAGACCGACGAGGCGCTCGGCCGGATGGGGCGCGAACAGCTCTGGGACGACGTCTCCGAAGAGCCGGTCGAGTACGCGGGGTTCGTGGCGACGAAGGTCGGGCGGATCTGGGCGCACGGACCGCGGGACGTGATGCGTCAGCCGGGGTGGAAGCTGCTGCACTGGGCGCTCGTTGCCTTCGGGTTGGTCGGGCTGATCGTGCTGGCGGCGCGGCGGGACTGGGAGGCGCTACTGCTGGCGACGATCTTCTTTGGGATCATCGCGATCTGTGCGCTGCTGGTCGCCTCGCCGCGGCGGGTGCTGGTGATGCTGCCGCTCGTCGCAGCGCTGGCCGGCGTCGGATTCGTTGCCTGTCGGGATAGCCTCGCGCGAGGATGGCGAAGCTGAGCGCCTGGATTCGCGGGCTCCCCGAGCGACACGGGCGCACGACGCTGCTGTTGCTCGTCGCCATCCTCGTGCTGGGCTTCGGGCTGCGCGCGTACCGTGTGGTCGAGCCGTTGCCCACGCCGGGCGACGACGCCCGCGCCTACTACGCGCTCTCCAAGGCCCTCTACGAGGAACAGAGCTTCGGAGGGCCAACCTTCGACGACTCCAGCGACTGGTCCCCCGGCGCGCCTCTCCTCTACGCCACCAGCTTCTACGCAACCGGGGGGGCGCGCGAAGGCACGGCGCGGATCGTCGAGCTACTGCTCGGCCTCGGCGCGATCGTCGTCGTCTTCCTGCTCGGAAAGCGGATCAACTGCCGGCCCACCGGCCTGCTCGCGGCCTTCGCCGTTGCCGTCTACCCACCGTTCATCCACTCCACCGGCGCCCTCTTCAGCGAGCCGCCGGCGATCTTCACGCTGCCCGCCGCGGTCCTCGCCTTCCTCTGGGCGGGGGAGCGAGAACGCCTGCGTGCCTGGCTCCTGCCCGGCTTTCTCTTCGGCCTCACCGCGCTGATCCGGCCCGAGTACCTGCTGGTCGGGATCGCCTTCGCGGTGCTTGCACTGATCCGGATCGGCCGGGAGCGTGGCTGGAAGCCGGGGTTGGCCGGCGCGGCTCTGGTGACAGCCGCGCTGCTGCTGCCGATCGTGCCCTGGGCCGTGCGCAACCAGATCGCCCTCGACCGCACTGTGCCGATCTCGACCGGCGGCGGCAAGGCGCTCTACGTCGGCACCTTCCTCCCCGCCGACGGCGAATACCAGCGGGTCAAGGCGATGCTCGTGCGCCGCTACCTTGATCGCGATCTGGACCCGCACTCCCAGGCGCTCGAAGACGTGAACCCGACGCCGCTCTTCGACCGGGTGGCCGAGCGCTATCCCGAGCTGCCGCGGGACGAGGCGCTGGGCAAGATCGGCAAGGAGAACCTCTCCCACTACTTCGGCGAGGACCCGGTCGGCTACGCGGCGATGACCGCGCGCAAGACCTGGCGGATGTGGAGCGGTGGGATCGGCGAAGCGATGAGCAGCACCCCCGGACGGGTCGTGCAGACGCTGATCGTGGCCCTGGCGCTTGCCGGCCTCGGTGTGCTCGGCTGGCGGCGGCGCTGGTGGGAGCTGGCGGCGATGGCGACGCCGCTGGTGCTCGTCACCGCGGTCGGCGCCGCCTCCCTGGCGGCTCCCCGCCGCAACGAGGTGCTGATGACGCTGATCTTTCCGCTTGCCGCAGCGGCGCTCTCACGGGGGACCGCGGCCCTATTGTCCAGACAGTAATGGCCCTCTACGCAGGCATCTTCCCCGCCGAGCTGACGGCGCTCCGCAGCCTCGGCCTGATCGCCGCGATCGCGCTCGTGGCATACGCGGTGCTGCGCCGGCGCACGCTGCGCAACGTCGACGTGCTGATCCTGATCGCCGCCGGCCTCGGCCTAGCGCTCGTCTCGGGCACCGAAATCACCGACAAGCTGCTCTCCGCCTTCTCCTTTGAGAAGGGCAACGGCGGCCGCATCCTCGGCCTCGCCGTCTTCTCCATCTTCATCCTCTTCATGCTCGTGCTGCGGGCGCTCTCCCAGGCGGCACGCAACGCACGCCAGCTCTCCGCCGTTCTGGAGGGGCTCGCCTGGGAGGAGTTCCGCCAGGCCGACCTGCCGGAGCGCTTCCGCGGCAAGGTCGCGGTCCTCGTCCCCGCCTACAACGAGGCGGAAAACGTCGGCTACGTGCTCGACCTGATGCCGGAGGAGGTCTGCGGCACACCGATCGCGGTGCTCGTCGTCGACGACGGCTCGCGCGACGGCACGGCCGACGTCGCGGCCGAGCACGGTGCGGTCGTCGCCCGGCACGTGATCAACCGCGGCGGCGGCGCTGCCCTGCGCACCGGCTACCGACTGATGGTCGAATCGGGTGCCGAGGTGGTCGTCACCCTCGACGCCGACGGACAGCACCTGCCCTCCGAGATGGACCGCCTGGTCAAACCGGTCCTCGACGGCGAAGTCGACGTCGCCCACGGCTCGCGCGTGCTCGGCCAGGCTGACCGCAACCACCTGTCCCGCGAGCTCGGGATCGTCTTTTTCAACCGGCTCGTCTCCACCATCACCCGCACCAAGGTGAGCGACTGCTCCAACGGCTACCGCGCGGTGCGGACCGCGGTGTTGCCCCAGCTCGTCCTGCGCCAGGAGCAGTTCCACACCTCCGAGTTCATGATCGAGGCAATCAAGCGCGGGATTCCCGCCAGGGAGGTTCCGATCACGGTTGAGCGCCGCCTCCACGGCCACTCGAAGAAGCCGGCGGTGGTCCGCTACGGCCTCGGCTTCGCGAATGCGATCGTCAGGACCTGGCTGCGCTAAGAGCGGTGTCCGTCGGCCCTCTGCTGACCGCCACTTACTTGACCCCCGGATGCCGGACCGCCGCCGGATCAGGCAGGTAGAGGTCTGCGCCGCAGCGCGGACAGACTTGTACATAAAGCTTTAGTGGCTTCAGGCAGTTGGGGCACTGGCGTTCGGGTTCGTCCTTCTCGGAGCGGTAAAGGATCACCGCGATCAGGCCGAGCGGGGGCAGCATCGTGCCGATCAGCAACCAGAGCCAGAACGAGCTGCCCTTGCCCCTGCCGATGATCGCGGTGGCTAGGCCGAAGAAGAAGGCGATGACGAGGTACTCGAATCCCACGGGTCCATTGTCGCGCCTAGGGGCTTCGGGTGACCGATCGAGCCAACCTCCGAGATGTCGCGACGGAAGGGCAAGCTGGCGGTCCAGTCGATCACCGCGCGTGCCTTGCGGGCTACGCCGGGGATCTGGCTCATGTGGTAGGTCCGGGCCATCCACCATGCCGGGAAGCCGCGGAAGGTGCGGCTGCCGACCTTGCCGACCGCCTTGTAGCGGCCGAGGTTGACGAAGGCGGCATTGCCGCGGTACTCGAAGCGCTGGGCAGAGCCGATGCCGAGCTCGGCGGCGATGTTGCGGGCCGCCACCGGGCCCTGGCGCACGGCGTGTTGTGCGGTTGGCGGGCAGAGGCCGCCGCGCGGGTCGGGAGCGGCGGCGCAGTCGCCGATCGCCCAGACCGCGTCCATACCCTTCACCCGCAGGCGCTCGTCGACCGGGACCCGGCCGCGCTCGTCGAGTGGAACCGAGAGCTGGCGCAAGCTCGGGTGCGGGGCCACACCCGCCGTCCAGACGACGGTCCGGGTGGGCAGGGTCTCGCCGGTGGCGATGCGGGCGCTGTCGGCCCGCACCTCCTCCAGGGTCGTGCCGAGGCGGATGTCGATGCCGCGGCCGCGCAGCTCGCGCACGGCGTAGTCGGCCAGCTCGGCGTCGATCTCGGGCAGGACCCGATCGGCGGCCTCGACCAGGACCCAGCGCATGCCATGCAAGCGAGCCCGCGGGTAGCTCTCGATCGCGTCCGTGGCGAAGTCCTGGAGCTCGGCCAGCGCCTCGAGGCCGGCGTAGCCACCGCCGACGAAGACGTAGGTCAGCAACTCCTCGCGCCGGGCCGCGTCGTCGGTCGCGTTGGCCGCCTCCAGCGTCTCGATCACGTGATTGCGCAGCCAGATCGCGTCGGCAAGGCTCTTGAACCCGATCGCGTGCTCGGAAAGACCGGGCACCGGCAGCACTCGCGAGACCGACCCCAGCGCAAGCAGCAGCTGGTCATAAGGAAGCTGCTCGGCCTCGCCTTCGCGGGTGCGCAGCTCGACCGTCTTCGCCACCGGATCGTGGCCGGCGATCGAGCCCAGGCGCAGGTACGTCCGGTCGAGGATCTCGCGCAGCGGCGTGACCACGTGCCGCGGCTCCAGCGTCCCCGCCGCCGCCTCCGGCAGGAACGGCGTGTAAAGCAGGAAGTTGACGTCGTTGACGAGCACCAGCCGAGCTGACTGCCGCGGCAGGATCCGCTCCAGCTCCCGCGCCGCCATCGCGCCCCCGAATCCACCACCGGCGATGACGACGTTCCAGGCCATGTGTTCAACTTAGCAGGATTATCCCCTTGACGCAGGGTTGGCTATGATTTCGGCATCGACCGGCCCCGCCGACACCTGGCTATTGGCCTTCTCGTCAGCGTTGCCCTGGGGGGCCTGCTCGGCGGTGGGGCAATGATCCAGGCCGCCCAGGGCAGTGCCGAGGGCTGGGAGGGCTGGTACTACCTTGGCGGTGGGGCAGTTGTCTTGGGCTTTCTGTCGCTGGCGCTGCTCATGCTCTTGATCTTCCGTTGGCCAGCCGAGGAATCCGCCGAGGAGAAGGTTGACGCCCTACTGAGGCGCGCCCTCGACTTGGAAAACACCCTGAAGTACAACCGCTACGGGGAGTCAGAAAAGAAGCTGCGCCGTGAAGCGCTGGCTCTGATCTTCGAGGCGAAGACGACTGTCGAAGACTGCCTCCCTGCGTTCCGAGATGACCTCTCCATAGCACCCGCCGAGGGTTCCGGCATGACGCAGCTTCTCAACGCCGTCGAAGACTGCTACCGAGTCCTGGCGGCGGTGCGAAGCAGCTCTAGGGAATGCCGTAGGTGAGGACCGAGCCCGGCCCAACCCCGTCCTCATGTGTTTGTGAGTTGCCGCCTGAAAGCAAACGGCAACTCGCGAAACGAAACAGCAATGGCTTTTCGCGAAAGCGTGGTTCCAGATTCATCGAGAGCGAGTCGGGCGGGCCATGACCGGCACACTCCCATCGCCCGCCGTAGAGGACGCCGAAATACTCGTGGGCGTCTTCGAGCGTGACGTAGCCCGCCAGGGGTTCAGTGCTCTCCCCGCAGCCGACGAGCAGGAGGAGTGCCGTCACAATCGTCGCCCCAGCCTTGCGCATCCCGGCGGCAGGCTACTGAAACCCTAGCCCTCTGTGGCGATCAGCTCGGCGTAGGGGAGGGTCTCGCCCTCGATCATCCGCAGCAGCGTGTCCCTGAACAAGAAGGCGTTGTGGCGGTTGTTGAAGCGGAAAGCCATCTCATCCAGGTAGGCCGGCAGGTGCTTGGCCGAGAGCTGGTGGTAGGTGCCGACGACGGAGCGCTTGAAGAGGCTCCAGACGCTCTCGATCGTGTTCGTGTGGACGATCCCCCGAACCCATTCGTCGGTGCTGTGATCGACCTTGCGGTGCTTCGTGTTCCAGTCGGTCATATCGCCCCAGGAGTAGTCGGAGTCCGTGAAGATGTACTCGGCGTCGTCGCCTACAACGTCTTTGACGAACTTGCGGTAGGAGGCTTTGGTCTCCCGGGCCCCACCAGAGCGCATGACAAGGCGCACCTCACCGTCACGGGCGATGGCCCCGAGGACGAGCTTCTTCTTCGAACGCCCAGAGCGGTCCTCGGTCGTTTTGCGGTGGACGCCGCCGATCCAGGTCTCGTCGACCTCCACGATGCCCTGCAGCGGCACAGGGGAGTCGTCCTCCATCGCAGAGCGGATGCGGTGGCCCATGTACCAGGCGGTCTTGTAGGAGACCCCCAGGGTGCGCTGGAGCTGCTTGCCGCTGATCCCCTTCTTGCTCTCTCCGACGAGGTAGATCGCCAGGAACCACTTCCACAGCGGCAGGTGGGAGTCGTGGAAGACCGTTCCCGCCGTCACGGAGAACTGGTAGCGGCACTCGTTGCACTCATGCTGCTTTCGCTTCTCGATCCAGGAGGTGGAGGCGTTGTTGCAGCGTGGGCAGCGCACCCCCTCTGGCCACCGCAGGTCTTCGAGGTATCCTCGGCACTTGTCCTCGGAGTGGAACTGCTCGATCAGATCAGGAAGGTTCATAGCGATGCCTCGCCGCAAGAAGAAAGCCAAAGAGCTGCAGGACACTGAGGTGATGAGGAAATTGTTCCCGAAACAGGTTCGGGAGACTGCGAAGAAAACGGCGCTGGAGAGCCGTAAGGGCGGGTCATAGGGACAGCTTAGCCGCTGAGCTTCCCTGTGTCAAGTATATAATCTCCCAACTTAGCACTTTGTAACAACTTGTTACAAAGTATCGGAACGCACTTTCGGGTTGTCCTTGCAAGCGACCCGATGCAGCGATAAGGTTTCGCCCAGATCGCGTTCACATTGAACGGCTCCGGGAGCTTCCCCGGGGCCGTTTCTTTTTGCGGCGTGTTCTACCGGCGACTTGCGAGTTGCGATGCGAGCACTATCAGCGCCCGAATCACACCCGCATGCGCCAGAAGGACCGCCGCGGTTATCGCATTCACGCCTGCCTAAGCCCGCCAGGACGAGAAGTTCGCCCCTCAGAGGCCGAGTCGCTGCTTGATGAGCTGGTTGACCTCACCGCCGTCGGCGCGGCCCTTGGTCTCCTTCATCACAGCGCCGACGATGGCGCCGATCGCCTTCTGGTTGCCGGAGCGGATCTGCTCGGCGGCCTCCGGGTTTGCATCGACCGCGGCAGCGACGATCGCCTCCAGCTCGCCGCTGTCGGAGATCTGGGCGAGGCCCTCGCGCTCGACGATCGCCTCGGGGTCGCCGCCCTCGGCGACGAGGGTCGCGAGCACGGTCTTGCCGCTGCCATGGGAGATCTTCTTCTCCTGGACCATGCCGATGAGGAGGGCCAGGGCGCCGGGCTTGACCTTCGACTCCGCGGCGGTGACCTCTCCCCCGTCCTGCCGCAGTGCTGCGGCCAGCTCGCCGGTGACCCAGTTGGCGACCACGCGCGGCTCGACATCGCTCGCCGACCCGGCCACCTGCTCGAAGTACCCGGCGGTCTCGGGGTCGGCCGCGAGCAGGGCGGCAACGTCCTCGGCCAGGCCCATCTCCCCTTCGTAGCGAGCCGCTCGCGCCGCCGGCAGCTCCGGCAGCGACTCGCGCGCTTCGCGGATCATCTCCTCGGTGGGCGCGATCGGCACCAGGTCGGGCTCGGGGAAGTAGCGGTAGTCGTGCGCCTCCTCCTTCGAGCGGAGCGGGTGCAGGGTGCCGTCCTCGGGATGGAAGTGGAGGGTCTCCTGGACCACGGTCCCCCCCGCCTCGATCAGCTCGCGCTGGCGGGCCAGCTCGGCTTCCATGCCCCGCTCGAGGAAACGGAAGCTGTTCATGTTCTTCAGCTCGGTCTTCGTCCCCAGCGCCTCGCTGCCGGCGGGCCGCACCGAGACGTTGGCGTCGACCCGCAGGCTGCCCTCCTCCATGTTGACGTCGGAGACCCCGAGCTGGCGGACGGTCTCGCGCAACATCCGCGCCCAGGCAGCGGCCTCGGCGGCGCCGCGCAGATCCGGTTCGGTGACGATCTCGACCAGCGGGGTGCCGCCCCGGTTGAAGTCGACCAGGGAGGCGCCGGAGCCGTGGATGCGGCCCGAGTCGCCGACGTGGATCATCTTCGCTGCGTCCTCCTCGAGGTGGGCCCGGTTGATGCGGACGTCGCCGAGGCGGCCGTTGCTGGCGATCGGGATGTCGTACTGGCTGATCTGGTACGCCTTGGGGCTGTCGGGATAGAAGTAGTTCTTGCGGTGGAAGATCGAGCGCGGGGCCACCTCGCACTCCAGTGCGGCGGCGATCTTCAGCGCGTAGAGGATCGCCTGCTCGTTGGTCACCGGGAGCACGCCCGGGTGAGCGAGACAGACGGGACACGTGTGGACGTTTGGCTCGTCGCCGAAGGAAAGCTCGCAACCGCAGAACATCTTGGTCTTCGTCGCCAGCTGGACGTGGATCTCCAGCCCGATCACCGCCTCGAGCTCAGCCACGGACACCCTCCGGCCTCGCATCGAAGCCGATCACCTGCTCCAGCGCGTGGGCGGCGTCGAGAAGCATTTGCTCTCCGAAGGCCGGCGCGGCGATCTGGAAGCCGACGGGGAGCTGCGGACCGCCTCCGGCCGGCTCGGCAAGGCCAGCCGGAATCGAGATCGCCGGGATGCCGGCGAGGCTCATCGGCACGGTGAAGAAGTCGTTGAGGTACATCGCCAGCGGGTCGGCGGTCTTCTCACCGAGGCCGAAGGCGACCGAGGGCGAGGTCGGCGTGACGACGAAGTCGAACTCGGCGAAGGCGGCGGAGAAGTCAGCCGCGATCTTGGTCCGCACCTTCTGCGCCTGGCCATAGTAGGCGTCGTAGTAGCCGGAGGAGAGCGCGTAGGTGCCGAGCATGATCCGGCGCTTCACCTCGGCGCCGAACCCCTCTGCCCGGGTCGTTTCGTACATCTCGATCAGGTCGCCGCTGCCCTCGCTCCTCATCCCATAGCGGACGCCGTCATAGCGGGCCAGGTTCGAGGATGCCTCGGCGGGGGCGATCACGTAGTAGGCGGAGATCCCGTGCTCGGCATGAGGCAGCGGGACTTCGGCGATCTCGCCGCCGAGCTGCTCGATCCGCGCCAGCGTCGCCTCGAAGACCTCCCGCACCCCCGGCTCGATCGCGTCGCGGGCCAGCTCGGAGGGAACGGCGAAGCGCAGGCCCTTCAGGTCCTCGCGATCGGGCAGGCTCGGCGCTTCGCCGAGGCCGACCGAGGTCGAGTCGCAGGGGTCGGCCCCCTGCAGGATCGACAGCATCAGCGCGGCGTCCCTGACGTCGCGGGTGAGCGGGCCGCACTGGTCCAGTGAGGAGGCGAAGGCGATCATGCCGTAGCGGGAGATCGCGCCGTAGGTGGGCTTGAGACCGACGATGCCGCAGAGCGAGGCGGGCTGGCGGATCGAGCCGCCGGTGTCGGTGCCGATCGCCCAGGGTGCCAGACCGCCGGCGACCACGGCGGCCGAGCCGCCCGAGGAGCCGCCCGGTACACGGCCGCGGTCCCAGGGATTGAGCACCGGCCCAAAAGCCGAGTTCTCGTTGGAGGAGCCCATCGCGAACTCGTCCATGTTGGTCTTGCCGAGGACCGGCGCCCCCGCCTCGATCAGGCGCTGGACGGCGGTGGAGGTGTAGGCCGGCCGGTAGCCCTCGAGGATGCGCGACCCGGCCGTGGTCGGCACCCCCTCGGTGCAGAAGATGTCCTTGACGGCAACCGGTGCGAGGCTCGGCTCCTCAACTGAAATCTCCCCTGCGTCCCCGTTGCCATCCCGCCACAGATACGCGTTCAGCTCATCCCCGGCCGCGACCTCGGCCCAAGCCTTCCCATACTCCGTCGGCGAGAGATCCCCCGAGGCCATCGCCTCCTGCGCCTGCACGGCGGTCAACTCGAGCATGTCCGCCATCTAGCCCTCTGCCTGCGGCGAAGGGACCCGGAACGCCCCATCGACCGGATCCGGCGCCTGCGCGAGCGCCACGTCCCGATCCAGGCTCTCATGCGGCTCGTCCGCCCTCAGCACGTTCTCCAACTCAACCACATGAGACGTAGGCGGCACATCGTCCAGCTCCAGCTCACCAATCCGGTCGACGTGCTCCAAGATCCCCGAAAGCTCCCCGGCCATCCGCTCGACTTCCTCCTCGGACAGTCCGAGTCGCGCCAGCTTCGCTACATGAAGTACCTGCTCCCGCTCGATCACGGCGGCCGATTCTAGGGACCCTCCTAGCCTCCCGGCGGAGGCGGAGAAGGATTGGAGGGTGGCGGCGGAGGTGGAGGCGGTGTCGAAGATGACGGCGGCTGCTGCGACGTCGGTGACGGCGTACCGGCGCCGGGCCCGCTGGAAAGCCGATCCGCCGCGTCGCCGAAGGTCATCCCTTCCTCTCGCATCGCGCTGTAGCCGCCGTAGGCGATCCCGCCGGCGGCGATCAGGCCAAGGAAGATGCCGATGCTGCGCGTCGCGTCGACCGAGACGCCGCCCACACTGCCGAAGCTGGGCGGATCGACGATCCGGAAGAGGATGAGCAGCACCGAGATCACGCCGAGCACGGTGACGACGGTGTTGGCCGAGATCGGTGGCTCGTAGGCCGCGTCGCTGAGCCGCAGGGCGGCAACGCCGAGCGCGGCGGCAATCGTCACCAAGAGAACGAACGGGATGAAGTCAAGGGCCTCCCAGGCATTGCCCCCGTCGCCGGAGATCGTGCCCGAGAACCCTCCGACGCCTGAGACCTCGACGCCGAACCAGTTGAAGAACATGAAGATGAAGAGAAGGATCGCGGAAACGGAAGCGATCTTCTCACCGGTACTCAGCCTGTCCAGATCCATCTGCTTACCCTCCGTGGTCTAGCGGTCGAGCCGACACTACACCCGGGCCCGGGCGGCAGCCACCGTGTTGACGAGCAGCATCGCGATCGTCATCGGCCCGACCCCGCCCGGAACCGGCGAGATCGCCCCGGCCACCCCCGCCGCAGCCTCGAAGTCGACGTCGCCACGCAGCCCGTCGTCGGTCCGGTTGGTGCCGACGTCGATCACCACGGCGCCCGGCTTGACTGCGTCGGCGCCGAGCAGGCCAGGGACTCCGGCCGCGGCCACCAGGACGTCTCCACGCCTGCACACCTCGGCGAGGTCGCGGGTGCGCGAGTGGCACATCGTCACCGTCGCGTTCGCAGCCAGCAGCAGGCGGGACACCGGCACGCCGACCAGCTTCGAGCGACCGACGACAACCGCCTCCGCGCCCTCCAGCTCGATCCCCTCGTGGCGGAGCAGCTCCATCACCCCGGCCGGCGTGCACGGGACGAGCCCCGGCATCCCGTGCGCGAGGAGGCCGGCGTTTACCGGGGTCAGCCCGTCGACGTCCTTGGCCGGGTCGATCGCGGCGACGACCCGGTCGGGGTCGATCTGGTCTGGCACGGGCAGCTGGACGAGGATGCCGTCGACGTCGCGGTCCGTGCCCAGGTCCGCGACCAGCTCCAGCAGCTCGTTCTCGCTCGTGTCGGCGGGCAGGCCGTGGTGGGCCGAGCGCATCCCGGCCTCCTCGCAGGCGCGGTGCTTGCTGCGGACGTAGATCTCCGAGGCCGGGTCGTCGCCGACGATCACCGTGACCAGCATCGGCGTGCGGCCGCGCTCGGCCTCATACGCGGCCACCTCCTCGGCGACCCTGGCGCGAACGGCCGCGCCAACAGTTTTGCCGTCGATGACCCTGGCCGCCATCAGCGCCTCCGGATCGGTGCGTAGTCGGCCATCAGCTTGCGCTCGGTGCCATCGCCGGCGAAACGCACGACGACGACCCCGCCGGCCTCGACCGCGGTGACGACACCCTCGCCGAAGGCCGCGTGGACGACGTCGTCGCCGGTGCGCAGCTCCAGGGCCGGGCCGGGGTCGACCGGCGCCGCCCCGTCCGCGCTCGTCGTCTCCCAGCCGAGCCCGGCAGCCGCGCCGGGCGCGCTGGAGTGGCGCTCGGTCAGCTCCGCCGGCAGCTCGTCGACGAAGCGCGAGGGCAGGTTGCGCTCGGCGCGGCCGAAGAGGCGGCGTTCGCGCGCCCAGGTGACGTAGAGGCGCTTGCGGGCACGGGTGATGCCGACGTAGCAGAGCCGCCGCTCCTCCTCTTCTCCACCCTCTTCCAGCGCCCGCATGTGGGGGAATGCGCCGTCCTCGCAGCCGAGGAGGAAGACCGTGTCGTACTCGAGCCCCTTGGCGTTGTGCAGCGTCATCAGCGTGATCAGCGACTCCTCCGCGCGCAGATCGTCCTGCTGGGTGTAGAGGGAGATCTGCTGCAGGAACTCCTCCAGAGGCGAGGACTCGCCCTCCCCCTCCATCTCGCGATTGGCGTCGAACTCCGCCGCCATGCCGACCAGCTCCTCGAGGTTCTCGGCGCGGCCCTCGGCCTCGATCGTGCGCTCGGCCGCCAGCGCGTCGAGGTAGCCGCTCTCGCGCAGCACCGCCTCGAGCAGCTCGGACACTGGCGCCTCGTCGGCCCGGGCTCGCAGCCCCTCCATCGTCTCGTGGAAGCGCGAGACCGCCTTGATCGCCGCGGCGCTCAGGCCGGGAACCTCCTCGACCCGTTCCGCCACCTCCCAGATCGAGAGCCCGGTGGTGTTGGCGTGGGAGGCGAGGCGACCCTGGCTGGTGTTGCCGATGCCGCGTCGCGGCGAGTTGACGATGCGGGCGAAGGAGACCTGGTCGGCGGGGTTGGCCAGGAGGCTGAGGTAGGCGACCGCGTCCTTGACCTCGGCCCGCTCGTAGAACTTGGTGCCGCCGATCACCTGGTAGGGCAGCTCGAAGCGGACGAGGGTGTCCTCGAGCACCCGGCTCATCGCGTTGGTCCGGTAGAAGACCGCGATGTCCTCGCGGCGCACGCCCTCCTCCTCGCCGAGCCTCTCGACCTCCCCGGCGACCCAGCGGGCCTCCTCGTGCTCGTCGGAGAGCTCGGACAGCTGCACCGGCTCACCCCCGGAGATCTCGGTCCAGAGCTGCTTCGGCCGCCGCTCGCGGTTGCGCTCGACCACCGCGTTGGCGGCGGAGAGGATCGTCTGGGTCGAGCGGTAGTTCTGCTCGAGCTTGACCACCTCGGCCTCGGGGAAGTCCCGCTCGAAATCGAGGATGTTGCGGATGTCGGCGTGGCGGAAGCCGTAGATCGAGTTGTGGGTGAGGAGGCCGTTGGCGATGAAGTTGTGCGTCCCCTCGACGTTTATGTCGTAGACAGGGCGATCCAACTCGACCCTGTCGACAGACTCGACGGCGTCATAGCCACCGTCCTCTGTGAACACGGTCATTCCGGGGCGCACCGATCCAGCGGGAATGCTCGGCAAGGAGTTCCCGCTAATCCGTCCGCTCTGAACCTCGCCGAAGCGTCCCGAGAAGCAAACATCGACGTTGAGGACGGAACTGATCTCTCCGGCCAACCTCACCGCCTCCCCCAAGTCCTTGAGGGCGGTCTCGCACCGCCATGACCCTGATTTGGCTTTCGCATCTCGGACCTTCAGTCCAGCCGACTCGAGAGCCTCGCGCCCCTCTACGTCGCGCCCGGCAAGGGCGACTCGATGCATGGGTGTATCGCCTCGCCTCTCGGCACAGAGAGTGACCCGTACAACCCTTCTGCGCCCGTCGGAGGTTGCCGCGAGATGGTGCGGGTGCTGGATACTGAGCCCCTCGTCCTCGAGCAGCCGAAACCCGCCAGCCTCGGTATCGATTGTCGAGAAGACCTGGTCGATCAGAGCCTGGTTGCCGATCAAGCTTCTCCCGGATGCAGATTTGCGGCGGTAGAACGGCAGCATGGGCAGTCCATAGCGCAGCGAGAGCGAGACCTCCGCGGCGCGGGCCTCCGCGTCGGTGTCGTGTGCGGAAACCACCCAAACCGCGTCAGCGTGCTCGTGGAGGCACCTCTGCCGGATCCCCACAGCGCCCTTGCCGCGTTGCGTATAGACCCCAGAGACACCGACCCGGAAGCCGACGCCTCGTTTCCACATCAGATAAGTCAGGTGCATTTGGGGTGTGGTGCCGAGGCGGTACCCCGCGAAATGCATGTGCTCCGGTGTGCTGACTAGACATCGACCAGTCCGGGTCGTGATCGAGACTCCCTGCTTCTCCCACGCCCTGAAGACCCCGGTCACTTTGGACGGGCGAAAGTCCGCGCTGCCATGGCACGACATCACCATGTCACCCGCTGCCAGCTCCTCAATTGGCTTTTCAGATCCGTCCCCCATCTTTATCAGCGTCCCCTCCACGAGACACTGGTCCTCGTCCCCGACCACCATCAGGTTGCCGTGCTCCTCGGTGAGCAGCTGCAGCAGCCGGTACTGGGCGTGGTTGGTGTCCTGGTACTCGTCGACGAGGACGTGGCGGAAGGTGCGCCGCCAGCGTTCGCGCGCCTCGTCGGAGATCTCCAGGACGTTGACCGTGCGGACCAGGAGGTCGTCGAAGTCGAGCGCGTTCGCCGCCAGCATCCGCTTCTCGTAGAGCTCGTAGACGCTGGCGACCGTTTCCTCGAAGACGCTGCCCTGGGCCTGGGCGTAGGCGGGCGCGTCGACGAGCTTGTTCTTCGCGCCGGAGACCTGGGAGCGGATCGACCGCGCCGGGTAGCGTTTCGGGTCGACCCCGAGCTCCGCCATGCAGCGCTTCAGCATCCGCAGCGAGTCGGACTCGTCGTAGATCGTGAAGCTGCGCGAGTAGCCAAGCTTCTCGGCGTCGGCGCGCAGCATCCGGGCGCAGGCGGAGTGGAAGGTGGTCACCCACATCGCCCGCGCGGAGCGGCCGACCAGTGCCTCGACCCGCTCGCGCATCTCGCTCGCCGCCTTGTTGGTGAAGGTGATCGCGAGGATCTCGCCGGGGCGGGCGGCTCCGGTCGCCAGCAGATAGGCGATCCGGTGGGTCAGGACCCGGGTCTTGCCCGAGCCGGCCCCAGCCAGGACGAGGAGTGGCCCTTCGCCGTGCTCGACGGCCTGACGCTGAGGCTCGTTGAGCCCGGCGAGCAGCCGCTCGGCCCGGTCGGCGCCGGGTTCGATCGGGGCGCCACCGGCGTCCACGGGCGTCTCGGGCTCGGTTTGCAGCATGAGTCCGAGAATAGCTTTGGACCCGGCTGGCGCCCCTGGACACGGCGGGGTGCTGTGTCCTCGGTCGGACGGCTCACTCACGCACACGAGTGCGCTCGTTCCGCCGACCTCCCTGCGTCCTTGCCCCCCTTGGTCCAGCGACGCCAGGACGCGGTTGATACTCAGCCGCCGGCCGAGGAGCGGCCAGTGCGCTCGCGCAGCTCGGTCGAGCCCCCGCCGGGGACATTGCCGCCGTCGAGCTCGGCGAGCCGCTGCTCGAGGTCGGCGATCCGCTGGGAAAGCGTCTTGATCGCCTCGGCGATCGGGTCGGGCAGGTGGATCCAGTCGGCGTCGGGACCCTCGACGCGCCTGCCGTCGACCTTGACCGGGTGGCCCGGGTTGCCGACAACGGTCGCGTGCGGCGGCACGTCCTCGATCACGACGGTGTTGGCGCCGATCTTGGCGCCGTCGCCGACCGCGATCGGGCCCAGCAGCTTGGCGCCGGAGCCGACGGTGACGTTGTCGCCCAGGGTCGGGTGGCGCTTGCCGCGCTGGAAGCCGGTGCCCCCCAGGGTCACTCCCTGGTACAGCGTCACCCGCTTGCCGATCTCGGCGGTCTCGCCGATCACCACCCCGGAGCCGTGGTCGATGAAGAACTCCCGGCCTATCCTCGCCGCCGGGTGGATCTCCACCCCGGTGATCGAGCGCGTCAGGTAAGCGAGAACCCGGGGGGCGACCGGCACGCCGGCCTCGAGCAGCGCATGGGCCAGCCGGTGGGCGAGCAGAGCCTGCACCCCGGCCCAGCTGAGCAGGATCTCCAGGGTCGAGACCTTCTGCGCAGCGGGGTCGCGCTCGCGCGCCGCCTTGACGTCGGCGCGCACCTCCGAGACCACCTTCTTCCAGCGGTTCATGGTGAGAAGAAGGGTAGGGACACGTAACGCTCGCCCGAGTCGCAGACGACCGTCACCACCCGCTTGCCGGCCATCTCGGGGCGAGCGGCGACCTCGAGCGCCGCCTTGATGTTGGCCCCGGCCGAGATCCCCGCCAGCACCCCCTCCCTCTGCGCCGCGAGGCGGGCCGTGTCGAGCGCGTCCTCGTCGGAGACGGAGAGGATCTCGTCGATCACCGAGCGGTCGAGCACCTCGGGGACGAAGCCCGCGCCGATCCCCTGGATCTTGTGCGGCCCGGGCACGCCGCCGGAGAGGACGGGAGAGCTGACGGGCTCCAGCGCGACGACGAGGGTCTCCGGGCTGCGCTCGCGCAGCATCCTCCCGACGCCGGTGATCGTGCCCCCTGTGCCGACCCCGGCGACGAAGGCTCCGACCTGACCGTCGGTGTCGCGCCAGATCTCCTCCGCCGTCGTGCGCCGGTGCACCTCCGGGTTGGCCGGGTTGGAGAACTGCTGCGGCATGAACCCCTTGCGCTGCTCGCAGATCTCCTCGGCCAGCTCGACCGCCTCGGTCATCCCGCCCAGCGACGGCGTCTCGCGCACCTCGGCTCCATAGGCGCGCAACAGCTTCGAACGCTCCCGGCTCATCCCCTCGGGCAGGGTCAGGATCAGCTCGTAGCCCCGCGCCGCGCAGACCATCGCCAACGCTATCCCGGTGTTGCCGCTGGTCGGCTCGACGATCACCGAACGGCCGGGCTCGATCAGCCCCTTCTTCTCGGCCGCGTCGATCATCGCCACCCCGATCCGGTCCTTCACCGACCCCCCGGGATTGAGGTACTCGAGCTTGACGCAGACCTCTCCCGGAAGGCCCTCGCCGAGCCGCGAGAGAACCACCATCGGCGTCTCGCCGACGACGGATGCCGCGGTTTCGCCGATGCGCATCAGATCAATACCGATCACTCACATGCATGACTGGGCACTCTAGAGCGAAGACGCCCGCACGCGGCCGAGGGGCAGCATGGGAGGAGAGGCCCGGCATGCCGCTCGGGTTAGCCTGGCGAGCCTGATCGAAACCAAGCAGCCGTCATATCGCGAATTCCTAGGAAGGCTTTGGCAGCACGAGCGCGGCTGGAGCGTGCTCTCTGTGATCGGGGGCGGATTGATTGCGGTCGGCCTCGTTGCTCTACCAGTCTCACTGGCGATCCTGCCCCTTCTGATCTTCGAAAGCAGTGACCCGAACCTTCCTAGGATGTTTCTGGGGGTAAGTACCGCAGTCGTTCTGGGCTGCGGCTCGATTCGCCTCTTGGCCCCGAGGAGCCCGTGGGCCGACCCGATTCGGAGACGCCTCCTCGCCCAACTCGAGGCAAAAGACGAGCTGAGCGAACAGGAGGAAGAGGAACAAGAAGGCATCCTCGAACCCGTCCTGGTAGGGCGTGTCCGGCTACGACTCTTCGGGGGACCCACATCCAGG
Source organism: Solirubrobacterales bacterium (assembly GCA_036525295.1). Taxonomy (GTDB): domain Bacteria; phylum Actinomycetota; class Thermoleophilia; order Solirubrobacterales; family 70-9; genus VRUE01. The sequence continues at coordinate 30,861 of DATDAQ010000004.1, read as the reverse complement.
GAGCTAAAGGCGCACACCTGGCCGATACTCGCCCTCACGTTCTCAGCGGTCGTCACGCTTTGGACACCGGGGGTGGAACCGCGCGGGCCCTACTTCACTGCCATTGCTCAAGTACTCCCGGTCCTGCTGATTGCCGCTTTCGTTGAGGGCGGGGCGCTATATCGCATCTTCTTGCCAGTCCTTTCAGGAATCCTTGCGAATGACTCTGGAGCGCCCACCCACCCTGTCTTCTTTTCATTTCTCAGATACATGAAGGGCATCCTGAGGCTGGCGGTTCTCGGTGAGATCGCCGCTCTGATCGCTTTGGCCATGGGTACTCGATCGATGTTCCTCGGAGTTCTGAGTGCCGTCGCAGCGCTTGGCGTCGCCCTATCGCTGATCCATGCCTTCACTGAGCGACTCAATCTGGATCAGTTCAAACGCACGCGCTCGCCAGGCGGATGGGATGACTAGATGGTGCGAAGGCCTCGCTTTGGGACTGGATTAAGTTTCGAGACCGCCGCAGAATCCGCTCAGATGAAGTACATCCCCGACCCCGCCGCCTCGGCCTCGCGGCGGGCGACTTCGGCGATCGTGGTCTGGCCGAAGACCTTGCGCAGGGCGGTGACGCCCTCGGCCCAGATGCCGCCGGCCTCGTCGGCCTCCTGGCCGACCTTGCCGTCGAGCGCCTGGACCACCTCCAGGACGGTGATCTCCTCAGCCGGGCGGGAGAGCGTGTAGCCGCCTTTCATCCCGCGGTGGCTTGTCAGCAGGCCGCCGCGGCGCAGGGTCGAGAAGAGCTGCTCGAGAAACTGCTCGGGAATGCCGCGCCGCTCCGCCAGCTCCTTAATCGGCACCGGCCTCTCGCCCGAGCGAGCAAGCTCCGCCATGGCGACGACCGCGTAGCGCGACTTCGAGGTGATCGAGATCACATCCGCTTTCTACCGCACTCCTCGGACCGGGCTGAGTTAGGATCGGGGGGATTCGGGTTCCAGGGCTCACGAATTGGAGCCGTCAGCGAAACCGAGAGATCGGAAGCAGTCCTGAGCGAGCGTCCCCAGTGCCTAGTCATCGACGGTCATCCGATCGTCCGCCTCGGCGTGCGCAGGGCGCTGCAGGACAGCTTCGACGTCGAAGAGGCCAGCTGCCGCGAGGAGGCGGTCGAGCTCGTGCGAGACGTCGGCAGCATCGACGTGGCGATCCTCGACATGCGCCGCTGGAGTGGCAACGACCATCCCGAGCCGATCGGCGCCATCGACGCGATCAAGGCCCTGCTCAGGTCCGAGCCCACGCTCGGCATCGTCGCCCATGGCGACCGTGCCGAGCGTCATCTGGCCAGCGCCGCCCTGCAGGCGGGCGCCAGCGCCTACGTGTCGCGCACCGCCGGCGCCGAGGAGCTGAAGCGGGCCGCCAAGGCCGCACTGGACCAGGAACGCTTCGTCGACCCCGCTGTCCCCCCACGCGGCAGCCGCGGCAAGCTGACAAAGCGCCAGCGCGAAATCCTCCAACTCCTCGCCAACGGCGAATCGACGACCGTGGCCGCGCGCGAGCTCGATCTCAGCGAGGAAACGGTCAAGACCCACACCAAGAACGCCCTGGGGCGGCTGGGGGCCAGGAACAGAACTCACGCCGTGGCGATAGCCCTGCGCGAGTGCCTAATCGAGTAGGTGCTGGCCCGCGGGTCCTGTCGCCGCAGGGGACCCACGCCCCTTCCGGTCGCTAAAGCGTCCTCAGGGGCGGTTCCCCCTACGACGCCACCCGCGGGAGACACGCCGAAGCAGACTCGCCCCACCCCAGCTACGGCGAGGAGACACTCGCGCAGGCCACCATCTCGCTTTGCGGGCGAGCTGAAAAACGCTCCTCCCGCGGGTGGCGTCGGGGGTAGGGGGTGTCTCCGCCGTCCGTAGGCTGCTGAGGGCGGGGCCTCATAGCTCATCCCGCAAATGTCCCTCTGCCCGAAGCAGCGCGAAGGACAAGGAGGGCACCCCCTACCCCCGACGACAGGACCCGCGGCCGGAGCGCCTTCTTTAGATCCAGCCGCAGTCGCGGGCGGTGAGGACGGCCTGCGCCCTGTCGACGGCGCCGATCTTGCCGTAGACGTTGTGCAGGTGGGTGCGGATGGTCGAGACGGAGAGCTGCATTTCGCCGGCGATCTGCTTGTAGACCATCCCCTCGGAAAGATGACGGAGGACGTCGAGCTCTCGCGCCGAGAGCGGGCAGGGCTCCGTCACCCGAGGTGAGTCGTTACCCGCGTGGGGCATCTCGTAGAGGAGATCGCGCAGCGCCTCGGGGTCAAGGCCGCAGCGTTTCGCGCAGGTGCGCAGGCGCTCCGGGTTGACCGCCTCGCCCTGGCTGTAATGGGCAACCATGTCGGCGGTCGCGATCATCGCCGCCAGCCCGTCGGCGTCGGCGGCGTGATGGCGCTCGATCGCGACGGCGAGGCTCGGTGGCATATTCCAGCGTCTCGCGAGCACGCCGCCGACCAGGGCATGGTCGATGCCGAGCCGGTCACGCTCCTCGCGCACCCGCTGCTCGGGCGTCTTCGCGACCGCGTCGAACTGGCCCCGATCGCCCGGGTGCAGGCTGCAGATCACGAGACGGCCGACATCGTGTAGGAGGGTGGCGACGGCCAGCTCGTCGCGGCTGTCCCAACCCACTGTGCGCCCGATCTCATCGCCGGCCCGCTGAGCCGCGAGGGCGTGGACGCGGAAGCGCTCGGGCCGCATCTCGCGGCTTCCATTGGGCTCGAAGAAATCGAAGACCGGCGAGGTGCCCGCGATCGCCAGCACACCGGCCGGCTTCAGCACGTCGACGGCCTCGGGGATGCTGCCCACCGAGCCGGCGACGTCGCTGCTGCGATTAGCGAAGCGCAGGACCGCGATCGCCAGGCCGACGTCCGACTCGACCGCCTCGACCACCTCGGAGACGCGAGTGGTCTCGGCCGTCGCGGCGCGCATCACCCGTGCTCGCGACTCCAGCAGGACCGGGAACTTCTCGACCGCGTCGAAGGCGGCGGCCAGACGGGCTCCTGGAGCCGCCTTGGCGCGTGAGCCGTTGGAGCGGGCGCCGTTGGTGGGCGCCGCTTCGGGCTTCACTTTGCCGTTGGTCTGTGGCTTGGTCGACTGCATGGCGGGAAAACCAGCTCGCAGCCTTCATCGGCAGCCGAGGACGCACGGTTTAGCCTTGCCATCCCCAAAACTGGGGTAGCAAGCCGGGGCCATTTGTCCACTTGGGTGAGGTCGGAACCTCTCCGTTGTCCGCTAGGGGACTCCTAGGGCCGGAGCCGGGCCAGGGCTGCGTCGATGCGAGCGAGGGATTCGTCCCGTCCCAGAGCCGCAAGCGACTCGAAGATCCCCGGCGACACCGCGGTGCCCGTAATCGCGACGCGAATCGGCTGGTAGACACGGCCGGGCTTGGCGTCGAGCCGCCCCGGGAGCGGCTCCAGGGCTTTCTCGACCGCGCCGGCGTCGAACGCCTCGGCCTCGGCCAGGGCCGAGCGCACAGCCTCCAGGGCGGGCAGCGCACCGTCCTTCATCACCTTGGCCCACGCCTTCTCGTCCTCGACGGGCGGCTCGAAGAGGAACCCGATCAGCGGCCACACCTCGTCGAGCGTCTGCGCTTTCTCCTGGGCGATCGCGCAGGCGCCGCGCAGGCGGTCGTCCGGCTCGCGCCCGAGGTGCCTCGCCACCGCTTCGGTGTAGTCCTCCAGAGGCAGCTCGCGCATGAAGCGGCCGTTGACCCAGCGCAGCTTCTTCTCGTCGAAGATCGCCGCGGCCTTGCCGACGTCCTCGACCCGGAAGCGCCGGACCAGCTCCTCGGTCGGCATCAGGGTCGTGTCGTCGTCGGTTCCCCAGCCGAGCAGCGCGAGGTAGTTGCGGACCGCCGCCGGCAGGTAACCGGCCTCGCGCAGCTCCTGCACCGAGGCAGCGCCATGGCGCTTGGAGAGCTTCTTGCCGTCGGGACCGTGCAGCAGCGGCAGGTGAGCGTAGCGCGGCGGCTCGTGGCCGAGGGCGGCGAGGACGAGCAGCTGCTTCGGCGTGTTGGAGAGGTGGTCGTCGCCGCGCACGACCTCGTCGATCCCCATCTCCGCGTCGTCGACCGCGACCGCGAAGTTGTAGAGGACCGAGCCGTCGCCGCGGGCAATGACGAAGTCGTCGTAGCTGCGGTTGGGGAAGCTGACGGGCCCGCGGATCAGGTCGTGAACCACGGTCTCCCCCGCGTCGGGCACCCTCAGCCTGACCGCCGCGCCCGGCTCGTCGACCGGGATGCCTCGATACCCGCTGCCGGCCCCGTGCTCGGCCTTCCAGGCCTCGACCTCTTTCGCCGTGGCGGAGTCGCGGTAGGCGGCGCCGGACTCGAGCAGCCGCTCGAGCGCCGCCGCGTGCCGGTCCGCGCGCGAGGCCTGCGAGACCGGCCCCTCGTCCCAGTCCAGTTCGAGCCACTCCAGGGCATCGAGGATCTGGGCAACGTTCTCCTCGGTCGAGCGCTCCCGATCGGTGTCCTCGATCCGCAGCACCAGCTCCCCGCCGGAGTGGCGAGCCGCGAGCCAGTTGTAGAGCGCGGTCCTGGCCCCGCCTATGTGCAGGGAGCCGGTTGGCGACGGGGCGAAGCGGAGGCGGAGTGGGGAGCCTTCGGGCACGGGAGCAATCTAGATGAACGACTACCGCTACCGGTGCCTAAACACAACAGGCCCGCCGAAGCGGGCCTGTTGTGAAGAAGCTGCTCCGCGAGCAGCCCGGCCATGAGCCGAACCCATCTCAGCGTCAGCAACGCCCTTGACTAGAGGCCACAAGCCTAGCGCATACATCAGAGGCGATTGGAGTTCTGCATCCCCCCGGCGGGACTCGAACCCGCGACCTCGTCTCTAGTCAAGAGCGCGCTCTATCCGCTGAGCTACGGGGGGACGCAAGCGACGATATGCCTGGAATTTTGACCTTCAAGGTGCGTCGCACAATTGGCTCCATAGGATGCGCGATTCATGCTTATCGGTGCGCATGTCTCGACATCCGGCGGACTCGACAGGGCGATCGAGCGGGGCACCGCGCTCGGTTGCGAATCGATTCAGATCTTCAACCAGAGCCCGCGCATGTGGCGGCCGACGAAATACGGGCCAGACGACTTCGCTGCTTTCAAAGAGGCGATGGCGGCTTCGCCGGTCGAAGCGGTCGTGATCCACGCCGTCTACCTGATCAACTGCGCCTCCAAGGACCGGGAGCTGCGCCGGAAGTCCCAGGCCTCACTAACCCATGCCCTGCGGATCGGCGATGAGATCGGTGCGGACGGGGTTGTCCTGCATCCGGGGGCACAGGTCAAAGAGCCGCTCGGGCCCTCGATGAAACGCGCCGGGAAGACGATCGCCGCCGCACTCGAAGACAGTGACCGCTGCCCGCTGCTGCTCGAGCAGACCGCCGGCCACAAGGGCCTCCTGGGCCGTGACTTCGACCAGACCGCCGAGCTGATCGAGCTGGCCGGCAGCGGCAAGCGCCTCGGCCTCTGCCTCGACTCCTGCCACCTCTTCGTTCAGGGCTACGACATCACCGATGAGCAGCACCTTGCCGCCGTCGTCGACGAAGCTGACGCAAAGGTCGGCCTCGACCGTCTCCGCTGCCTGCACGTCAACGACGCTGCAGCCCCCCTCGGCTCCTGCCGCGACCGCCACGCCAACCTCGGCAAGGGCGAGATGGGCAAGCAGGGCCTCGCAGCCTTCCTCTCCGAGCCCCGCTTCGAGGGCCTCCCGGCGACGCTGGAGACGCCGGGGCCAAACAAGAAAGGCGCAGACAAGAAAGAAATCCAGGCCGCGAAGCGCCTGAGGAAAGCCGGGCTCGAGAGGCGACGCTAAGAATCGCCAAGTGCAGAGGGGGAGAGTTTTGGTCCGCCACGCCTTAAGGGGCGGTGCCGACCATCAGCCGCTTCTTCGGGATCACGATCGCGATGTTCTTCGACGACCACGGCCACCCCCACTTTCACGCCTACCACGCTGACGGCGAGGCTAAGGTTCGGATCGACAACCTTGAAGTCATCAACAGCAGCCTCAGACGCCGACAGCTTCGCTTTGTCCTTGCCTGGGCCGAGCTCCATCAACGGGAGCTGGAAAAGAACTGGCGCCGGGCGCGGGCGAGTGAAACACTGAAGGAGATCGAGCCCTTGCGATGAGCAGACTCACTCCAAACATCACCAGAGCTTCTGTCGTACGCCATGGCGTGCTCAAGTTGACGTTCGCCGACGGCCAAAGCGGCACCGTAGATGTGCTCCCCCGCATGTGGGGGCCTGTCTTCGAGCAGGCCCGCACCGAAGAGGGCTTCGCACAAGCGTACGTCGATACAGAGACCGGCACGGTCGCTTGGCCGGGGGGCGCCGACCTCGCCCCCGACACGCTCTACGAGCGCGTCCGATCTGGCGCTTGGCCCACTACGACTATTTGACGTGAACGCCGGAGATCGCGCGGCTGATCACCAGGCGCTGGATCTCGGAGGTGCCCTCGAAGATCGTGTAGATCTTCGCGTCGCGGTGCATCCGCTCGACCGGGAACTCGCGGGTGTAGCCGTTGCCGCCGAGGATCTGGATCGCGCGCTCGGTCGACCAGACGGCGACCTCGCCGGCCTTGAGCTTCGACATCGAGCCCTCGGCGTTCTCGAACTTGTGGCCGTTGCGGCCCATCCAGGCGGCGCGCCAGACGAGCAGGCGGGCGGCGTCGATCTCCAGCTTCATGTCGGCGAGGGTGAAGGCAATCGACTGGTTCTCGACGATCGCCCTGCCGAACTGGTGGCGCTCTTTGGCGTACCCGAGCGCGTACTCGTAGGCGGCACGGGCGATGCCGAGCGCCTGGGCGCCTACCGTGGGGCGACTCGCCTCAAAGGTCTGCATCGCCGCCTGCGACTTGGCTTTCTTGCCTTCGCGGACCCGGGCGAGCCTTTCGTCGAGCTTCTCTTTGCCTCCCAGCAGGCAGGCTCCCGGCACGCGACAATCGTCGAGGTGGACGTCGGCGGTGTGGGAGGCGCGCAGGCCGTGCTTCTTGACCTTGGCGCCCTGCTCGCAGCCCTTGGTCCCCGGAGGGATCACGAAGGCGGCGTGTCCGCGTGAGCCGAGCTCGCGATCGACCGTGGCGATGACGACGTGGACGTCGGCGATGCCGCCGTTGGTGGCCCAGGCCTTCTGGCCGTTGATGACCCACTCATCCGTTGCCTCGTCGTACTTGGCGGTGGTGCGGATCGCCGAGACGTCGGAGCCGGCGTCGGGCTCTGAAGAGCAGAAGGAGGCGACCTTGGGGTCGTCCGCGCTGCCGAAGCACTGCGGGATCCACTCGCCCATCTGCTCCGGGGTTCCCTGCCCGAAGATCGCGGCAACCGCCAGCGAGGTACCCATGATCGCCATGCCGATGCCGGCGTCGCCCCAGAAGAGCTCCTCGTTGGCGATCGGCAGGGTCAGCCCGGTCTCGTCAGCCCAGAACTGGCCAAGCGCTTCGAAGCTGTAGAGGCCGATCTTGGCGGCCTCCTGGATCACCGGCCAGGGCGTCTCCTCGCGCTCGTCCCATTCCTCGGCGGCGGGACGGACGACGCCCTCGGCGAACCCGTGCACCCAGTCGCGAATGTCCTTCTGGTCCTGGTTCAGCTCGAGGGTGAACTTCGGCCCCTCGCTGGACGCACCGTCGGTGTCGCCGGCCGCCTCAGCCACCAGCTTCTCTGCCTCTGCCACTGCGGAAGTCTCTGTCATGCCGCGATTCTACACGAAACGATGTCGTGGTTACCCCACTCAGATGTCGCGCAGGTCGAACGCCTTGATGCCCTCGGGGCCACCGTCTGAGCAATCGAAAAAGCGGCGATTGACGCAGTCGTAGGACTCCCCCGAGCCCTCGTACGCACGCTCGACGGAGAACTGGCAGTGCGGCAGGGCATCGCCCGTCATCTTCACCCCGCCGAAGCCACCCGGCTGGAGAACGGCGTCGAGCTCGACCTTGGCGGCGAAGACGTCCTGCATGCAGCCGACGTACTGCACGCCGTTGAGCATGTCGACGAAGCTGTAGAGGTAGCGGCAGCGCATTTCGACGCAACCGCGCGGCTCGACCATCTTGTCGCAGAAGGAACGGCACTGGCGACACTCACCGGTCTTCTCGCGGATGGCGGTCATGGAGAAAGTCTAGGGCCGCCGGCCACAGATTCCGAGTGCTGATGCGAAATCAGGCAGCGACTGCAGAAGGCGAGGCACTGCTCAGGACGTGATCAAGCTCGCTGCGCAGCCTGCCGGAGGGACGCACGCGGTAGCCCTCGCCGAGCAGCAGCCGCTTTGGCTCGCCGGCCGCGGTGCGGATCGCCAGGTGGACCTCGGCGTCGCCCTTGTGGTGTTCGAGCACCGCCTTCAGTTCCTCGACCAGGACGTCGGTGAGCTGCGCCGCCTCGACCTCGACCTCGACCGGGCCGCTCGGGCCGCTCGAAACCTCGGGCGCACGGGCGATCTCCTCGGCGTCCGGTTCGAAGCGCTCGGCTTCCTGCACGACGAGCTTCGTCTCGCCGCGGTCCTTGTGGTCGAGGCGGCCGCGGACGACGACGATCGCGTCGGGCGCGATGACGGCGGCGCTCTCAGCCTCGTCGGCCTTGAAGACCAGCATCTCGACCTGCCCCTCGACGTCGTCGAGGGTGGCGAACATCATCTGGCTGCCGCTCTTGGTGCGGATCTTCTTGCACTCGGTGACGATGCCGCCAACCGTCACCCAGGAGCCGTCCTGCTTGTTGGCGAGGTCGGCGAGGTCGCAGTCGACGCGGGCGCGCAGCGCGCCCCGCACCTCGGTCAGCGGGTGCGAGGAGAGATAGGTCCCCAGCGTCTCCTTCTCCAGGGCCAGCAGCTCGGCGCGCTCGAACTCGGCCGCCGGGATCGGTGGGCGGTGGTGGGCCTGAGCGGCCGCATCGGCCCCGCCACCCTCGCCGTCGCCGAAGTCGAAGATCGAGCCCTGGCCGAGCTGGGCGTCCTCCTGTGCCTTCTGCCCCCCCGACTGCGCCGCCGGCAGCGTCTCGAGCATCCCCTTACGCGTCGCCCCGGTCGAGTCCAGCGCGCCGCACTTGATCAGGCACTCGATCGCCCGTTTGTTGACCGCGCGCGAGTCAACCCGTTCGCAGAAGTCCCAGATCGAGTCGATCGGGCCGTCCTCGCGGGCGCGCAGGATCGCCTCCACGGCCGCGTGGCCGACGTTCTTCACCGCGTCGAGGCCGAAGCGGATCGCCTTCTCGGAGACGACGAAATCGTGGTCGGAGGAGTTGACGTCGGGCGGCAGCACCTCGATCCCCATCTCCTCGCAGCGGTTGACGAAGAAGGGCACCTTGTCCTTGGTGTTCATCACCGAGGAGATCACCGCCGCCATGTACTCGGCTGGGTAGTTGGCCTTGAGGTAGGCGGTGCGGTAGGAGATCAGCGCGTAGCAGGCCGCGTGGGACTTGTTGAAGGAGTAGTCGGCGGCCGCCTCCATCAGCGACCACATGTCGTTGGCGACCTTGCTCGCCGTGCCCGAGGACTGCATCCCCTCGAGGAATTTCGCCTTCATCGTCGCCATCAGCTCGCGCTTCTTCTTGCCGATCGCCTTGCGCAGGTCGTCGGCCTCGGCGGGGCTGAAGCCGGCCATCCGCTTGGCGATCTCCATCAGCTGCTCCTGGTAGAGGACGCAGCCGTAGGTCGGCTCGGTGATCGGGCGCAGGCGCTCGTCGGGATAAGTGACCGAAGAGGGGTTGCGCTTGCCCTTGGCGTAGTCGGGGATGTAGCGCATCGCCCCCGGGCGGTAGAGCGAGACGAGCGCGACGATGTCGTCGAACTCGGTCGGCTTCACCTTCTTCATCGCCTCGCGCATGCCCTCGGACTCGAGCTGGAAGACGCCGGTGCCCTCGCCGCGGGAGAGCATCTCGAAGGTCTTGGCGTCGTCCATCGGTATCGCGCTCATGTCGATCTCGACGCCGCGCGAGCGGTGGATGATCTCGACGGCGTCCTCGATCACGTCGAGGTTGCGTAGCCCGAGGAAGTCCATCTTCAACAGGCCGATCTCCTCGATCGGGCCCATCGAGTACTGGGTGACGATCTTGTACTGGCGCTCGGCCTTACCGCTGCCGTTTCCGTTGCCATTGGCCGGCGCCGGGGCGCTGCGGTCCTCGGCCAGCTGCAAGGGCACGATCTCCTGCAAGGGCCGGTCGGCGATGACGACCGCGGCGGCGTGGATCGAGTTGTTGCGGATGATCCCCTCGAGGCCCTGGGCGACGTCGAGGATCTTCTTGGCGTCCGGCTCGGAGTCGTAGGTCTTGCGCAGCTCCTGACCGGGCTTGAGGCATTCCTCGAAGGAGGGGTTGCGGCCGAGGATCGGCTCCGGGATCTGCTTGGCCAGCCGGTCGCCGCTGCCGTAGTCGAAGCCGAGAACCCGGGCCGCGTCCCGGGTCGCCGCGCGCGGCGCCATCTTGCCGAAGGTGATGATCTGGGCCACCGACTCGCGGCCGTACTTCTCGGCCACGTAGCGGATCACCCGCTCGCGACCACGGACCGAGAAGTCGATGTCGATGTCCGGCATCGACTTGCGGCCGGGGTTGAGGAAGCGCTCGAAGAGCAGGTCGTTGGCGAGCGGGTCGATGTCGGTGATCGTCAGCGCGTAGGCGACGATCGAGCCAGCCGCCGAGCCGCGGCCGGGGCCGACGGCGACGCCGTTGTCCTTGGCGTAGCGGACGAAGTCCCAGACGATCAGGAAGTAGGAGGAGAAGCCCATCTCCTCGATCACCCCGAGCTCGAAATCGATCCGCTCCTGGGCCTCGGCCGGGACCGGGTCACCGTAGCGGGCGCGCAGCCCCTCGGCGGCGATCCGCCGCAGCATCGCCTCGGGTTCCTCGCCGTCGGGCGTCGGGTAGCGCGGCAGCAGCAGCTTGCCCAGCTCGATCTCGGCGTTACAACGCTCGGCGATCTCCAGCGTCGTCGGCACCGCCTCCGGCCACTCGGCGAACGAGTCAGCCATTTCCTCGCTGCTCTTCAAGTAGAACTCGTTGGTGTCGAAGCTCATCTTCGGCGCCGCCAGAGTCGACTTGGTCTGAACGCAGAGCAGCGCCGAGTGGTTGTCGAAGTCCTCGCGCCGCAGGTAGTGGACGTCGGCGGTGCCGACCAGCGGCCGGCCCAGCTCGCGGGCGTAGCGGACGATCCCCTCGTTGGCCTTGTCCTGCTCGGGGATGCCGTTCTTCTGCACCTCGAAGTAGACCTGCTCGGGACCGAAGGCCTGGATCAGGTCGTCGAGGTGGGCGCGGGCGTCGTCGGGCCGCTCCTCGATCAGGCGGCGGCAGAAGCGCGACTGCAGGCACCCGGTGAGCACGATCACGCCCTCGGAGTGAGCGGCGAGCATTTCCATGTCGACGTTGGCCTTGCCGCGCGAGAAGCCTTCGAGAAAACCGGCAGAGGTGAGCTTGACCAGGTTGGCGAGGCCGGCGTCGCTCTCGGCCAGGAGGGTGAGGTGGTTGCGCTCGTATTTCGGCTTCTCCTTGAGCGTCTTCACGTCGTCGACGAAGTAGGCCTCGAAGCCGGCGATCGGCTTGATCCCGTGCTTCTTGCAGGCCTTGTAGAGGTCGACCGCCCCGTTCATCACCCCGTGGTCGGTGAGGCCCAGGGCCGGCTGACCCATTTCCGCGGCGCGAGCCGCCATCGCGTCGATCTTGCAATGGCCGTCGAGCAGCGAGTACTCGCTGTGGGCGTGGAGATGGGCGGCGGCAGAGTTACTCACGGGCGCCGGGCGATCATGCCAAGCGGCTCAGATGGAGCGGGCCGATTTCGTACAACTTCCGCGCACCTTCCGTGTGTATTTCCGAGGCCGACTGCGGCTCAGGCGCAGACCCAGGCACCGCCGCCGGAGTCGGCCCAGATTTCAGCGGCTATTCGGTCCTGTTCTGCCTTGGGAGCTTCGTGGGGTGCACCCTCTCCGCCGTACAGCTCCCAGGTCGAGGGGAGGATCTGGTAGGCGCCGCCGGCTCCCGACGAGGGGTTTACGGCGCCGTAGTTGCCGCCGGACTCGCACATCACGATGTATGTGGGGATCGAGTAAGGGCCGCCGAGCCAGCGCTCGACGGTGGTTTCGGCTTCGGCTCGGCTCGCGGCTTCGGCTGCCTCGATGTCCCCGACCCACTCGCCGATCTTCGACTCGAGCGTGGCCAGAGAAGCGGAGCGGGCCGCGGCGACCGCGTGCAGCTGTGCGGCGGCCGCTTCGGCTTCCTGGCGGACGCCGGCGATTTCGGAGTGGGCGGCAGCGAGGCGGGTGTTGTACGCGTCGACCTTGGCCTCGAGGGTGGCGATCCGCTCGAGGGTCGCGGCGACGGCGCGACGGACTTGCGCCACGCGGCCCGCGAGGTCGGAGTCGGAACGCTCAATCCGCTCCAGGTATTCGGTGCGGGTGGCAAGTTCATCGAAGCTGCCGGAGGCGAGGATGACGCTGGCGGTACTCGGGCTGCCGCTCTCGTAGATCGCGACAAGGCGCGCCGCGAGCGCGGCGCGGGCACGGCGCAGGCGGCGCCTCTCCGCCGCCAGGCGGCGCTGCGTGCGGCGCACGTCCGCCGCCAACCGTGCGGCGCGCTCTTCGCCAGTCGCAAGCAGTCCGGTGAGCTCCTCCTCGCGGGCGCTCGCCGCGTCGGCCTTCTCCTGAGCCGCGGCCAGTTCGCTCTGAACCGCCTGCAGGCTCGCGGCCAGGGAGCTGGCCTCGCCGCGCGCGGCGGAGACCTTCGCTTCGAGATCGCCGACACTGGCCGCTCCGGCGACCGTTGCCGAAAGCAGCGCGAAACCGAGCAGCGCGGACACAAGGACGGCCGGGCGCCGGGACCCTGCCTTTGTCACCGGGGTACGAACCACGAAGCCGACGAGGCTAGCGGCTTTCGTTAGCGAATACTCACAACTTGACGATAACCCGCAACGGATCTTGCGTTCAGCCCTCGGGGACGTTGCGGGTGGCGGCGTAGGCCGCCATTGCCACGCCGGCGACGACGACGCCGAAGCCGATCCGGATCTGGCGCCTGTAGCGCACCCGGACGTACTTGAGGGCGAAGCGGATCGCCATCTTGCCCAACCTGTCGTAGCTCATGCCTTCCCCTCTTCCCCGCGCTGGCGAATTCGATGCGCCATCCGCGACTGCAGCGACCAGAGCTCGATGAAGCCGGGCGAGGCGGTCTGCGAGAAGAGGCCGCCGGACTCGGCGAAGGAGGCGAGGTCGGCGTCGTAGACGGCGTTGGGCGAGCTGCGGGTTACCACCCGCACACTCCCCTTGAAGAGCTTCAGCCCGATGGTTCCGGTGACCTGGGCGTTGACCGCGTCCATATAGGCGTCGAGGTCGGTGCGCAGTGGCTCCCACCAGAGGCCGGCGTAGACGAGGTAGGCCCACTTCTGGTCCAGCGAGGGCTTGAACTGGTTCTGGTGGATCGTGCCGACCAGCTTCTCCAGCTCCTGGTGGGCGGGCAGCAGGATCGCCGCTGCCGGGACCTCGTAGATGTCGCGCACCTTGAGCCCGACGATGCGGTCCTCGATGTGGTCGACGATGCCGGCACCGTGCCGGCAGCCGATCTCGGCGACGCGTTCGAGCAGGTCGACCAGGCCCAATCGCTCGCCGTTCAGCGCCACCGGGATCCCGGCCTCGAACTCGACCTCGACCGTCTCGGCCTCGTCGGGGGCCTCCTCGGGACGGGTGACGAGCTGGAAGACGTCGTCCTCGGGAGCGTGGCCGAGGTCCTCGATCCAACGCCCCTCCGAGGAGCGGCCCCAGAGGTTGTCGTCGATCGAGTAGGGCGGCACCTCGGTGCCGCCCTTGACCGGGATGCCGTGCTCGCGGGCGTAGGCGATCTCCTCCTCTCGCCCCATCTGCCAGGAGCGCACCGGCGCAATCGTCTTCAGCTCGGGCGCCAGGGTCGCGACCGTGGCCTCGATCCGCACCTGGTCGTTGCCCTTGCCGGTGCAGCCGTGGGCGATCGTGTCGCAGCCGGTGCGGCGGGCGTACTCGACCGCCAGCTTGGCGATCAGCGGCCGGCCCAGCGCGGTGAAGAGCGGATAGCCGCCGCCGTAGAGGGCGTTGGCCTTGATCGCCGGCACGACAAAGTCCGCCGCGAACTCCTCACGCGCGTCGACCACGTGGCACTCGAGTGCGCCGAGCCGCTTCGCCTTGTCCTCGATCACGGTGTAGTCCTCACCGGGCTGGCCGAGGTTGACCGTGAGGCAGACCACCTCGGCGTCGTAGGAGTCCTGGATCCACTTCAGCATCACGCTCGTGTCGAGCCCGCCCGAGTAGAGCAGCAGGACGCGCCGCACCTCGGCGGGGTCCGCCTCGTAGGAGGCGGTGCGGATCTGTGCGGGGGAGTCGGCCACCGCTAGATGGTTGACTCCGCGGCCGCGTGTGACTGGGGGCGCGCGTGGCCAAGCAGATCAAGGACGCAGGGTGCAGCCTTTGGCGGCGCCAAAGGCAAGCCCGAGGACGCAGGGATGCGCAGCGCCATGCGCGTCATCCAGGTGCGCGGGGTCGCGGAATCAATCATCTATGGGGCGCCGATGCCGCCGCTGCCGCCTTCTTCTTCGGGCGGAGGCGTCGTGGTGGTCGTCGTAGTTTCGGTCGTCGTGGTCGGTTCCGTCGTTTCGGTCGTCGTCGGCTCGGTGGTCTCCGTGGTCGAGCCGGTGGTGGTCTCGGTCGTCGGCTCGGTGGTTTCTGTCGGCACGCTGGTGACCGTCGAGGTCGTGCCGCCGTCGCCGCTGTCGGCGATCACGACGATCGCGATCGCCAGGCCGACGATCACGGCGATCAGGCCCGCGATGAGCAGGCGCGTGTTGCCGTGCGGCTTGTGGTCGTCGGGCTGGCTCATCATCCGTGTCGGGTCCTCGTGCATGGGATTACTCCTCAGGTCCGAGTATCGCGTCGAGTATCTCGCGCGTGTCCTCGATCTCGAATCCGCTTCTCAGCCGCTGCTCGATCTCCTCCCGGCTGCTTCCCGACACCGCCATCTGGGTGGCAAGGAGGCGGGCTCCGGCCGAGCGCGAGCGCGGGGCCGAGTCGGGTTCGGATGCCGCCTCGACCGGCCGCAGGTGGTTCTCGCGACGGGGCGCCGCGGGCGGGTCGAGCTGGTCGGCGAGCGCGCGCAGGCGCTCGGCGACGATCCGGTCGGCGCGGGCGCTCGCGTCCTCGAGCTGGCAGCGGGCCTGCTCCTCGGCGTCGTCGATCACCTTCGACGCGGCCCGCTCGGCCGCCTCGACGATCGCCGCCAGGCGCTCCGCGGTGCCGCTGGTCAGGGCGCGCGGCTCTGAGGGTCGCTTTTCCTTGCTCATCTCGCCGAGTAGCTTAGGGTGCCCCGCGCGAGGTGGTCCGCCTCCAGCATTCCGAGCTCGGTCACGGGGGGATCTTCGTAGAGCCACTCGCGGGCGATCGAGAACCAGCTGTTCGACGCTTCGAGCATGCCGAGCAGCCCGGTCAGCAGCATCACCGAGCGCATCAGGACGAGGTGCTCGGCCGGCAGGGTCAGCGACTCGAAGTCCTCGTGGCCCTGCAGCTGGTTGTAGCGGCGCATCATCTCGCCGGTGCGCGTGCCGTCGACCTGCAGCTCCTCCTCGACGAAGGTCCAGCCGAGCATCGCGTCGTAGGCCTCGAGGAACGGCTGAGCCAGCGCCGGGTTGGGCTCCAGCGCCCCGATCTCGACCATCACCGCCATCAGCCGCTCGGCATCGCCGGCGTGGACCGCCCTGGTCGACGCCAGCAGGCTCTCGACTTCCGGGTCGGCCAGCCGCTTGAAGAAGCCGAAGTCGAGGAAGGCGACCCGGCCGTCGTCGAGGAACAGGGCGTTGCCGGGATGCGGGTCT
This sequence comes from Solirubrobacterales bacterium, assembly GCA_036525295.1. Lineage (GTDB taxonomy): Bacteria > Actinomycetota > Thermoleophilia > Solirubrobacterales > 70-9 > VRUE01. Next base: position 15,069 of record DATDAQ010000004.1, on the reverse strand, counting down.
CCGTTGAGCAGCCGGTGCCGCATCGGCCCGTTGATGTAGAAGCGGACGAGGATCTCGCCGAGCCGGTTGCGCTCGTCCTGACTGCGCCTCCTGGCCTCGGCGAAGCGCTCGCCCTCGATGAACTCGCTGACGATCACCCGCTCGCGGCAGAGGTCGAGGAAGACATCGGGCACGACCACGAACGGGTGGCCGCGGTAAGCGCGCGCCATCGAGCGCTGGTTCGTCGCCTCGAGCTCGTAATCGATCTCCTCGGAGATCCGCTCGCGGATCTCGTCGGCGATCGCTCCCGTGTTGATGCCGGGCGCGATCACGTCGAGCAGCTTCAGCGCCAGGCGCAGGTTCTTGAGGTCGGCCTGGATCGCCTCAGCGATGCCCGGGTACTGGACCTTGACCGCGACATCGCGGCCGTCCCGGGTCGTGGCCCTGTGGACCTGCCCGATCGAAGCGGCCGCGATCGGCTCCTCGGCGAACTCGCGGAAGTGGTCGGAGAGGCGGCCGCCGAGGTCCTGGGTCACCACCTTGGAGATCGCCCTGAAGCTGGCCGGCTCGGCGTCCTGCTGAAGGGTGGCGAGGATCTCCTGGAACTGGGGACGGACTTCCTCCGGCACCAGCCCGAGGTCGACCGCGGAGAGGGTCTGGCCGACCTTCATCGCCGCGCCGCGCATCCCACCCAGCACCTTGACCAGGGCTTCCGCGGACTTCAGCTGCTGGCGCGCGGCGGCCGCTTTGCGGGCGTCCGAGTCGCCGCCGACCGCCTTCGCCGTCGCGCTCCGCGCCGCGACCCCGGCCGCGGCGCCGGCGATCGAGGCGGCGCGCCGCACCCTCGACCCCGTGATCCGACCGTCGCCCATCCGCCTCAGGCCCCTGGCCGAGCCGCGAGGCTCTCGCCGATCAGCTCGGCGGCCCGCTCAACCTGGTCGGGGTCGACCGTCAACGGCGGCAGCAGCCTCAGGGTGCCCGGCTCGGGGACGTTGACGATCAGGCCGCGGGAGAGCAGGTCGGCCCCGATGGCAGTGGCATCGATCCCGTCCTCCAGGCCGACCCCCAGCATCAGGCCCCGGCCGCGCACCTCGCGCACACCGTCGAAGGCCGACAAGTCTTCGCGGAGCTGAGCGCCGAGCTCGCGTACCCGGCGCAGCAGAGCCGGGTCGTCGACGATCTCGAGCACGGCGAGGGCAGCGGCGCAGGCTACCGGGCCGGCGGCGAAGGTCGAGCCGTGGTCGCCGGGCTCCAGCACCTCGCCCGCCTCCGGCGTCGTCACGCAGGCGCCGATCGGCATCCCGCCGCCGAGCGCCTTGGCGCTGGTGAGGACGTCCGGGCGCGCCGGGGTCTGCTCGTAAGCCCACAGCGAGCCGGTGCGTCCCATCCCGGTCTGGATCTCGTCGAGGATCAGCAAGGCACCGGCCTCGTCGCAGGCCTCCCGGGCGGCGAGGAGCGCCTCCTCGCTGACCGGGTAGATCCCGGCCTCACCCTGGATCGGCTCGATCAGGACCGCGGCGGTGCTCTCCCCCACCGCGCCGCGCAGCGCCTCAGCGTCGTTCAGCGGCACCGAGCGGAAGCCGGGCAGCATCGGGGCCAGTGCGGGGTTGGCGGCAAGCGCCGGGGTCGCCGAGAGCGCCCCGTAGGTGCGGCCGTGGAAGTCGCGCTCGAAGCTGACGATCTCCGGCGCCTCGATCCCGCGCCGGTGGGCGTGCTTGCGGGCGATCTTGATCGCGCACTCGTTGGCCTCGGTGCCGGAGTTGGAGAAGAAGACGCGGCCGCCGAGGCTCGACTCCGAGAGGCGCTCGGCCAGGCGAACCATCGGCTCGGTGTAGAAGAGGTTGGAGGCGTGCATCAGGCGGCCGGCCTGCTCGCGCACCGCCTCGACCACGTCGGGGTTGCAGTGCCCCACCGTGCAGACCGAGATGCCGGCGAGGAAGTCGAGGTACTGGCGGCCCTCGGCGTCCCAGAGCACGGCTCCCTCGCCGCGGACGAACTCGACCGGTGCCCGCTTGTAGGTGCGCATCAGGTAGCGCTCCTCCAGCGCCTGCAGGTCGGTCAGGTTCACGGGGTCACCATCGTCCCGATGCCGGCGTCGGTGAAGAGCTCGACCAGCAGCGAGTGCGGCTTGCGGCCGTCGATGATGTGGGCCGACTGGGCGCCGCCGCGGATCGCGTCGACGCAGGCGCCGAGCTTGGGGCGCATGCCACCTTCTATCTCGCCCAGCCGCTCTTCGACCTCCTCCACCGTGGCGCGCGAGATCAGCGAGGACTCCTCGGCGGCGTCGGCGCGCCAGCCCTCGACGTCGGTGAGGAAGATCGCCTTGTGGGCGCCGAGCGCGGCGGCGACCTTGCCGGCGGCCTCATCGGCGTTGACGTTGTAGGACTGGCCGGCGCGATCGGAGGCCGAGGAGGCCACGACCGGTATGTAGTCGGCGGCGATGTGGTTGAGCACGTCGACATCGACCCGCTCGATCGAGCCGACGAAGCCGACCTGCTCCGCGTTGGCCACGGGAGCGACCTCGAACATCGAGCCGTCGCTGCCGGAGAGGCCGACGGCTGGCTGGCCGTGCCGGTTCAGCCGCTGCACGATGTCGGAGTTGAGCTTGCCGAGCAGGACCATCTTCGCCACCTCGACCGTCTCCGCGTCGGAGACGCGCAGCCCCTCGTGGAAGCGCACCTCCATCCCGAGGCGGTCCATGTACTCGCTGATCTCGGGCCCGCCGCCGTGGACGACGATCGGGTTCATGCCGACGTACTTGAGCAGGACGACGTCGGTGGCGAAGGCCTCGCGCAGCTCCTCGTCGCGCATCGCCGCGCCGCCGTACTTGATCACGACCGTGCGGCCGTGGAACTCGCGGATGTAGGGCAGGGCCTCCAACAGCGTCTCGACGCTGACCCCGGCCGCCCGTGATTGCGGTGCCTGCTCGGTCATTCGCTGCCCCCTCTCTCGCTCATGTCGTGTACTCCGCGTTGATCCGCACGTACTCGTAGCCGAGGTCCGAGAACCAGACGTGGGCGCTGTGCTCGCCGCGGTCGAGCCGCAGGCCGAGCTCGGCCTCGGCGACCTCCTCACCCAGCTCCGCGTTGTCGATCGAATCGCCGCCGATCTCCTCCAGGTCCTCGCCGGCGAGCGCCTGCCCGGCAGCCTGGGCGATCCGGCCCCAGTTCGGGTCGCGGCCGAAGAGCGCGGTCTTGACCAGGGGTGAGTTGGCGATCGCCCTGGCGACACGCTCGGCCTCCCCGGCGCTGGCGGCACCGTCGACCTGGACCCGGCAGATGCGATCGGAGCCCTCGCCGTCGGCGACCACCTCGATCGCGAGCTGGAGTAGCACGGCCTTGAGCAAGCCCTCGGGCAATGGCGCCCCGGCGGCGCCGGTCGCCTGCAGCAGGACGGTGTCGTTGGTGCTCATCTGGCCGTCGACGGTGATCCGCTCGAAGGAGGCGTCGGTGGCGGCGCGCAGCGCCGCGTCGGGGTTCTCGACGACGGCGTCGGTCTGGACGAAGCAGAGCATCGTCGCCATGTTCGGCTGGATCATGCCTCCACCCTTGGCCTGGGCGGAAAGGGTCACGCCCCCGGCGCGCACGGTGCACCGCTTCGGCCAGCGGTCGGTGGTGAGAATCGCGTCGGAGAAGGCGGTGCCGCCGGTCTCCGAGAGGCCCGTCGCGGCCTCGCCGATGCCGGCCAGGACGGCCTCGATCGGCAACGGCACGCCGATCACGCCGGTCTCGGCCACGGCAACCGTCTCCGGCCGCAGATCGAGCCTCGCCGCCGCCTCGTCGCACATCGCGACGGCGTCGGCATAGCCCTGCTCTCCGGTCTCGGCATTGGCGTTGCCGGCGTTGACGACAGCCGCGCGGATGGCGTCCCGCTCGACACGCGTCCGGCAGACCCGTACGGGGGCCGCGGAGGAGGCGTTGCGGGTGAGCAGGATCGCCGAGGCAACCTCCGGCGCGTCGCAGACGAGAAGGCCGATGTCGGTCTTGCCTCCGCCCTTGAGCCCGCAGTGGGCACCGCCGGCCCGGAACCCGGGTGCGAGCAGGGCAGGGTCGAGCTCCTCGACCCCGGCGGGAGGATCGACCCAGCGCGATTTGAAGAATCCGCCGCCGCTCACAGCAGCCCCTCCGTCTCCTCGAGACCGAGCATCAGGTTGAGGTTCTGCACGCCCTGGCCGGAAGCGCCCTTCCAGAGGTTGTCGAGTGCAGAGAAGGCGAGCACCCGGCCCCGCTCCTCAACCGTGACGTAGACGTGGCATTCGTTGGTATCGCGCACGTCGCGCAGCCCGGGTGGGCCGTCGACGACGTGTACGAAGGGCTCGCCGGCGTAGCGCTCGCGGTAGAGCGCCTGCACCTCCTCCTTGGAGATCGGCTCGCTCGTCTGCGCGTAGCAGCTGGTCAGCTCGCCCTGGTCGAGCGGCAACAGGTGAGGGACGAAGGTGACCGGCGCCGGGCTGCCCAGCGCCGCCAGCTCCTGCTCGATCTCGGGCCGGTGGCGGTGTCCCTCGGTCTTGTAGGCGAAGGCGTTCTCGTCCATCGAGACGTAGTGCATCGCGTCGCCACCGCCGCGGCCGGCGCCGGAGACGCCCTGCTTTGCATCGATGACGACGTCGGAGAGCAGGCCCTTCTCGGCCAGCGGCGCCAGGGCGAGCACGCTCGCGGTCGGGTAGCAACCGGGTGTGGCGACCAGCTCGGCCTCGCGCAACTCCTCGCGGTAGAGCTCGGTGAGTCCGTAGACGGCCCCCTCGAGCAGCTCCGGGGCGCCGTGCTCGCCGTACCAGCGCTCATACGTGGGCAGATCGCTCAGGCGGAAGTCGGCCGAGAGGTCGACGACGAGCGCGCCGAGGCCCCGCAGGGCGGCGACCGCCGGCGCCGAGGCGCCGTGCGGGTAGGCGACGATCGCGGCGTCGACCCCCTCGATCTCATCGAGATCGAGCTCGGTCAGCTCGAGTGGCACCCGGTAGCGCGGATAGAGGCTGTCGAGGCGCTTGCCGGCGTCGCTGCGCGAGGTGACCGCGACCAGCTCCAGCCTCGGGTGGCGCCAGACGATCTGCGCCGCCAGCGCACCGGTGAATCCGGAGGCGCCGGCAACCAGGACCCGCGCGGCGGGATCGCCGACGAGCGGTTGGGTGGTCACGTCAGGCACGGAGCGACCCCCTGATCTTCTCCAGCTCAGCCTCGATCGCCGAGCGCTGGGCGGCGACCTCCTCCTCGGTGAGCGTCCGGTCGGGGGAACGGAACTCGAGCCGTAGGGCGAGGCTCTTGCTCCCCTCATCCAGCTGCTCACCCTCATAGAGGTCGAAGACCTCGGCTGTGTGCAGCAGCTCTCCGCCTCCGGCGAGCACCGCTTCGCGCAGCTGGGCAGCGGATACCTCAGCAGGAACGACCACGGCAATGTCCTGGTGGACGGCGGGGAAGCTGGTCACATCCTCGAAGGTCTCCTCGCCGGCCGAGGCAGCGGCAAGCAGGGTCGCCAGGTCGACTTCGAAGCCGACGGCGGCCTCGATGTCCCACTCCCGACAGACAAGCGGGTGCAGCTCGCCGAGCCAGCCAGCCGGGTTGCCCTCGACCGCAACCGTGGCGGAGCGACCCGGATGCAGGAAGGGCTCCTCGGTCAGCTCGAAGTCGAGGGTCGCGCCGAGCTGACCGGCAAGGGCTTCGAGCACTCCCTTGAGAGCGAAGAAGTCGGCTGGGCCTGCCTCGCCGCGCCAGGACGCAGGCGCGAGCGATCCCACCGCCAGCGCCCCAATCCGGTGTGGCTCCCGGTCCGGCGCCTCCCGCTCGCCGGGGAACACCCCGTCGAAGGCGACGAAACGCCGATTTCCCATGTCAGACATGGAAAATCCGCCACTCGTCGGAGAGCCTTGGAGGTAGACGCGGCTGGACTCGAAGAGGGCGAGGCGATCGGCGCCGTAGGCCTGGTTGCGCTGGGCTATGTCCAGGAGGGAGCCGAGCACGGTCGTCCGCATCACCGATTGGTCCTCGGAGAGCGGGTTGGCAAGCACAACACCCCTGGTCCGCTCGTCAACGGCCGGGATCCGCAGCCTTCCGGGCTCGCCGGGGTCGGTGAAGCTCCAGCCGACGACTTCGTCGAAGCCGAGATCGCGCATCGCGTCCTCGGCACGCCGCCGCAGGCGCTGCTCGCGGGTCAGGCCGCCGACCCGGCCGGCGACCGCCGGCAGCGTGCTCGGCAGATGCTCGTCGAGGCCGTGGACCCGGCCGACCTCCTCGATCAGGTCGACCTCGCGGGTGACGTCGTAGTGGCGGTCCGGGGGAACAGTGACATCGAGGTCGGCGCCGGCGACCTCGACCCCGAAGCCAAGTCGCTCCAGGTAGGCGGCCTGGTCCGCCTGATCGATCTTCATCCCGAGCAGGCCCTCGACCCGCTCGCCGCGCAGGGCCAACCGCCGCGGCTCGGGGGTCTCGGCGGCGACGTCGATCGTCCCCGGCACCAGCTTGGCGCCGCAGAGCTCGACTATCAGCCGCGAGGCGATCCGCTGTGCTCGCAAGCACAGCTCCGGGTGCAGCTGCTTCTCGAAGCGCGAGGAGGCCTCAGAGCGCAGGCCCAGCATCCGCGACGTGCGCAGGATGTTGGTCCCATTCCAGGTCGCGACCTCGAGCAGGACGCTGGTCGTCTCCTCGGAGACCTCGGAGACCTGGCTGCCCATGATCCCGGCGATCCCCGAAGGACCACCGGCATCGCAGACGAGGACCGTCTCGGCGTCAAAGGTCCGCTCGACGTCGTCGAGGGTCTTCATCTTCTCCCCGTCCGTCGCCGCCCGGATCGTCAGCGCCCCATCCGGGACCTTGTCGAGGTCGAAGGCGTGCAGGGGCTGCGCGGTCAGCAGCATCGCGTAGTTGGTGATGTCGACGACGTTGTTGATCGGGCGCTGGCCCGCCGCGGCGAGCCGCGCCTGAAGCCAGGCGGGTGAGGGACCGATCGTGACGCCGGTGAAGACGCGGGCGGTGAAACGGGGGCAGAGGTCGGGCACCTCGACGGTGACCGAGGCGAAGTCACCGACCTCGCCCTCGCCCTCGGCCGGCGCGTCCTCGGCCCACGGCTCGGGGCCCAGCGGCGCGGCACTGATCGCGTGCACCTCGCGGGCGACGCCGTGGACGCCGAAGCAGTCGACCCGGTTCGGGGTCACCTCCAGCTCGAGCACCGGCTCGGCGATCGGCAGGACCTCGGCAAGCGGCGTGCCGGGGACCAGCCCGTCGTCCTCGAGCACGAGGATCCCCGGCGGCCCCTCCCCCAGCTCGAGCTCTGCAGCGGCGCAGATCATCCCTGCGGACTCGACCCCGCGCAGCTTCGCTTCGCCGATCTCCTGCCCACTCGGCATCGTCGCCCCGGGCAGCGCCACAGGGACCGTCTGCCCGGCGGCCACGTTGGGCGCGCCGCAGACGATCGTGCGCTCGCCGTCGCCGGTGTCGACCGTGCAGACCCGCAGCCGGTCGGCGTCGGGATGGGGCTCGGCGCTGAGCACCCGGCCGACGACGAAGCCCTCGGCCGAGGGCGGGCCGACGGTACCGACCCGCTCGACCTCCGTGCCGGTCATCGCCAGCCGCTCGGCCAGCGTGCCGGGCTCGACGCCCGGGTCGCAGTACTCCTTCAGCCACGAGTACGGGACCCTCATGAGAACTGCTCCAGGACCCGCACGTCGTTGTCGAAGAAGCGCCGCAGGTCGGGGACTCCGTGCCGCAGCATCGCGATCCGCTCGACCCCCATGCCGAAGGCGAAGCCCTGGACCCGCTCGGGGTCGTATCCGTTCGACTCGACGAAGCCGAGCACGTTGGGGTCAACCATGCCGGCGCCGCCGACCTCGATCCAGCCGATCCCCTTGCAGAGGTTGCAGCGGCCACCGCCCGGCAACTCGCCCGTGCCCTCGCACTGGAAGCAGGAGACGTCGAACTCGACGCTGGGCTCGGTGAAGGGGAAGAAGTGCGGCCGCATCCGCGCCTCGCGGTTGCCGCCGAAGATCGCCCGCAGCATCTCGTCGAGCGTCCCCTGCAGATCGGCGAGCGTGATCCCCTCGCCGATCGCCAAGCCCTCGACCTGGTGGAACATCGGGCTGTGGGTGGCGTCGGAGTCGCGACGGTAGACCTTGCCGGGGGCGATCATGAAGATCGGCGGCGGCTGGGACTCCATGCTGCGCACCTGCACCGGCGAGGTGTGCGTGCGCAGCAGCACCTCGGGGTCGGACTGCGCGTAGAAGGTGTCCTGGAGCATCCGCGCCGGGTGGCCCGGCGGGTGGTTGAGCGCAGTGAAGTTGTAGTAGTCGTGCTCGACCTCGGGACCCTCCATCACCTTGTAGCCGAGGCCGACCATCACGTCCTCGATCAGGCGCGTGGTGCGGGTGATCAGGTGGGTGTGGCCGACCGGTCGCGCCGGGGCTCCGGGCAGCGTCACGTCGACGCGATCGGTGGCGAGCCGCGACTCCAGCTCGCTCGCGTCGAGAGCGGCGGCACGCTCCTCGAGCAGCGACTCCAGCTCCTTGCGGGCCTTGTTGGCGCCAGCGCCGACCTGACCGCGTTCCTCGGCGGGCAGGTCCGCGATCCCGCGCAGGACAGTCGTCAGCTCCGCCTTGCGGCCGAGGTAGTGGACCCGCAGCTCCTCCAGCTCCGCGGTGCCGGGGGCCGCCTCGATCGCCGCCGCAGCTTCCGCCCTGATCTCCTCGATCCGCTCGAGTCCCTCAGGCATCGTCAGCAACCTCCGGCATGGCGAGCGACGATATCCGCTCGGCGCAAATTGCGGCCACGGCGGCGACGTTGAGTGACTCGGCCCCGTCCGGGCGCAGGGGAATGGTCACCCGCGCATCGCAGGCCCCGAGCACCTCGTCCGGCAACCCCTCGCGCTCGGCGCCGAGGCAGAGCGTCCCCGCGCCCCGCAGGGCGGAGAGGTCCTTGCCGCCGTGGGCGACCAGCGCGACCCGGGGCGCCGGCGTAACGGCGACGCCGGCCCGCGCCACGCCCTGGGCGAAGATCGAGCCCATGCTCGCCCGCACCGCCTTCGGCGAGAAGGGGTCGGCGCAACCGGGTCCGAGTACGACAGGACCGTCGAGGAGGGCGTGCGCGGTGCGCACGATCGTGCCGACGTTGCCGGGGTCGCCGACCCCGTGCAGGTAGATGCAGGGCGAGCCGCCCGGCTCGGTCCAGCGCTGCGGCCAGACCGCGATCGCCCGCGTTCCCGAGCCGAGCGCGGAGACCTCGGCGAGGAGATCGGGGACGACCTCCTCGCCGCCGAGCCCGCTCCCCGCCGCCGTGAGCAGGAAGCGCGGCTGCGCCCCGGCCGCCAGCCCCGCCTCGACCAGGTCCTCGCCCTCGGTGACGAACGCGGACTCGCGCTCGCGGTGCTTGCGGTCGCGCAGCTTGCGGACCAGCTTCAGCTTCTCGTTTTGCGGACTCTCGATCATCTGGTGCGGTGACGGTGGTGGTCTTCGTTTCTCCGGTTTCTTCTCCTGGAACGAAAAAGCGGGCCGTGAAGACGGCCCGCCCGGGAAAGTGGAGTCTTGGCTGCGGCTAGGCGGCCGCACCCTCCCGGGCAAGCTCCACGAATCGGCGGAACGCATCGCGGTCGCTGACCGCGATCTCGGCGAGCATCTTGCGGTTCACCTCGACGCCGGCCCCGTTGAGGCCGTGGATCAGTTCGGAGTAGCTCATGCCCTCCAGCCGCGCCGCGGCGTTGATCCGGGTGATCCAGAGCCGGCGGAACTCGCGCTTGCGGTTGCGCCGGTCCCTGTACGCGTACATCCCCGACCGCTGCACCTGCTCTTTTGCGAAACGGTAGGAGGAATGCTTGCGCCCGAAGTAGCCCTTCGCTTCCTTGAGGACCTTGCGACGCTTCTTGCGCGCGTGGACGGACCGCTTTACCCGGCTCACTTGGTGCCTCCGAGAAGGTGGCGCACCGACTTGACGTCAGACGGGGCGATCTCCACCGGCCGTGCCATTCGCCGCTTGCGCTTCGGCGACTTCTTCTCGAGGATGTGGCTCGAGTACGCACGCCGGCCGCGCAGCTTGCCCGTCGCGGTCTTGCGGAAGCGCTTCTTGGCGCCGGAGTGAGTTTTCATCTTGGGCACGAGATCGCTATTGAAGCAGACGAGCGCCCTTCGGTGCAGGCACTCTTTCCGGCTGACGGGCGGGGCGCAGGGTACTGTGGCGCCCGATGCGCATCGTCTACGTGGTCGGAACGCGACCGAACTTCGTCAAGACGGCCCCGGTGATCGCCGCCCTGCGGGAGCGGCTGCCGGAGGGGCGCCACACCCTCGTCCACACCGGCCAGCACTACGACCGCCCGATGTCCGAGGTCTTCCTCGAGGAGCTGGGCGTGCCGGCGCCCGACCACATGCTCGAGGTCGGCTCGGGGAGCCACGCGCAGCAGACGGCGCGCGTGATCGAGCGGCTGGAGCCGGTGTTCGCGGAGGAGCGCCCCGATCTGGCGATCGTGCCCGGCGACGTCAACTCGACCGTGGCGGCGACACTGACCGCGGCGAAGATGGGGATCCCCGTCGCCCACGTCGAGTCGGGCCTGCGCAGCTTCGACCGCACGATGCCCGAGGAGCTGAACCGGATCGTCACCGACCAGCTCTCCGACCACCTCTTCCTGCATTGCGAGGACGCCGCCCAGAACCTTCGCGCCGAGGGGATCGCCGAGGACCGCATGCACTTCGTCGGCAACACGATGATCGACACCCTGGTTGCGCTCGAGGACCGTTTCCGGGCGGCGGGTACCGCGGGTCGGCTCGGAATCGAGCCCGGCGCCTACGCGCTCGTCACTCTGCACCGCCCCGCCCTCGTCGACGGCCCGCTGCTGGCGGAGACGGTGGAGCGACTGGCGGACCTGGCACGCGAGATGCCAGTCGTCTTCCCGGTCCACCCCCGCACGCGCAAGATGATGGAGACGATCGACGCCGAGCACCCCGGCCTCCTCCTCTGCGAGCCCCTCGGCTACCTCGACTTCCTCTCCCTGCTGGCCGACGCCCGCGCCGTCCTGACCGACTCCGGCGGCATCCAGGAGGAGACCACCTACCTCGGCATCCCCTGCTTCACCCTGCGCGACAACACCGAGCGCCCGGTCACGATCACCGAAGGCACCAACACCCTCCTGGGCCTAGATCCGAGTGCGATAGCTCAGATCCCCCAAGCTCTAACCCAGCGCCCGGTAGAGAGGCTCAACCCCCCGCCGCTCTGGGACGGCCAAGCCTCCCAGCGAATCGCCGACATCGTCGCGTAGGGAGGGCGCCGGGGGTGAGGTCTCCCGGGAACTCCCGGCGAAGCCGGCCCGGGAGACCTCACCCCCGGCGCCCCTAGCTAAGCCGCCGCAGCGTCGTCGCCCGGCGGCGTCTCGCCCTCGGGCTCAGGCTCTTTCGCCTCACCCTCAACAGTCTCACCCTCAGCAGTCTCAGCTTTAGCCGCCTCTTTCCCCGGCGCCAGCAACATGCTCATGTTGCGCCCTTCTTGCAGCGGCTGGGACTCGATCACCGCAAGCCCGTCGAGGTCCTCATAAAGCTTTTCCAGTAGCGCCCTCCCCCGCTCGGGATGCGCCTGCTCGCGGCCGCGGAACATGATCGTGATCTTGACCTTGTCCTGGTGGCGCAGGAAACGCTCGACGTGGCCCTTCTTGGTTTCGTAGTCGTGCTGGGCGATCTTCGGTCGCAGCTTGATCTCGCGGATGTTGACCTGCTGCTGGTGCTTGCGCGCCTGCTTCTGCTTCTGCTCCTGCTCGTACTTGTACTTCGAGTAGTCGAGCAGGCGGGTGACCGGCGGCTTCGAGCCGGGTGCCACCTCGACCAGGTCGAGGTCGGCGTCCTGGGCTCGTTTCAGCGCATCGGCGATCTCGACGATGCCGAGCTGCTCCCCGTCGGCGCCGATCAGGCGGACTTTGGGAACGCGGATCCGCTCGTTGATCCGAGTCGTATCGCGCTCTGGTGGGCGCCGGTCGAACCTGCGAGGGACCGGCACTATCGAAGAGTGTCGTCGAGCTTCAAGAGGACGAGAGGTAGAGGTGCGGGCACGGGACGCTCAGCGGCGCGAGGTCTTTTGCGTGCCTGCGATCAAGTGTCCGGAGTATAGACAGAGGCGGCGGCATAGGCCAGTGCGCGGCTCAGGAGGGCTCGCTCTCGGCCCGGACGCGAGCCGCGAACTCCGTTGCCAACATCGCACCCAGCTCGCCCTGCTCGTGCGAGCGCACGGCGACCGCTCCGCCCTCCTGCTCGCGGTCGCCGACGACCAGCATGTAGGGGTAGCGGCCGAGCTCGGCGTCGCGGATCTTCTTGCCGACCGACTCCGAGCGGCCGTCGACCTCGACCCGAACGTCGGCCCCGCGCAGCTCTTCGGCGACTTTCTCGGCGTACTCGTTGTGGCGGTCAGAGACGGGCAGGACGATCGCCTGCACCGGCGCCAGCCAGACCGGGAAGCGGCCGGCGTAGTGCTCGATCAGGATCCCGGCGAAGCGCTCCATCGAGCCGAGCAGGGCGCGGTGGATCATCACCGGACGGTGGGTGGCGTCGTCGGCGCCGACGTAGCCGAGGTCGAAGCGCTCCGGCATCTGGAAGTCGAGCTGGCAGGTGCCGCACTGCCAGGAGCGACCGAGCGCGTCGGTGACGTGGAAGTCGATCTTCGGCCCGTAGAAGGCGCCGTCGCCGGGGTTGAGCTCGTACTCGCGGCCCTGGCGCTCGAGTGCCTCGGTCAGCGCCGCCTCGGCCTTGTCCCACTGCTCTTCGCTTCCCATCGACTTCTCCGGCCGGGTCGAGAGCTCGACCCGCACGTCCTCGAAGCCGAAGCGGGCGTAGAGCTCGTCGATCGCCTCGCAGATGTCGGCGACCTCGTCGGCGATCTGCTCCTCGGTGCAGTAGACGTGGGCGTCGTCCTGGGTGAAGGCGCGGACGCGCAGCAAGCCGTGCAGGACGCCCTCGCGCTCGTTGCGCGAGACGCGGCCGAACTCGGCCAGGCGCAGCGGCAGCTCTCGGTAGGAGTGCCGCTCGGAGTCGAAGACGAGGCAGGCCCCCGGGCAGTTCATCGGACGCAGCGCCAGCCGCTTCTCGTCGGACTGCATGAAGTACATGTCGTCGCGGTAGTTCTCCCAGTGCCCGGAGCGGTGCCAGAGCTCCTCGTCGAGCACCTGCGGCGTGGCGATCTCCCTGTAGCCGCGCTTGCGCAGCTGGGCCTGCACCTGATCCTCAATCAGGTACAGCAGGGTGGTCCCGTTGGGCAGCCAGAAGGGCATCCCGGGTGCCTCTTCGCGCAGCATGAAGATGCCGAGCTGGGGGCCGAGCCGGCGGTGGTCGCGGGCCTTGGCCTGCTCAATCAGCTCCAGGTGCGCGGCGAGATCCTTCTTCGAGAAGAAGGCGGTGCCGTAGATCCGGGTCAGCATCTGGCGCTTCTCGTCCCCGCGCCAGTATGCGCCGGCGAGGGAGCTGAGCTTGATCGCCTTGATCCGGCCGGTCGAGGGGCCGTGGGGGCCGCGGCAGAGGTCCTCGAAGGGCCCGTTGCGGTAGAGCGAGACGGTCTCGACCCCTTCTCCTGAGACCAGGTCGCGGATCAGCTCGACCTTGTAGTCCTCGCCCTGGCCTTCGAAGATCTCGATCGCCTCGGCGACCGGCACGTCGCGGCGCTCGAAGGGCTCGTCGGCCTTGATGTGAGTCCGCATCGCCGCCTCGATCTTCTCCAGGTCGGCGTCGGTGACCTTGACGTCCTCGGGAAAGTCGAAGTCGTAGTAGAAGCCGTTCTCGATCGCCGGCCCGATCGTCACCTTGGCGCCTGGGTAGAGCTCCTGCACCGCCTCGGCCATCACGTGGGCAGCGTCGTGGCGGATCAGGTCCAGCGCCTCGGGGTCGCGGTCGGTGAGGATCGCGATCTCAGCCCCGTCGGGAAGCGGAGCGGTGAGGTCCCGAAGCTCATCGTCAACCCGAATCGCCAGCGCGGCCTTGGCCAGCCCCGGCCCGATCGCCGCAGCAGCGTCGGCCCCGGTGGCGCCATCGGGCAGCTCCAGCGGCGTGCCGTCGGGCAAGTTGACCGTGATCTTCTGCGTCGCAGCCTCGATCTGGCCATGCTACCCACGCCCGGCCAGGCCCACCCAGCCCAATGCGGTCGCACTTCCCGCCGCTATCCGACGGTAAGTGCGACATCGAGGGATGGGAGCGCCTCAAATGCCGATGCGGTCGCGGTAACTGCCGCATACCGGCGGAAAGTGCGACCGCTATCGGGGGGAGCCTTGGCGGGCTTGGCGGACGGCTATCAGAGGGCAAGGAGTGTGGCCGGAGACCGGTGTGGTGACTTCCCAGAGGACGTATGGCGAGGCGAGGCGCTTCACGCGGAGGCCTGGGAACGGGGCCTGACTGGGTGCGGACTCCGTAACCACGAAGCGAACGCCCGGGGGCGGCCTGTCCCTGGCGGCGTCGGCGGAGTCGATGCAGACGCGACCCCCGCGTAGCTCCCATGCGATGTACGGGGTGCCGTGTTCGTCGGCGAGCAGTTGCGGGGAGGCGAGGACGAAGGTTGGGCCCTCGCCGACCGTCGACCGCAGGCCGGTGAGAGCAGGCGAGTAGGAAGAGGGGCCCACGGGGGCATTGGCCAGAGCCAGCAGTGAGCAGCCGCCCGCAACCAGCAGGTAAAGCCAGCCGGCCGGACGCCGCAGGAGAGGCAGGACGATGACCAGGACGGCGATCGGCGCCCCGATCTCGATTGCCTTCGCGGCGGTGTACGGCGTGCCGGCTGCCCTCGCCGCCGCGTAGGCGAGCGCCGCGGCGGCGAGGCCGGCGAGGAGAGCCGTCTCGCGGCGGCGCCAGCAGAGGAAGGTCCCGTATGCGAGCAGGATCGAGGCGAAGGTGGCACCGAGGAAGTAGCCGAAGGCAGGGACCGCTCCGTCGCCGGGGCTGAGGCGGAAGTCACCAGAGGGCCAGATCCCCAGCGCCTCGAAGGGAGAGATCTGGCCGAAGAGGTTCCCGAGGCCGGGGCCGTTGGGGTCGAATGTCTCGAATCGCTGGAAGTCGATCATCCGGCCGATCTCGGGGGCTATCAAGATGAGGAAAAGGAGGGACGCGTATAGGACGGAGCGGCTGGCTGCGGGGCCCGTCGTGGCTGCGGGGGGGCCTGCGGGCGG
>DATDAQ010000003.1:0-3111 GCA_036525295.1 Solirubrobacterales bacterium | reverse complement strand
ATCGTGACCGACGGCATCGCGCCGGTCATCGAGCTCGAACCGGGCCAGCTGTGGCGGTCGTTCCCCGTCTCGGCCGATGCCGAGGTCGATGCGCTGCGGCGCGACCTCGACGCCGCCGGGGGCACCGTGAGCATCGTCGGGGCGAGTCTCGACGACTGGTTCGGCCCGACCCGGCGTCGCACCGAGCCCGAGCGCCTTGCCTTCCTGCTCCCCCAGCTGCACGCCGCTCGGCGCGTCGGCGCCTCCGGGGTCCGCCTCCCGATCGGCCAGGCCGGCGAGGCGCTCCTCCGTCGGCTCGTGCCCACGCTGCACGAGCTCGACCTGGTGCTGTACGAGGAGATCCAAGGGCAGCAGACCCCCGACTCGCCGACGACCACTGAGGGGATCGAGGTGATCGCCGGAGTGGACGACCCGCACGTGCGCCTGCTCGTGGACATCAGCATGCTGATGCCGGCACTGCCGACGACCTATCTCGCCCAGCTCGCGGAGGGCGGCATGGCGCCCGACCTCCTGACCCGCCTCGCCGACGAGTGGCGCGATCCGGCCACCACCGGCGCGGTCGTCGAGCTGCTCCGATCGGGCGCCGTGCCCCCCGCGATCCACACGCTGTACATGAACCTGCTCGTGCGGTTCGGGCGATCGCGAGCGTCGGACCTGCGCGGCATCCTGCCCCTGGTCGGCGCCTTCCACCTGAAGTTCTGGGACCTCGACGACGCCGACGACCGCGTGTCCGCCCCGATCCGCGACCTCGGCGCGATACTCGCGGGCTCCGGATTCGCCGGCACGCTGTGCAGCGAATGGGGCGGCCACGAATGGCTCGACGCGGATGCCGCGGACATGACCCGCCGGCACCTCGCCCTCGCCCGGTCCGCGCTCGCGGACGGTGTCGCGGCAGCCTGAGCGGTCGCACCACCAGCGTCCGCACCTGCTTGGCCACAGAGCCGGCCGGCAGCGAGAGATCCAGCTCGCGATCAGCAAGCACCACGTGGCGCGGCCGCTCAAAGCAGCGGCAGCAGTCCGCTAGTTCGGCGAGTCTTGAGCCAAGAGGCTCCGGACCCATTCTTCGTGGTCGTCGAGGTCGAACTGAGCGAATGTCAGACTCTCGTCGATCCACTCTTCTGACACGGTCGCGGTCATTTCCTGGGACGCCGTGAGGTCGGGCTCACTGACGCTCGTCACACCCAGCCAGACCGGCAGCGCCTGTGTGTCGAGAATGATGCTGAGCAGCTTGAGCTCGATCTCGAGTGCCTTCTGAGCGTCGGGGGAAAGCGTGTCCCACTCGATCCGGCGGCTCGCGTCATGCCCGGGTGCTGGGACGAACGGAGGTGCCTCTGCGTAGCGGGATTGGATGGTGCGTCCGAGCAGTTCAGCGCGCTGGATGATGGCTTGCTGGGCTTCGTTCCACCTCTCCGCGCGTGGCAGGGCGTCCTGCATGTCCTCCAGCGCCTGCTGCGCGGCATCGAGTTTCTCGGCTTCTGCTTCGGCTTCCTTTCGGAGCTTCCGCCCTTTCCAGACGAGCACTCCACCGATGGCCAGAAGCGCGGGCAAGGCGACGATGCCGGTCAGGACCGCAGTGCCGCCTGCTACGCCCATGCGACCGGCTGCAAGTGAACCGCCTCCGAGCCAGCCGAGGGTCGTGCTGGAGGCAGCCGCGCCGGATAGCGAGGCGATCGCGGTCCCGGTCGACGCAGTCCCGGCGGCCGAGAGGGCGACGAACACACCGGCCGCGGTTCCTGAACCCGGCCCACCCCCGGCGCCCGCGCCTGCCGCGCTCTCGGTCACCGTCTTCAGGATGCTGACCTCCGTCTGTCCCCTGAGCCCTCTGATCTCGCCCTCGAGAGATCCTGCCGTCCCGTCGGTCGCCCCGGCATCCTGGGTATCGAGCAGCTGTTGCCAGTCGACCCTCGCGGCGATCTCGAGGAACGGCAGGATGAATGCATTGCACGCTCGCTCCAGCGTGCGCTCGGAGTTGCGGATCTGGAACGTGACACGTTCGGTGAGCAGGTTCGACGATGCGATGATCTGGGCTCGCCTGGCCTCGTTCTCGATGTAGATCGGCCCAGCCATGGCACGGGCGAAGACGCCGGGGCGCGAGAGCACCGCGAGCGCTCGCTCCGTCTCCTCCTCGAGTTCTGCCTCCGTGTGTCCGAGCGCGTCCAAGAGACGTTGGCGGTACCGACCGGCCGGGTCTGTCTTGCCGGACTCGATGCGGGAGATCGCGACGGCGGCGCTCTTCGGGCTCTCGTCGCTTCCATATCCGGCGATTCGCCCCAGGTCCTGCTGACCCTTGCCGTTGGCGCGTCGCCACTCTTGCCCCCACGCCTTCAGTACAGATGCCTGCGCGGTCAGGCGGGGCTTGGGAACTGCGCGCTCGGTTGCCACTGTTGACACCTACCCTAACTTCGTGCCTATACTCGGGCTAACACGGGGCTAACTTAGCATCCGTATCAGCTCACTATATAGGGAGATCATCATGACTATGAGTGCACTGCCAACGTGGTCGGAGCGGTCAGAGCAGGACACGCCTTCGTCCGGGGCCGGTACGAGCGAGCCTCAATACGACGCCCGCCCTCGCAACGGCAGCAGCCCCTGGCTGATGCTGTTTCCCCTGGGGGCTGCGGCGGCAGTCTCGGCCGCTGTTCTGCTGCGGAGACCGGCCGTGCGCAAGGCTTGCGGCGAGGTCGTGCGGGATCCGGATGTGCGTGATGTTTGCAAGGATGCCGGCGAGAGGGCCTACCGCGTGATTGCTGCATCTTGGCGTCGGCATGGTGGTCCGGCGGGATTGGCCGAGACCTTCCTGCGCTGACTTTGCCAACGACGATGACCACGGCGCGCGCTGTAGATAGCGCGGGGGCGGAGCACTCCGAGCATGCAGCACGGAGCGCAGCCCGTCCCTCATCAGGGCGCCTCAGTAGGGGGCGACCCCTCCATACGGACAGCGCCACCACGGGAGCCCGTTCAGGATCCCTATGCGGGCATAGCAAACCTTGAATTGAGCCCACCTCAGGCCGACCGGCACCCGGGCGTCCGGCAGTCCGCTTCAAAGGCGCGCCAACAACTCGGCCTTCTTCGGCGGAATTCCTTGGCTGAGAGTATGCCCGCGTCCCGAAG
>DATDAQ010000002.1:0-16386 GCA_036525295.1 Solirubrobacterales bacterium | reverse complement strand
CGAAGGCTGCGTCGAAGCCTCCGTCGCCTACTCCAAGGAGCGCAAGCAGTTCGGTGTCCCGCTCGCCCGCTTCCAGCTGGTGCAGGAGATGATCGCCGACATGATCCTCAAGCGCGACGCCTCGCGGATGCTGGTCTACCGCGCCGGCGTGCTCAAGGACGAAGGCAAGCCGAACACGCTGGAGACCTCGGTGGCGAAGCTCTATGCGACCGAGTCGGCGGTCGAGTGCGCCAACCTGGCGATCCAGGTTCACGGCGGCTCCGGCTACGTCGACGACTACCCGGTCGAGCGCTACCTGCGCGACGCCCGCGTCACCACCCTGTACGAGGGCACCTCACAGATCCAGAAGCTGATCATCGGTCGCGCCGCGACCGGGGTCAACGCGATGACCCCGATGGTCGAGGGGGCCTAGCCACTTGCCCGATGCGGTCGAGATCTCGCGCGACGGCCACGTCGCCCTGCTCCGGCTCAACCGGCCGGAGGCGCGCAACGCCCTCTCGCCGGAGATGATGGAACAGATCGCCGCGACCCTGGAGGCCTTCGACCCCGACCCCGACATCCGCTGCGTCGTCATCGCCGGCTCCGAGAAAGTCTTCGCCGCCGGGGCCGACATCAAGGCGATGAGCGAACGCAGCTTCGCCGAGGCGCTGCGCCACCCGGCCTCCTCCTTCTGGCGCCGCCTCGGCGCGGTCAAGACGCCGACGATCGCCGCCGTCTCCGGCTACGCGCTCGGCGGCGGCTGCGAGCTGGCACTGGCCTGCGACATGATCGTCGCCTCCGACACGGCACTGTTCGGCCAGCCGGAGATCACCCTCGGGATCATCCCCGGCGGCGGCGGCACCCAGCGCCTCGCCCGCGTGCTCGGCAAGCAGCTGGCGATGGAGTACGTGCTCACCGGCCGCCGCTTCGACGCCGACATGGGCCTACGGATGGGCCTCGTCAACAAGGTCGTGAAGAAAGGCAAATGGCTGCAGGAGGCGATGGACCTCGCCCAGACCGTCGCCGAACGCCCGCCGATCGCCACGAGGCTCGCCAAACAGGCGGTGCTGGCCGCCGAGGAGACCTCGCTCGGCGCCGGCCTGGAGAACGAGCGCCGCCTCTACGAGTTGGCGATGGCGACCGAGGACCGGGTCGAGGGGATGCAGGCCTTCCTCGAGAAGCGCGAGCCGAAGTTCGAGGGCAAGTGAGCGCGGGCGTCGGTTGCGTGGGGGTCGTCGGCGCCGGCACGATGGGCGCCGGCATCGCCCAGATCGCGGCCCTGGGCGGCTATGAGACTCGCCTGCACGACCCGGTGCCCGAGGCGCTCCAAGCGGCCAACGACCGCCTCCACCGCGCCTTGGCAAAGGGCGCAACGAAGGGCCTGTGGAGCGAAGAGGAAGCCGACCGCGCCGGCGCCCGCGTCGGCGCCGCCCAGAGCATCGGCGACCTGGCCGAATGCGACCTGGTGATCGAGGCCGCGCCCGAGGACCTCGAGCTGAAGCGCGATCTCTTCGCCTCCCTGGCCGCCGCCTGCAAACCGGGGGCGATCCTCGCCAGCAACACGTCTTCGCTGCCGGTCACCGCGATCGCCGCCGAGGTCCCCGGCCGCGAGCGCGTCGTCGGCATGCACTTCTTCAATCCCCCGGCGCTGATGAAGCTGGTCGAGGTCGTCGCCACCGCCGACTCCTCCCCCGAGGCACTGGATACGACGGTGGAGGTCGGCAAGCGCATGGGCCGCACCCCGATCCGTGCCAAGGACAGTCCCGGCTTCGTCGCCAACCGCCTCGCCCGCCCCTTCACCCTCGAGTCGCTGCGGATGTTGGAGCAGGGGGTCGCCGACGCCGAGACGATCGACCGCGTCTGCCGGGCGGGCGGCGGCTTCCGCATGGGCCCCTTCGAGCTGATCGACCTGATCGGCCTCGACGTCAACCTCAGCGTCGCCCGCTCCTTCTACGCACAGGGCGGCGAACCCGAGCGCTGGCGCCCGAGCGCGATCCAAGAAGAGCTGGTCGCCGCGGGCCACCTGGGGCGCAAGGGCGGCCGGGGCTTCTATGACTACAGCGACCCGCCGAGCCCGGGCTCCGCCGTTCCCTCGCACCAACTCGCGCGACAGGGAGGCGGTGAGCCGGGAGGGATGGCCCTGGACCCCGAGGTGCTGGCCGCGATCGATCCAGCAGCCTCCGCCGTCCTCCCCCGCCTCGTCGCCCAGATCGCCAATGAGGCCGCCTTTGCGCTCGAAGAGGAGGTCGGCTCCCCCGCCGACATGGACACGGCGATGCGGCTCGGCTTCAACTGGCCCCGCGGGCCGCTGGAGCTGACCGAACTGATCGGCGCCGAGCGTGCGGTAGCGATCCTCGAAGAGCTGCGAGCACTACACGGCGAGGCCTACGCGCCGGCACCCCGCCTGGCGACCGCGGCGAACAGGTAGGCATGGACGACTTCGAGGAAGCGCGTCGCGGGCTCGTCGCCCCCTTCGAGCCGGCGCGGATCGAGGACGGGAACGGCCGCACCGTCTGGGAGCTGGAGAGCTATGAGTTCCTCGACTCCGATCCGCCGGCGACCGCCAACCCGAGCCTCTGGCGACAGGCACGCCTCGGCCGCATCGCCGGCCTCTTCGAGCTGGCGCCGGGCCTTTACCAGCTGCGCGGCTTCGACCTCTCCAACATGCACGTGGTCGAGGGCGAGGAGGGGATCGTCGTCATCGACCCGCTCGTCTCGGCCGAGACGGCCGCGGCGGCGCTGGCCCTCTACCGCGAGCACCGCGGCGAGCGGCCGGTCACCGGCCTGATCTACACCCACAGCCACGTCGACCACTTCGGCGGCGCCAAGGGCGTCGTCTCCCAAGAGGAGATCGACGCCCGCGGCATCCCCGTGCTCGCCCCCGCCGGCTTCCTCCACCACGCGGTCAGCGAGAACGTCTTCGCCGGCACGGCGATGGCGCGTCGCGCCGGCTACATGTTCGGGGCGATGCTCGAGCGCGGCCCCGAGGGCCAGCTCGGTGCCGGCCTCGGCCAGACCACCTCGCTGGGCACAATCACCCTGGTCCCGCCCAACCTCGACGTGACCGAGACCGGCCAAGAGGAGACAGTGGACGGCGTGCGCATGCGCTTCCAGATGACCCCGGGAACCGAGGCGCCGGCGGAGATGAACATCCACCTCCCCGAGGTGCGGGCGCTCTGTATCGCCGACAACGCCGCCCGCTCGATGCACAACATCCTCACCCCGCGCGGCGCCCTGGTCCGCGACCCGCGCATCTGGGCGCACTACCTCGACCAGGCGATCGACCTCTTCGGCGCTGAGACCGACGTGCTCTTCGCCGGTCACCACTGGCCCTGCTGGGGCGGCGAGGCAATCGTCGACTACCTCGGGAAGCAGCGCGACCTCTACACCTACCTACACGACCAGACCCTGCGGCTGCTGAACCAGGGCCTCACCGGGCCGGAGATCGCCGAGACGATCGAGCTGCCGCCCAGCCTCGCGGAGGAGTGGCACTGCCGCGAGTACTACGGCTCGATCAGCCACAACACGAAGGCGATCTACCAGCGCTACATGGGCTGGTTCGACGGCAACCCCGCGCATCTCTGGGAGCACCCACCGGTCGAGCAGGCGCGCCGCTACGTCGAGCTCGCAGGTGGCGCCGATGCCCTGCTGGAGAAGGCCCGCGCCAGCTTCGAGCGGGGCGACCACCGCTGGGTGGCCGAGGTTGTCAACCACCTCGTCTTCGCCGAGCCCGGCAACCGCGAGGCCCGCGAGCTGCAGGCCGACGCGCTCGAGCGGCTCGGCTTCGGCGCCGAGAACGCGACCTGGCGCAACTTCTTCCTGATGGGCGCCAGGGAGCTGCGCGAGGGCGTCTCTGGCACGCCGACCGCCACCGCGCCGGCCGACGTGGTCGCCCGGCTCACCGTCAGCCAATTGCTCGACGCGATGGCGATCCGCCTCAACGGCCCGCGGGCCTGGGACGTGCACCTGCGCATCGACTGGCGGGTCACGGATCCCGACGAGCAGCACCGGATCACGGTCCACAACGGCGTCCTCCGCCACAAGCCCGGCAACCACGAGCCCGCCGCCGACGCGGCCCTCGTGGTCGAGCGCGAGGCCCTCGACCAGCTCCTGCTCAAAACCGCCGACGTCGCCGAGCTGGCCGAGAGCGGGCGCCTCCGCGTCGAGGGCGACGGGGTGAAGCTGGGCGAGCTGCTCGGGTTGCTTGACGAGCCGGACCCCGGCTTCGCGATCGTGACGCCGGAGTAGCGATCCGCGAGCTTGTTGGGATGGGGATGGCGGGCGCCCCTTCCCAAAACGCTCGGCGGGAGCCTCGCTTGAGTGTTTTGGGAAGGGGCACCCGCCATCCCTCAACACGTCACCGAGTTACGCCCAGTCTGCGAAGCCGGTCTCAGAGTCCCCAAGCTTTTTAAACTTGGGGCGTCCGTGACGGCGCTCAAGGCATGTGGAGCTTTCGGGGGGCCGAGGGGGGTCGCTAAGGTGGATCCACGGCTCCAGCCTGCGCACATCTCAGCTCGATCCAGTTCTTCGATCCCCCCGCGGGGATCGCCGGCTGCGAGGAGTGCCTGGAGCTGGGGATGCAGTGGGTCCACCTGCGCATGTGCCAGAGCTGCGGGCACATCGGCTGCTGCGACAACTCGGAGGGCAAGCACGCCACCGCCCATCACGCCGAGACCGGACACCCGGTGATCCGCTCGGTCGAGCCGGGCGAGGACTGGAGCTGGTGCTACGAGGAGGAAGCGATGTTCCGCCTCGCCCGCTGACGGGGTCTTCGGGCGGGTGCAAGTCTTGAGAGCTCTTCTCCGAAACGTCTCCCCGAGAGCCGCCGCCCAGCGGCTCAAGCCGTGGTGCGCCGTAGCCGATGCCGAGGTATGGACAGAGCCGGCCTGCACCGATTGACCCCGACAACCGCCGCCGCGGCATGGATCGGACTGCTCGCGCTGCTGCTCGCCGCCTACGCCGCGGTCACGCTGGTGCCGATCGGCGGTTCCGGCACACAGGACGCCTTCGGGCGCTGGGTCTACGACGCGGTGGTGCTCGGGGCCGCGCTCGCGGTCCTATACCGGGCGATTCGCCTGCCGGGCGAGCGGCTCGCCTGGCTCGGCCTCGGCACCGGGATGCTGCTCTGGGCCCTCGGCCAGACCTACTACTCGGCCGTCCTCTACTACGCGAGCCCCGCCCCGTTCCCGTCGCCGTCAGACGCGCTCTTCCTCGCCTTCTATCCCGCGGCCTTCTGCGCCCTGCTGCTGCTGCTTCACAGCCGCTCGGCGCGGGTCGACACGTTCGCCTGGATGGATGGGCTGATCGGTGCGCTCGCGGTGGCCGCGGTCGCCGCCGCACTGATCTTCCCCCCCGTGCTCGACGCGCTCGAAGGCAGCACTCTCGGAGTCGCCGTAAGCCTCGCCTACCCCTGCGCCGACCTCGTCCTCCTCGGGCTGGTCGCGGGGGCACTCACCACCTCGCGCTGGCGCGTACACGGGGCGTGGCCGCTGATCGCCACCGCCCTGGCGCTGTTCGGCGCCGCCGACGTCGTCTACCTCTCGGTCGCCGGACAGTCGACCGAGGCGCTCAACCTGGCCAGCGTCGCCTGGCCGCTGGCGTTCCTCCTCCTCGCCTCCGCGGCGTGGCTACCGCAAGCCGCCGTCGAGGTCGCGCCGGCGCGCACGGCGCGCTCGATCGCACTGCCGGTGGTACTCGCCGCGGTCGTCGTCGGCCTGCTCGCCGTCGGCAACGTCGTTGCGATCGGGACCGTCGCGATCGGGCTCGGGGTCGCCTCGCTGCTCGCCGTGCTGGCCAGGCTCGTCACCACCTTCGCCCTCAACACGAGGATGCTCGCCTCGAGCAAGCGCGAGGCGAGCACCGACGCGCTCACCGGCCTGCGCAACCGGCGCTCCCTGCTTGCCGACCTGGAGGCGAACCTCGCCTCCCAGGGGCCGCGAAACGACGCCCTGGCGCTGTTCGACCTCGACGGATTCAAGTCCTACAACGACAGCTTCGGGCACAGCGCCGGGGACGAACTGCTCAGGCGGCTGGGCTTGAGCCTCGAAGCCGCGATATCGCCGTGGGGGACCGCGTACCGCCTCGGCGGGGACGAGTTCTGCGTCCTCTTCTCAACCGGGGAGGGCACCGCAGACGCGATCGTCAAGACGGCCGAGGCGGGCCTCTGCGAGCAGGGGCCCAGCTTCTCGATCAAAGCCTCGTGGGGGATGGTCCGGCTGCCCGGCGAGGCGCGGACCCCGAAGGACGCGCTGCTGATCGCCGACCGGCGCATGTACACGCAGAAGGGGCAGCGTGCCGACTCCGCCCTGAGCCAAGCCCGCGGCGTCCTGCTCGGGATGCTGCGCGAGCGCGAGCCCGAACTCGACCGCCACCTCGGCGGCGTCGCCCACCTCGCGGCCGCGACGGGTCGAGCCCTCGCCCTCGACGCCGAGGAGATGGACGTCCTCGTACGTGCCGCGGAGATGCACGACATCGGCAAGATCGCGATCCCGGACGCGATCTTGCACAAGCGTGGGCCACTCGACGACGCCGAGGAGGACCTAGTGCGAAAGCACACGCTGATCGGGGAGCGGGTGCTGGCCGCCGCCCCGGCCCTGCGCGAGGTCGCCAAGGTCGTCCGCTCCAGTCACGAGCACTGGGACGGCAGCGGCTACCCCGATGGCCTTGCCGGCGAGGCGATCCCGCTCGCCGCGCGCGTCATTCTGATCTGCGACACCTACAGCACGATGACCGGCGCCCAGCCCTACGGGCCTTCCCTCTCCGGCGGGGAGGCCGTCGCGGAGCTGCGGCGCGCCGCCGGGACCCGGTTCGACCCCGAGCTGGTCGAGCTGTTCGCCGAGCGGGTCGCCGTGGAGGTTCCTCGACGGGAGAGCCTCGACGTCGCATCGCCGAGGTAGCGCCGGCCCCAGCCGCGACCCGGGGATGGAATCGGCGCCCGGCATCTGAAAGGGTGGGCGGATGGCAGAGCCGGAATCCAGCGGAGAGGCGATCACCGAGGAGGGGATCGCCGCGCTGCGCGAGGAAATCGAGCAGCTCGAAGGTCCCGCGCGCACGAAGATGGCGGCCAGGATCAAGGTGGCGCGCGAGGAAGGCGATCTCAAGGAGAACGCCGAGTACCACATCGCCAAGGAAGACCAGGCGCATCTGGAGACGAAGATCAAGCGGCTGCGCGAGCGGCTGCGCACCGCGGTCGTGGTCGAGGTCGACGGCAACGCGGACACCTTCGCCTTCGGCCGCACCGCCGAGGTCTTCGACGAGGGTAAGGACGAAGTCCACACCTGGACCCTGGTCGGCTCGACCGAGGCCGACCTCGCCGCGGGCCGCCTCTCGGCCGAGTCCCCGATCGGCAGGGCGCTGCGCGACGCGAAGGTCGGCAAGCCGATCGAGATCGAGACCCCCAAAGGGTCCCGCACGTTCGTGGTCCGGCAGCTCGTTGGCTGAGGCCTGAAGCTCAACCGAGGAAGAGCAGCGCCCAGACGATCGCCGCCAGCGTAGCGACCGCCATTAGCCGAATGCCGAGTTCCCGGTCCTTCTGCAGGGCCGCGAACCCGAGGATCAACCCGGCCGGCGGCAGCAGCACCGCGATCGCGAAGGGAAGGAGAGTGGAGGCGCGATTTGCCACAGCCCCACCCTAGACCAGGACCTCGCCGCGAACGCGGATCAAGCCGCGGCACGAACCGCGACGTCGACCGCAACCTCTCGATCTGGCGCCGCAAGTGCTGCCCGCGCCGCGGCAAGCAACGCCTGGGCATCCAGCGAGTAGCGCCGTGCGGCGGTGCGAAGCGACTTCTCGAGGTCTCCCCCGGTTCCGATCACGTCGATCCTCACCGGCCTTCCGTCGCGAATGCCGATTACCAGCCAATCGTCGGTCTTGTCATCCCCGTAATCGACCCTGCCTCCCGGCTCCAAGTCGATCTGGATCGTGTCGCCTTTGCTGTCGTAGTCGGCCTTCATCGACGCCTCCGATGGATTGTGACGATCAGATCTGGGTCGTCAAGCGCTACGACGACTCGTACCCGCTCGCCCCGAATATGCCCTGCATAGCGCCACTTTCCATCCGGAGCGAGATCGACTTGATCTGGATCCCCGATCAAGCGTTCGGCGTCGGCAAGCGTTGCACCTATCTCCCTGGCCCGATTCTTCGCGTGTCGCGTAAAACGCACATGGGTCTAAGCCGTGAGCGATGGGACCTTCTCCCCCAGCCAGACTGATGCTACGCTGTCGCACATGGAGATCGGTGTACGAGACCTGCGCAACCGGACCGCGAGCGTTATCGACGCGGTCAAGGCCGGTGAGCGAGTGGTCCTCACCGTCAACGGTGACCCGCTGGCCGACATCGTCCCCCACGGCCAGCGCACTCGCTGGCTCGGCGGAGCTCAGCTGCGCGAGCAGCTGAGCGAGCGGGCCGCCGATCCCGCCCTGCGGCATGAGCTCGACGAGCTGGCCGGCCAAACCCTCGACGAGCTTTGACCGGGCCTGCAGCCGGACTGCTCGACACGTCGGTCTTCATAGCCCGTAAGACCGGACGCCTGCTCGGTGAACTACCCGAGCGCGTCGCCGTCTCGGTGGTGACGATCGGGGAGCTCCAGCTCGGGGTGCTGAACGCGACTGACGATGCCACCCGCGCCCGGCGCGCCGACACCCTCGCGCTGGCTCGCGCCGCCGACCCGATCCCGATCAGCGAGGCGGTGATGACCACCTGGGCTCGTCTGGTCGCGGACTGCAGGGCCACAGGCATCCACCGCACGATCAAGCTCACCGACGCGCTTATCGCCGCCACGGCCGTCGAGCACGGCCTTCCCGTCGTCACCCAGGACGACGACTACGCCAAACTCGCCGCAGCGCACCCGCCACTTCAGGTCAGCAAAGTCTGATGCCTTCCGCGCAGTCGCAGCGATCGAAAGAGGACCTCGGCGATGAGCTCCGTCTGAATCTCGACCTTTGGAAGCACGAGGAGGGCCTGCGCCAGCAACGAAACACCGTCCTGCTCGGAACCAATGCTTTCCTCGCCGTGGCCGCCAGCGCCCTGATCAACGCAAGACCTCCCTGGGGAATAGCGCTCTCAACCGGTATCGCGCTTGCGGGGTTCGGCCTCTTGATCTGCTGGATCTGGGACAGGCTCCAGCAGCGCCATGTGGTCTATGCGGACTTCCGACGCAAGCAGATACGGGAGCTGGCGGCACAGCTGAATTATGAGAGTTGGGAGAGGCAGTGGGAAGCCCTTAGATCACCTCCCGATCAATCGCCAGTCCAGGTGGAGTTTCCACATACTGGAGCCCATTTCTCGCCTCGTCAAGCCCAAGGCAGCGCGATCCTCACCGAGAGCCTCTTGCCGCGAGCGATAGCCGCTGCCTGGGCTCTCTTTGCCTTGGGCGGAGTGATCCTGACGCTGTGCCGTTAGAGCAGGGCGCCCTCTAGGACCCAGGCGTGGGGGCGATCTCGACCGGCTCGCCGCCGGTCATCCAGTGGGCCTCGGGCGAGGGCGGGGTGTCGCGCAGGTACCACTCGGCGTCGAGGGCGCCCATGCAGCCGGTGCCGGCGGCGGTGACCGCCTGGCGGTAGGTGTGGTCGACGACGTCGCCGACCGCGAAGACTCCGGCCAGGTTGGTCCTGGTCGAGCCGGGCTGGGTGACGATGTAGCCGTCCTCGTCGGTGTCGACCTGGCCGACCACGATCTCCGATTTCGGGATGTGGCCGATCGCGATGAAGGCGCCGTCGGTCTCGAGGTCCTCGGTCTCGCCGGTCTCGGCGTTGCGCAGACGCACGTGGCCGAGCTTGCCGTCCTCGCCGGCGACGAACTCCTCGGCGACGAAGGGGGTCTTGAAGTCGATGTTGCCGCGCTCCTTCGCCCGCTCGAACATGATCTTCGAGGCGCGGAACTCGTCGCGGCGGTTGACCACGGTCAGCTGACTCGCAAACTTGGAGATGAAGATCGAGTCCTCCATCGCCGAGTCGCCGCCGCCGATCACGATCACCCGCTGATCCTTGAAGAAGGCCCCGTCGCAGACACCACAGGTGGAGACGCCGCGACCGCCCAGCTCCATCTCACCGGGAACGCCGAGCCGCCGCGGCTCGGCCCCCATCGCCAGGATCACGGTCCTCGCCAGATGCTCCTCGTCGCCGAGGTAGACCTTCTGCACGCCACCGTCGGAGAGCTCGATCCGGTCGACGTCATCGGTGACGAAGCGCGTCCCGAAGCGCTCGGCCTGGGCGCGGAACTGGCTCATCATCTCCGGACCCATGATCCCCTCGGGGTATCCGGGGTAGTTCTCGACGTCGGTCGTGTTCTGCAGCTGCCCGCCCCACTGGAACCCCTCGAAGACGAGGGGCTCGAGGTTGGCGCGCGCCGTGTAGAGCGCGGCGGTGTAGCCGGCGGGACCGCCGCCGACGACGAGCGTGTTCTCGACTTTCCTGGCCTCTGTCATGTCCGTCCCGAGTCTAGTGGCGTTTCCAATACTTCACTTTGTATAGTAGCGTCGCGGTCAATCGGCAGGCCCTCGACTTCCCAGCGATGGGCCGTGTGGCGGAGCTGGAAGAAGGCGACCAGGCCGAGGGGCAGCGGCATCCAGAAGGCGACCAGGCGGTAGACCAGCACAGCCGGGAAGACCGTCTCCTCGGGGATTCCGAAGAGGACGAAGGCGCCGATCATCCCCGCATCCACCGCGCCGACGCCCGCGGGCGCGAGCGGGAAGAGGTTGGCGACCATGCCGAGGAAGAAGCCCTGGATCACCACCGCCAGTGGGACGTGCACGCCGAAGGCCTTGAACGAGGCCCAGAGGATGCCGATGTTGGCGGCCCAGAAGCCGGCGGCGCCGACCACGGCCAAGCCCCCGCGCGATGGGCTGGCGAAGAGGCCTGCGGTGAACCTGAGCCCCTCGCCGGCGACAGCCGGCACCTTTGCGACGTTGGCGACGATCGCCTTGCTCCGCTCCCCCCTGGCCAGCGAGGCGAGCCTGCGTCCGACGTCCGGTGGGATCAGGGCCATCAGCAAACCGATTCCCAGGAGCACGCCCGCTACTCCCGCCGGGACGATGGTCAGCTCGACCGAGCCCTTGCCGGGCACGACTCCGGTGCGCAACAGGACCCCGCAGACGATCAGCGCGACGGGATAGAACACGTACTGCAGCGCGAGGAAGGCGACCATCCGCCTCCCCGCCTCGTGCCGCGGCATCCCGGCTTTGAGCAGCGCCCAGAAGCTGAGCACGATGCCGCCTGCGCCCCCGGCCGAGAAGAGGCGGGTCGCGGCGAGCCCCGCCATGTTGATCTCGTAGGTCTCCTTCCAGCTCAGCGGCAGGACGTCGCCGCCGACCACGGCTTTGAACAGGGCCACGTAGGTGGCGATCGCAACGACGTTGAAGCCGATCGCGATCGCGACCCAGAGGAGGTCGGCTTCGCCGAGCTTGCCGAGCGCGTCGCCGAGGCCGACCAGCCGCGGGAAGAGGAAGTAGATCGCGACCAGCACGACGAGGACGAGCAGCGTTGTCTGGGCAGCCCGTCGCCGCGTGAAGATCGGAAGCTCAGCGGGATCGCCGCCGTTCGCCGAACCCTCTGGAGACACTTAAGGGAAGCTACCCGTTGGCGAGGCGCTCCAACCGGCGCAGGCCGCGGTTGACCGCGTGGACAGCCGGTTCGGCGAGCGGCTCGCCGCGCCGCACGGTGGCGACGAGGCCGGCGCCGGCCAGCAGGTCGGTGACGTAGTGCTCGCCCAGGTAGACGAGCCCGAAGCCGAGCGCCGTCGCATACCCCCACCCGATCGCGCCCTCGGCCCGTCCCGCTTCGGAGAGCGAGATCGCCGCCATCGTCGAGGTGGCGAAGTGCAGCGAGGGCATCGCCGCCCAGGGGTTCCCCCCGAGCGCGCCGTACATCGCCGGCCAGGCCGAGCGCCAGGTCTCCTCGCCGACGCCGACCATGATCCGCCGCACCTCTTCCCCGGTCAGGCCCTGCTCGGAGGCCCACCACGGCGGCGCCGTCGGGACCGCGAAGTAGCCGACGCAGCCGAGGTCGAAGACCGCGGCCATCTGGCGCGCGGCCCGCGGGAAGCGCTCGGGGTGACGAAGGAGGATCCAGAGCAGGGCGATGTAGGGCTCGAGGAACCAGAGCCAGTGCACCCAGGTGAGAACGCGGTCCAAGGAGTCGACGCGACGGAAGCGAGCCAGGGCGCCCTGGAGGCGGGCGTTGGGCAGCCGGCCGAACCCGATCGCGCGGTCGACCGCGATCGGGTAGCGAGCCCGCAGGCGCCGGCGCAGGCGCTCGGGATCGTCGTAGGGCAGCTCGTGCACCATCGTGAATGCCCACATCTGCATCGCGAAGAGAGCCACGTCGCGCTTGCGCGAACGCGGGTAGAGAACCGCGAGCGCGAGAGGCCCGGCGGCGCAGCTCGCGACCGTCACCTCGGCCGGCACTCGCAGGCGCCGTCGCAGCAGCGGCACGGCGACCGCGGCGGCGACTGCGCCGGCGGCCCCGGCGCGCAGGGCCACGCGAAGCGCGGGAGATGGCCGGGATCGCCTGCGCATAGGGTCGGCGAGTATAGGAGGCCTCCTGCCGCCCCGGGGGAAACGACGGGCGCGGCGTCATGCCCTCGCGCGTGATTAGAATGGCCGCGCTTTGGCGCCTCACTCCCCTGGCACCGACCAGATCGAAACCCTGCTTTGGATCGGCTTCGTCGCCGCGACGATCGTCGTCGTCGCGATCAACGGCGCGCTGGTCTACGCGCTGCGCCGTCGCGGGGCTCGCGGTGCCGGCGTCGGAGAGTCGGCGACCGAGCGGCACACCCAGTTCAGGGTCGGCGCCCTGCTCACCGCCTTCGCCGCCGCGATCTTCGTCGTCAGCCTCGTCTACACGGGGAAGGCACGCGAGACTCCGGCCACCGGGTCGACAGGCCTCGCCTCGGCCCGCTCGGCGCCGCTGCTGATCCAGGCGACCGGCCAGCAGTGGCTCTGGCGCTACGACTACCCGAACTCCGCCTACTCCTATTACAAGCTCGTCGTGCCGGTGGACACCACGGTCGAACTCGACCTCGTCTCCACCGACGTGATCCACACCTGGGACGTGCCGCAGCTGGCTGGCAAGCGCGACGCCGTCCCGGGCAAGACGAACCACGTCGTCTTCCGGGCTGACGAGGAGGGCCTCTACGAGGGCCAGTCGGCGACCTTCTCGGGCCAGGCCTATGCCGCGATGCGCACCGCCGTCGAGGTCGTCTCGGCAGCGGAGTACGAAGACTTCCTCGAGACCCAGAAAGCCGACATCCAGGCCGCCCAGGACCGCGTCGTGGGCCTGATCGAAGAGGGAGAAACGCCATGAGCGGAGCCCGTCCCGAGCTCGTCGCCGGCGGCTTCCCCCGGCGCCGCCCGCGCTGGATGGAGATCGCCGGCAGCGCCGATCACAAGGATGTCGGCCGCACGATGATCGTCGCCGCGCTCGGCTTCCTCTTCATCGCCCTGGTGGAGCTCCTGCTGATGCGCCTGCAGCTGGCGATCCCCGAGAACACGTTCCTGACGCCGGTCACCTTCAACCGGATGCTCTCGCTCTACGGCGCCACGGCGATCTTCCTCTTCGCGATCCCATTGGCGCTCGGCCTCTTCTACTACCTGGCGCCGCTGCAGGCGGGGGCGCGGGGCACAGCCCTCCCGCGCATCGGGCAGATCGGGCTCTGGCTCTACATCGCCGGTGCGACAGTCCTCTACTCCGGCTTTCTCTTCACCCCGTCGGAGGCCGGAGTCAACCCGCTGGCACCGCTCTCCGAGCTGGCCTTCCTACCCAACAACGGGGTCGATGCCTGGGCCGCCGCCAACGGGCTCATCACTCTCGGCTTCGTCCTGATCGCGATCAACCTGGTCGCGACGCTGCACAGGCTGCGCGCGCCGGGCATGGCCTGGCGCCGGCTGCCGGTCTTCACCTGGGCGGCCGCGATCTGCTCCTGGCTGTTGCTCGTGATCGGTCCCGTGATGCTGGGCGCGATCGCGATGCTGCTGATCGACCGCAACTTCGACGGCATCTTCTTCGCCGACGGCTCGGGCGGGTCGCCGCTGCTCTGGGAGCACCTGAGCTGGATCTTCTTCACCGGCGCCTACATGCTGATCCTGATCACGGCCCTGGCGGCGATCGCCGAGATCGTCCCGGTCTTCGCCCGCCGGCCCCTGCAGGGACGCCGCGTCGTGGTCGGATCGCTGGTCGCGATCGCCGTGATCGGCACCCTGGCCTGGATGCAGAACATGATGACCGCGCCGATAGGGATCGGCTGGATGTACTACGCGATGCTGATGTCGCTGGCGCTGATCGTCCCCTTCGGCCTCGTCGTCTACAACCTGATCGCGACGATGATCGGCGGCGCCCTGCAGATGCGCGCCCCGCTGCTCTTCGCCCTCGGCGCGATCTCGGCGATCTCGATCGGCCTCGCCTCGGAGATCTCTCACTCGATGGTCGCCGTCGCCTGGCGCCTGCAGCACACCACCGACTCCACGGCGGCGACCCACTTCGCCCTCGTCGGCGGCGCCGTCTTCGGCGGCTTTGCCGCCCTGCACTACTGGTTCCCGAAGATGACCGGGCGGACGATGGGCGAGACGATGGCGCGGATCTCGTTCTGGACCATGGGCCTCGGCACCCTGCTGGCCTTCGTGCCGCTCTTCTTCGCCGGCGGCGAGCACGGCGAGGTCGTCGACGCCTACAAGTTCTTCAGCGGCACGGGCGTCAGCGCCCTCAACCTGATCGCCTCGATCGGGGCCCTGGTCCTGGCCACGGGAATCGTCCTGACGCTCGTCAACGCGATCCTCAGCCGCACCGGCGGCGCCCGCGCCGGCCATGACCAGTGGGGCGGCGAGTCGCTCGAGTGGTTCGCGCTCTCGCCGCCGGAGCCACACAACTTCGACGTGCTGCCCGACGTGCGCAGCGACCGGCCGATGCGCGACATCCGCGACGCGATCGCCCACCGCACGAGCCGGCCAGCGCCGGCGGCGCCTGAGAAGCAGCCGGTAGCCTGACGCCTGTGAGCGCGGAGCGAGCAAGCGTGCATCTCTGGTTCTTCGTGCAGCGAGCGAAGCGCGATCCCTGCCTATGAGTGCGACTGCGGCGACGGTATCGCGTCGGCCAGCGTCCCTGACGGTCCTGCGCGACTACCTGACGCTGACCAAGCCGAAGGTGCAGTCGCTGCTGCTGCTGACCACGGTCACGACGATGTACGTGGCGGGCGACCCCTCGCTCGGCCTCGTCTTCCTGGTCTGCCTCGGTGGCGCTCTCTCGGCCGGAGGCGCCGGCGCGATCAACCACGCGATCGACCGCGACATCGACCGGATCATGACCCGCACCGCGACCCGGCCGGTGGCGGCAGGGCGAATCTCGCCCCAGGCCGCGATCGCCTTCGGGGCCCTGCTCGGCTGCGCCTCCTTCGCCCTGCTGGCGCTGACGGTCAACCCGCTGGCGGCGGCGCTCTCGATCTCGGGCCTGTTCGGCTACGTCTTCGTCTACACGCTCTGGCTCAAGCGCAGCACGCCCCAGAACATCGTGATCGGCGGGGCGGCCGGCGCGGTGCCGCCGCTGGTCGCTTGGGCGGCCGTCACGGGCGGGCTCAGCGGCACCGCCTTCTACCTCTTCGCGATCGTCTTCTTCTGGACCCCGCCCCACTTCTGGGCGCTCTCGCTGCTGATGAAGGACGAGTACGCGAAGGCCGGCATCCCGATGCTTCCGGTCGTGCGCGGCGAGGACGAGACCCGCCGCCAGATCCTCCTCTACACGGTGCTCCTCTACGCCGTGACCCAGCTGCCCTTCTGCGCCGGCGGCTTCGGCGCCGAGTACCTGGTCGCCTCGATGACGCTCGGGGCCGGGTTCATCTATTGCGCCGTTCGCCTGCTGCGCAGCGCCGATCGCCGCTGGGCGCTGCGCACCTACCTCTTCTCGCTCGCCTACCTGGCACTGCTCTTCGTGGCGATGCCGCTCGACCGGCTCTTCTAGTAGAAATCCGCTCGTGGACCGCGAGACAGCAAGATCGAGCATCTCCGCCGGCCTCCTCGCCGGCGGCATCGCCGCAGCCGTCTTCGCCCTCAGCTTCCTGGTGGCGGTCCTCTACGTCGCCTCATGAGCCCCGAGCACAGGCACATACCCGAGCCGGGGGAGCAGGTCCACCCGCCCAGCTCCTCGTGGGCACCGGCGGTCTTCGCCTTCGCCCTGGCCCTGGCCGTGTGCGGCATCTTCGCCGAGGGCTTCATGGTCCGCGGCTGGATCTACTCGATTATCGGCGGCGTGATCGCTCTCTTCGCACTGCGCAGCATGATCCGTGGCTCGATCCGCGACTACTTCCGCCTGCCGCGCAAACAGCACGTCCGCGGGGCAGTGCTCCCAGTCGAACAGATCAGCCCGCCGACGCGATAGCGGTTGGGGCGGGGGACGCCTGCGCCCCACCCCAAAACGCGCGGCGGG
>DATDAQ010000001.1:0-4875 GCA_036525295.1 Solirubrobacterales bacterium | reverse complement strand
AGTGTCCGGCGAGTCGATACCCAAAGGCCTTGTCCGCGCGGAGGCCCAGCCGGCGATCGGCGTGGAGCTTGTGGCAAAGAGAGGGCGGCCCGTAGGCCGCCCTCTCCGCTGTTTCTCTGACGAGCGTCGTTACTGCGTCGTCGCCGTGAAGGAGAAGATCCCCAGGGGATCTCCGGCGGCGAACTTTTCCTGCGGTTCCCCGGTTGCTTTTTCGATCGGCGTGATGAACACCGAGTTCAGGGTCTCCGCGGTAACGGCCTGCAGGGTCGCGGACGCGTTGAGCACGCTGATCGTGTGGGTCGCCGGGTCGGAGCTGACCACGGCTCCGGTCAAAACGATGTCGGCGATCGAGGACCGTCCCAGGTTGCCGAGGTTGGCTTCCGGGGTTTTCGGGTTTTCGATCGACACTTCCACTGTGGCGACCTTCGTGCTCATGTCGACCCAGATGTCTTTCATCGTCAGCGTCGTGACGCCTTTGGTGCCGGGGGGCGGAGCAGCTTCCAGGCTCTGGGTCAGCGTCACGCCGCCCAGGGTCTGAAGCGTTCCGGCTGAAGCCGTCGGCGACATCGTGCCGCCGCCGATCGGGAAGCCCAGCGTCGGCGGAGGACCGGCGGCGATGACAGACGTGGGTGAGACTGTGCCCAGTTTCACCGCAAACGGCCCCGGTTTGGGGAATTCGGGCTGAGGGCCGACATTGTTCAGTTTTTCGGCAGCCGATTGGCTCAGCGCGAGCGTTGCGCTGCCGGTGGGCAGCACCGCGACCGTTTTCGGCTGGGTTTCGCTGGCGGAGCTACCGAGGGTCTGGTTGCCCTTGAACAGCGGCTTGACGGGCACCTTCTTGCCCTGCTTGTTCTTCTTCTTGCCGGTGAAGCCGAGCTTCTTGTTCAGCTGCTTGGCGGCCTTGCCGGTGAGCTTCAGGGCGGAGATGCTGACGTTCGTGCCGAAGCCGTTGCGGCTGGAGGTGTAGCCCTTTACCGACGCGAGCTTCATCGTCTTTCCGGCGACCTTGGCTTTCAGCGAGGACGTCGCGGATTCGAGCACCAGGGTGTTGACCGTGGCGGTCTTTTTGCCGCGCTTGAACTTGATGCCGCCGCTGTGTTCGACCGTGCCGGCACCGGTGATCGGGTCCAGCGAACCGCCGGTCACGGGTAGCCCCACCTTGCGGTTCTTCAGCGTGGCGGGGCTCACCTTGAGCACCTTCACGCCGTTCTTCTTCAGCTTCTTGAAGAAGCCCTTGTTGAGGGTGATGCTCGTCGTACCGCTGGCGAGCGGGTCGCTGGTGGCCGAGGCAAGAGGCGCGAAGGCGAGCAACGCAGCCAGTGCGGCGACCACTGCTACCGCTGACGGCATCGTCCTCCGGGCCCTTACCGGCTGGGTCACTTCTCTCATATCGATCCTCCGTTTTGCTGCCGCCCCCTGCTGTCCCGATTGGCGACTTACGGCATGTCGATTTGCAGCCAAGATTATTCCCGGCCTGCATCTCAACAAACCGTAATTGGCCGCAATGTTCCGGTCGGCCGCAAGCGCGCGGGATACCCGCATATCCTGTCGATATGGCCACAGAAGAGACCCACCGCACGATCGCGCCCCTCGTCGGCCCTGACGACGAGCGCGTCTTCACCGATTCCGGTATTGAGATCCAGCGTGTTTATGACGAGGACGACGTCGCACCAGGGCTCGAGGAGCGCCTTGGCGAGTCGGGAGCGCCCCCTTTCACGCGCGGCATCCACGACGGGATGTACCGCGATCGGCTCTGGACGATGCGCCAATACGCCGGCTTCGCCACGCCCGAGGACACCAACGAGCGCTATCGCTACCTGATCGAACATGGGTCCACCGGCCTCTCGATGGCCTTCGACCTGCCGACCCAGCTCGGCCGCGACTCCGACGACCCGCTCTGCCGCGGCGAGGTCGGCCGCACCGGCGTCCCGATCGACACGATCGAGGACATGCGGATCTGCTTCGAGGAGATCCCCCTCGACGGCGTCTCGACCTCGATGACGATCAACGCGCCGGCCGCGATCCTGCTGCTGCTCTACGAGCTGGTCGGCGAGGAACAGGGGGTCCCGTCCGAGAAGCTGCGCGGCACCGTCCAGAACGACGTGCTGAAGGAGTACATGGCGCGCGGCAACTACATCTATCCGCCGGTGCCGACGATGCGCCTCACCACCGACATCTTCGAGTACTGCCGCGAGAACGTGCCGAAATGGAACACGATCTCGATCTCCGGCTACCACATCCGCGAGAAGGGCTGTTCGGCCGTGCAGGAGGTGGCGTTCACGCTCTCCAACGCGATCGCCTACGTCGAGGCGGCGCTGGAGAGGGGCCTCAAGATCGACGAGTTCGCCCCCCGCCTCGCCTTCTTCTTCAATGGCCACAACAACGTCTTCCAGGAGATCGCCAAGTTCCGCGCGGTGCGGCGGATGTGGGCGAAGATCGTCGCCGAGCGGTTCGGCGCCGAGAACCCCAACTCGATGAAGATCCGCTTCCACACACAGACGGGCGGGGTCACGCTGCAGGCCCAGCAGCCCGAGGTCAACATCATCCGAGTGGCCCTGCAGGGCTTCGCCGCCGTCTGCGGCGGCACCCAGAGCCTCCACACCAACGGCTTCGACGAGGCGCTGGCGCTGCCGACCGAGCGCTCAGCCCGGATCGCGCTGCGCACCCAACAGGTGCTCGCCCACGAGTCGGGAGCCGCCGACACCGTCGATCCCTTCGCCGGCTCCTACTTCGTCGAGTCGCTGACCGACGAGATCGAGGCCCGCTCCTGGGAGCTGATGGAGAAGGTCGAAGGGATGGGCGGCTCGGTCGAGGCGCTGGAGTTCATGCAGCGCGAGATCGAGGAGTCTGCACACTCCTACCACGAGCGCTACAAGTCCGGCCAGGACATCATCGTCGGCGTCAACAAGTACGTCACCGACCAGGTCGACGACGTCGACATCCTTCGGGTCGACCCCGAGGCCGAGGAGCGCCAACTGGCCCGCCTGAAGACGTTCAAGCAGGGGCGCGACCAGGCCGCGGTCGAGGAGAAGCTGGAGAGCCTGCGCGACGTCGCCCGCGGCGAGGGCAACCTCCTGCACCCGATCCGCGCCGCGCTCGCCGCCAACGCCTCGATCGGCGAGGTCTGCGGCGCGATGCGCGACGTTTTCGGCGAGTACAAGGGCGGCGCCTTCTTTTGAGCATGCTAATGTATGCTCATGTCACTTGAGCATCGGCTGCAGATCCTCCTCGACGACGAGCGTCACTCGCGCATAACGACTGCTGCGCGCGAACGGGGCGTCTCCGTGGCGACCGTGGTGAGGGAGGCGATCGATCGCGGTGTGATCGCTTCCTCGGACCGGCGCGAGGCCGCTGGGCGCCGACTGCTCGACGCCGCGGACATGGATGTCCCCGACGTGCCGGAGTTGAAGGCAGAGCTCGAGGCCCTGCGCCTGCGTCGAGCGTGATCGTTCTCGACACCACCGTCCTCGTCTACGCCAAGGGCATAGAGCACCCTCTCCGCGGTCCTTGCCGCGAGCTGATCGATGCGATCGCGAGAGGCGACATCCAGGCCACCACTTCGGTCGAGGTCATTCAGGAGTTCGTCCATGTGAGGGCTCGGAGGCGCGACCGTGCCGATGCCGCTTCGCTGGGACGCGATTACACGGAGCTCCTATCCCCTCTGCTCGTCATCGGCGGCGAGGGCCTTCGCGATGGCTTGGGGCTGTTCGAGCGCACCTCCAGCCTCGGCGCCTTCGATGCGGTCCTTGCCGCCGCCGCGACCTCGGCCGGAGCGACGGCGATGGTCTCGGCGGACAACGGTTTTGGCGATGTCCCCGGCCTGCCCCATGTCGTCCCGGATGTGAGAGGCGTCGCCACCCTGCTCGGGCGGTAGCGCGCACCTGCACCGTCTCGCCCAAGCCCCGTTGCTGGGCAGGAACGGTCCCTTCGTAGTTGAAGCGGGCGGCATGATCGAGGTCTCGCGGACGCTGATGAAGTCCGAGCCCGAGCTGGCGGAGTTGGTCGCCAGTGTCGAAGGGGTAGAGGTGACGATGGCCGAGAAGGGCTTCGGCACGCGCGTGCAGTTGCGCGCTGGGAGCGACTCCGGCCTCGCGGAGACCGATCTAGAGCGAATCCTGGACGACTTGGCCGAACCGCGCAAGCAGCCGTTCGGCGTTTGAACCACGAAACGAGAGGAACGAGTTGAAGCCTATGAAGAGGCACCTGAATCCAGCCACTGTGATCGCCTGCATCGCCCTGTTCGTAGCCCTGAGCGGCGCCGCGGTGGCGGCGAAGACCGCGAGCAAGAACTCCGTGAAGACGGCGAGCATCGCCAACGGCGCGGTGACGACGGCGAAGCTCAAGAACGGCGCGGTGACCACGCCGAAGCTGCGCAACGGCGCCGTCACCGGGGCGAAGATCGCTCCCGCGACGATCGGCTCCAGCCAGCTCGCCAACGGCTCGGTGCGGTCCGGCCAGCTCGGCGGCCAGGTGGTCACGGAACCGAAGATCAAGAATGGGGCCGTTAGCGAGAGCAAGCTGGCCAGCGGCTCGGTCACCAGCGGCAAACTGGCCTCGAGCTTCCTCGCCCAGCTGGTCAGGAACGTCACCTACGTCAACGCGGAAAGCGGCAACAACGAAGAAACCTCCAAGAGCGCGACCGCCAACTGCCCCTCCGGCAAGCAGGTCATCGGCGGCGGTGCGCGGGTGAACGGAGAACTCAAAGACGTGGCCGTGACGGGCTCGAATCCGTTCGTGTCGGGCACGTCGCGCACCGGTTGGTCCGCGTTCGGCCGCGATGTAGACGGTGTCGGCGCCGGCAACTGGTCGGTCGAGGCCTTCGCTATCTGCGCCGAACTCTAGGCACGAGATCTGCCCCTGACTGGGGTTCGAAGG